>CAZVFR010000113.1:0-10528 GCA_964626505.1 uncultured Methylococcaceae bacterium
TGGGAAGAGGAAGCCGTGCGTTTCGGCAGCCAAAAGCAAGCGACCGACTCACAAAAACCGTCCGTCCAGGAATACAGCATTCCGGTTGAATCCATCAAAAAAGCACACTGAGACAATTGAAACTTTGTAACTGACATGAACTACATCCACGACTTTTTGTTTGGCATCTATCCCTATCTTGCTGGTGCAGTCTTTTTCGTCGGCAGCTGGATTCGCTTTGACCGCGATCAATACTCCTGGAAAGCCGGTTCCAGCCAGATGTTAAGCAGTCGTCATTTTATTAAGGCGAATAACCGTTTTCATATCGGTATTCTGCTGTTGTTTTTCGGTCATTTGGCGGGATTGTTAACGCCACCCTCGATATACCATGCTGTAGGTCTGAGCACCCAGGTCAAGCAAATCGTGGCCATTGGCTTTGGCGGGGCTTTTGGGATTTATTGCTTCTTAGGCATGACTGTTTTGGTCAAAAGGCGATTAACCGATCCCAGAGTGCGCGCAACCAGTAATTTCAGTGATATTTTCATTTTACTTTTGATATTTGTACAGCTGATTCTAGGCTTATTAACACTGTTTGCTTCCGTGGGTCACCTTGACGGTAGCCATATGTTATTGATGGCCGAATGGGCGCAGCGCATCGTAACGTTCAGAAGTGGCGCGGCGGATATGTTATTAACCGTTAGCCTCATCTATAAAGTGCATATTTTTGTCGGCTTAACCATGTTCCTGTGTTTCCCCTTTACCCGCCTGGTACATATTTGGAGCGCACCGATTTGGTATTTAGGTCGCAGCTATCAAATCGTGCGGCAACACAGGTAGGTTTTGCTTTCGATGGAAACTCAGACCTGTACCCCAGAAATCACCGTTAACGGTGTGGAAATTACGTCCGATGATATTGCCAGAGAGATGCAATATCACCCCTCGGAATCCCAACAATCCGCCTATCAACATGCAGCGCAAGCTCTGGTTATACGGGCATTGTTGTTACAGGAAGCCTATCGGCTCGATCTGCAATCGGTGTATGACGAAAGAGCCAAGAAAACTGAGGAAGAAGATATTATTCAACGCCTAATCGATCAGGAGGTGGCAACACCCGAAGCCGATGACGACAGTTGCCGCACCTATTACCGGAACAATCGGTGTCGTTTTAAAACACCGGATTTAATTGAAGCCAGTCATATTTTGCTTATCGCCCCTAAGGAGGCGGTAAAACAGCGCCGCGAAACTAAACAGCAAGCTGATATTCTTTTAGACGAATTAAAACAGGGTGCGTCATTCAAGAAACTGGCAATGGCTCATTCCGCATGCCCTTCCAAAAAAGAGGGCGGTAGCCTGGGTCAATTAACCAGTGGACAAACCGTAGCCGAATTCGAGCGTCAGGTGTTTCCACTACCCCAAGGACTCGCGCCAAACCCGATTGAAACCCGCTACGGTTATCATATTGTACGCATAGACCGCAAGGTCGAGGGGAAGCCTTTAGACTACCCCTATGTCAAAGAAAAAATTTCTAATTACCTGAAAGCACGCGTTCAACGCAAAGCTGTCAGTCAATATATTCACCATCTGGCCGGTGAGGCAAAAATACAAGGATTCGAATTGGAGGAATCTGATTCGCCGTTGCTGCAGTAACATTAGGGGTGCCGCTATTCATTATGGCTAAGAAAGGTTGAGATTCAAAAATTCAAATTGATGTGCCAGTACAGGTTTTTAGTATTCTACTGTTTGACGCAAATATAGGCGTGCATTTCATTCTGATGCGCAATCCGAGCTAGGTGCATGCAACGCTCTGACGGTTCAAAATGAGGTTTAGATGAACAGCCTCGTCTAAGAACCTGTCAAGATCTTGATCAAGGCATGCAACGCAAGGCAAAAGTGGACGAAAAAGCGCAATATACTGGAGTAGGTGAGTATTTTGAGTTCACTTTTAACGCAGAAATCCGCTCTTCAGCGAGATCTTGAACAGATTTTAAGCGCTTAGCTCTCGTTCGGGTCCGATTGATTGTTCCCTTCGATCTCCTCAACAATGGCGGCCAACTCCTGAAGATCGATGTCTTGCTCGCCCATAGCAAGTAGGCTGGCTACGAACAACGATGCGCTGAAGGTACCCTGATTGAATTTTGCGCTCAGATTTTGCGCACTCTGATGAATATTGTATTGTATCAATCTATCTGCGAGTTCCTGGTAGGATAGGACGTGCAAGTCCTTTCTGACCAGCAAATAGCGTTTGATAGCGAGCGGCCATAACGCTGAAATTGACGTCGTGTTACCCTGTTCATCCAGTGGTCTCTGGGGCTGCCGGTCAGTATCTTGCATTTTTAACGGAGCTCTCTAGTGATTCTGGCACATGCAGGGGATACGAAATTAACATAATAGCCCTAGACTCTCGAAGAATATTAGGATTATAGCCATAATATGACAAATCACGAAGAACCCAATTTGGTTGCGGGTCAGCATATCATCATTGAATGCGAAGGGAGGCACGCCCATTTGTCCGACGCAGAGATGGAGTCGTTGCTGGAGCAGGCGGCCCGGAACGCTGGCGCGACCATCCTTTCTTCCCATTTTCATCGTTTTGGCATGGCAAAAGGGTTGACCGGGGTGTTGTTGTTAGCTGAATCGCATATCACCGTACACACCTGGCCGGAACACGATTACGCGGCCTTTGATATTTTTATGTGTGGAGCTTGTAACCCAAAGAAGGCTGGCGAAACGATAATCGCCGGCGCAACTGTCATTCATGTAAAAACCCAATCGATTATTCGCGGCATACCCTCGGCGCCGTTTTTCATGCCGGCTGGCGTTGGCGACCGGCAAAAAGCATCTTTAAATTCGATCAGGAGTCGTCATGAATAAAATAGGATTCGGGAAAACCTATAGCCTGCCGTTGGTTTTTTGTATCACTGTCATTTCCGGATGTGGATCACAACAAGAGGAATGGCAGGCAATGCTTCTGGATTCAATGACGCGCACGGAAAACGCTGTCAAAAACCTGGAGACGCAGATCCGTACCGGGAATATCAGGAATGTGACTTTGCTGAACCGCTATGCCGATGTGGTCCGTGAACAGAAGCCGGAACTCAGTGAGATTGTCGATGCGATTGCGGAGGATGCCACGGTCCGCGGACCCGTCTTTCAGGGCTTGAAATCGCGTTGGCAAAATACGCGGATCGAGGCCGAGCAAGCACCACAACAGGGCGAGGCCGCGGTGCAAGCGGTCTGGAGTGAGCTGGATAAGATCGAAACCGCGGCACGCCCGGATGTCTATGCGATGATGTTGACTGATCCGATCAATGTGCTGGCGGATATGTCTGATGGAACCCTGGCGCGGGTCGCGGCGATGAGTAAGGAAGCCAGTCTGCTGGCCAATCAGTCAAGTGATACGGGTGCGGGAAGCCAGTTGATCGGAAACCCCAATTATGGTCATTGGCGGCAAGATAGTAGTGGCGGTTCATTTTGGGCATGGTATGGAAAGTACGCGCTATTCAGCACTTTGTTTAACCGGCGCACCTATTATGGCGGTTGGGCAGGTGGCCGCAGTTACAGTTATTACCACGACTACGGACGAGATCATTACACCTCGCCAAGCCAACGCAGGGAACAAGCTACGGTCCGGCAGCGGGCAGAAAGCAAATTTAAACGTTCCGGCAAAACCTTTCGCAGCCCCTACGCAAGAACGAAAACTGGGGCTGCGGCAGGGATTGTGAAACCTGTTCCCAGATCCGCCCGTTCCTTTAAGACTGCATCAGCGGGATTTAGAAGTTCGTATCAGACACGGTCGAATTCTTTAGGCAGTACGCGCAATTCTACTTATCGATCGTCCCGCAGTTACGGCGGTGGCAAATAACGTTGGGTGCCATGGATGTGAAAAACTCAGTTAGGAAAAGTATATCGAGGAAAAATCATGTTGAATGAATATTTTATTTGGGCCGCTGGGATTTTATCTCTCAATCTGGTGTTGGCGGTCGGAGCGATCAGTACGTTTCGGTATTTGCAGGGCGTAATAAGCGGTGTCAATACCACCACGGAACTTGCAAAAAAGGATAATTTTGCTTTCGGCATCTCCTTTGCGGGTGGCGCTTTGGCCCTGGCCTTGATCATCGCCGCCGCGATTGGCGGCGAGCCGTCTGCTTCGATTTTGACTGAGGGCTTCAATGTGGCGGTCTATGCGCTCGTGGGCATAGTATTATTAAAGATAGGCATGCTGGTGAACGATAAACTCATCTTCCATCGATTTTCTCTCAAAGATCAGATTGATCAGGAAAATCTCTCTGCCGGTATCGTTCAAGGGATTAATTTTGTGGTCTTGGGTATCGTTATTCAATCCAGCATCAAGTGGGTTGAAACAGAGACCTGGGGCGGCTTGATCCCGGTAATTCTGGTATTTTTTGCGGCCCAGGTATTGCTGTTGATCATTACTCGGCTACGCGCCAGCATCTACCGGCGCCGGCACGCCGGTCAACGGTTTCAGGACGCCTTGCGTGAGGGAAATCCGGCACTGGCGATACGCTACGCCGGGCATATCCTCGCTGCGGCGCTTGGCGTCAGTGCCAGTTCTCATCTGATTCCCTATCTGCAAGACACCCCCTGGTTATCAGCGCTATACTGGTTTGTGGTTTCCTTAGGGGTTACCCTGTTGATCACGATACTCGCGTGGCTCGCGAGACAGGTTATCCTGCGGGGAATCAATATCGTCGAAGAAGTGGACAACCAGCATAACGTCGGTGTTGCCTATATCGAAGCGGCGATTTTTGTCTCCATCGCCATCATTCTCAATCCTTTGATGCTTATTTTTGACTCAATACTCTAGCCCGTATTCCCATGCGTCAGACAAGCATCGAGCGCATCTTTACACATGATCGAGTTTTGATCGGCAGCATGGCGGTGCTCGCGGCCTGTGGGCTTATTTACGAATATCTCCTGGCGCACTATGCCGGGCGTATCATTGGAGCCGTGGAAATCACCCTATATACCATGATAGGGTTAATGATCGTGGCCATGGGGATCGGAGCATTTTTGGCTAAATGGGTCGCGGATCCGTTCACTGGATTTGCCGGCTTGGAAGTGGCCATTGGTTTTTTCGGCGGATGCTCCGTGCTGATCATCGCCGCCATGACAGCATTGACCGTTACCTTGCCGAGTTGGTTGCAAGACGTTTACGGTTTGCATCCTTCCATTACCGTCGATGGCGGCGTGGTAGCTATCTTGCAACAAGCCGCTTTCCTGATGCCGTTTCTATGCGGTTTCATCCTTGCGCTCATGATTGGCATGGAGATCCCACTGATCGCCAGAATCCGAGAGCTGGTTCATGGTAAACACCTACCCCACAATACCGGAACCATCTACGGTGCTGATTATATCGGTGCGGGATTCGGTGCCGCGATCTGGGTGACCGTGTGCCTTAAGATCCCGATTATGATCGCAGCCATTGGGACGGCCGCGGTAAATGCCTTGGTGGGGCTGTTTTTTCTGTGCCGATATCGCGCCTACATCATGACACCGAAAAGGTTATGGGCAGCGCATGGCGCCTTGATTGCGATACTGATCTTGCTGGCCATTGGCGGCGTGCGCTGGGTTCAGTCCATGAACAACACCTTGTTTAAGGACAAGGTGGTGTTTACCAAGATCACGCCGTACCAACACTTGACCTTGACCGAGCGCCATGTTGGTAAGGGCTTACCTAAAGTGCTCAGTTTGTATATCAATGGCCGGCTGCAATTCGCGAGTAGCGATGAAAAGATCTACCACAGTTTTCTGACCTATCCGGCAATGCTGACTTCGGCGCGTCACAATCAAATACTGGTGATCGGCGGAGGGGATGGCATGGCAGTCAGAGATCTATTGCGCTGGTCACCCGAGTCGGTGACACTGGTGGATCTGGACGCGGAGTTGATCAGCTTATTTTCCGGCCAAGATGAGACCGCTCCGGCCGAAATCAGCGAAACCTTACTCAGCTTAAATGAAAGAGCCTTTTTGGATAAGCGCGTTAATGTGATTATCGGTGATGCCTTTATCGAAGTGGAAAAACTAATCAGTGCGGGTCAGCACTACGATACGATCATTGTCGATCTACCGGATCCCAGCCACCCGGATCTCAATAAACTGTATTCTGATTATTTTTATCAGCGGCTGAAAGAGCTATTATCCGGTGATGGTACCATCGCCATTCAATCCACATCGCCCTTTCATGCCAAGAAGGCCTTCATCTGCATTGGAAAAACCCTCGCGGCGGCGGGCTTCACGACCGAGCAATACCACGCCAATGTACCCACTTTTGGCGAATGGGGGTGGACCCTAGGGACGGTGCGAGGTCAATCTGCCTCGCGCAGGATCGATGCTGTTGATTACTTGCCCGTGCACGACACTTGGATTTCAAAGGCGCAGATACAGGCAGCCTTTGTCTTCTCCCCGACTTTTTTCCGGCACAATGAAGATATAGCGGTAAATCGCTTGGGGAGTCACACAGTTTATCAGTATCACCATCAGGCCTGGGCTAAGGAAGATGGCGTTTTCTTTGCGGATAGCCCATGAATAGTGGTATCCATTTACGATTACTATGAGTGGAATAGATCATAAATTCACCCAACCGAGCAATATAAACGTTGACAATTGTCATAATATGACACTATCCTAGTGTCATAGAGTGCAATGTCATTCTAGATCCTGTAGGAGTATCCCATGGAAAACACACTTGAAGACTTGGCGTATAGCCTGAATACCGCAACGACTGAAGAAGGCACGACCTTCGACGCTCTACTGACGGAAGACGGCGTGCTGGAAGTTGTTTGTTCAAACAACGACGAGTTTCCGATTCACGTCGCTAAGACGGAGGCTCAATTGCTCGCTGTGACTCCGCTGTTCAATGTCAGTGAAGTTCAGGACGGCAAGACTGATGAACTGAATAAAATCATGTTGCAGCTGAGTCCCGCCATCCCGTTGAGTTCTATCGGCTTGCAGGAGGGTAACTACATCCTGTTTGGTGCCATGGCCGTCAATACGAAGTTCGAAAATATCGTGCATGAATTGGAAGTTCAGGCGGAAAATACCCTGGAAGTCCTTGACGCGATTGAACCTTTATTAGCTTAGACGAGGTATAAAACGATGAGTATATTAAGAGATATGTTTACCGCGCTTAGAGGTGCGGGTAGTGACATCGGCGAAACAATCATTGACGCAAATGCGGTGCGAATCTTGGAACAGGAAATCCGCGATGCCGAAGCCGCGATCGCTAAGGCAAGGCAAAACCTGACAAGTTTAAAAGGCAGTGAGATAAAACTAAAGAGAGAAGTCAACTCTTTGGAGACTGACATCGCTGATTACGAAGCCAAGGCCATGGAAGCCCTCAACGCAGGTAAGGAAGATCTCGCCGCTAAAGTAGCTGAGCGTATCGCCGAACTGGAGGCTGAACGAGATGAGAAATCCGCTGAGCACAAAAAATTGTCCAACGACGTGGAAAGCATTAACTCGATGATCAAAAACCGCAACAAGGTCATCCAGAAGAACAAACGCGAACTGGAGAAGGTCAAAACGATTAAGGAATTGCAGAAAACTACCACGAGTCTCTCAAATAATATTGCTGCCACCGGATCCAATCAACATCGCGTAAAAAAAGCCTTGGATAGGGTTAAGGCGAAGCAGGAAAGATGGCGTGACAATATGGACGCCGGTGAATGGATGGCTGTGGAAGACAGCACCGATGATCTGGATCGGGACTTGAAGAATGCGGGTATTGGCAGCCCCGCCAGCAAAGGTAACAGTGTCTTGGAGCGTCTGAAGGCGAAGCAGGCCGAACAATCGGCGGCTTAAGTTTTTAACGATTGCCGGTTTAACCTACAGGTGAATACATGCTGAGTTTTTTTAAGAAGAAAAAACAACCCGCCACACGCACCTTAACACAGCCTGCCGAGCTACGGGTGGGCGATATCGTGGTTTTGAAAGAACGGCGATCCCTAGCGCCTGAATTACAGGGCCAACAACTTGAAGTCACTGATGTCGGGACCTATCAGTATTCGTCCTCGGTGGAAAAGACCTGTACACTGCGCAGCGCCGAAAACAAGACCTATTATATGTCCACCGATGATAACGATGGTGATCCCTTGTTGTGTTTCGCGCTCAAAATCCCACGAGCGGCGGTATTGGAAATCTTTGTTGAAGACAGTTTTGCGCAGCTTTGGGATACCGACTATGCCAGCTTGAAGGTTCAAGTCAAGCCGGAGCGATACGCGTCGTGGCTGACGGATGAATATTACCAGAACGTCAAGGAGGCGGAGGCCTATTTCTATGATCGGGATTGCTCCGACCAACCGCCTTCGGCGCACCTGGATGATGATGCTGAAGAACTGCGTTATCACGAGTGCGAAGGAGTGCCCGATACTCGTTTCGGTGTAACCGTGGAGGTCTGGGGTGACGGTGACACCGACGTGTTCCTACACCTCAGCTGTCCAGTTGATGTCATAGATGAAATGTGGCCCCATGGCAACGCATAAATGGGCCAAGGAAAAAGCCGCACTAAAAAAGGTCCAACTCCATTTTGATTTTCGCCAAGGAACCTTGCAAGCGATTCGCCACGATGCGGCGGATATCAACATCAATACCAGCGATATGGTTCGAAAGATCGTCGACCTGCCGTACAAAAAGGTCCAAAGAATACGCTTGGGGCTTTCCTTTAGCACGCAGGATTTGAGCTACTTGGCCAATCGCTATGGCTTGGACCACACCACTGAAAAGGCGATCAAACGCCGCGTGATGGAAGAAATTAATCTGCATTACCATAAGCAAAGACGTAACTGATTCTGTCGTAGCGATGGCCATCTTTCGACACCTAAGGCATGCAACTGGTAGATAATAGTGGAGCCGAGAATGAAGCTGCCTGATGTCTTCTATCTGGGTGGCTTGATGTGGTTGGTACAACTGGCACAGACGCTATGGCCAGGAGATTTTGGTCAATTCGGCATCTACCCCCGCCACGCATCGGGCCTCTTGGGTATTCCCATCGCACCCTGGATTCATCACAGCTGGTGGCATCTGATCGGCAATTCAATCCCTTTTTTGGTGCTCGGCGTCTTGCTTGAGCTGAGTAGCAGAAAGGCCTTCTGGAACATCACCGTCTTTCTGGTATTAATCAGTGGATTAGGAACATGGTTGATGGGATCAACAGGCTATCACGCAGGGGCAAGCGGATTGGTATTGGGTTATTGGTCATTCCTTCTTGCCGATGCCTATTTTAGCCGTTCAATCAAAGCCGCCCTGATAGCGATAATCGTGTTTATGCTGTACGGTGGCCTTTTGTTTTCCTTCTTGGATTTTCGTGCTCACATCTCATGGGCCGGACATGTATCCGGAATGCTCGCGGGTATTCTGGCCGCAAGTGTAGTCAACAATAGAAAAAGCATTCAGGCAGATGTCCGCTTATGATTGCCCCACTAGGACGTTTTAGGCGCCGCAAAAAATTAAAAAATATCACTGCCGACAGCATGCAAATGCGTGCATCATTATCGCGTTCCTTGCTCTTTCTCAGCGTCATCTTTGCGTTGCATATTTGTGCCATGCTTTACTACGAGGATATGAATTTTAACGATGCCTTATGGCTGACGTTAACTACGGCAACGACAGTGGGTTACGGTGATGTTGCGGCGACCACAGTGCACGGCCGGGCGGCAACGGTCTTGTTTCTGTATGTTGGCGGCATCTTTGTTTTAGCTAAATCAGCTGGAGATTATTTTGACTACCGCATCGCGCAGCGCGACAAAAAAATCAAAGGTTACTGGAGGTGGGATTTGTCAAAGCATATTGTGATCATGAATACGCCGGCTAACAACAGGGAGCAATATCTAGTCCGATTGATACAGCAATTCCGAGCATCGGAAAAGTTTAGCGATGCGCCCATCCAGATTCTGACCAGCGAATTTCCCAATGGACTGCCGCGGTCAATAAAAAAATTAACTGGCGTGGTGCATTACCAGGGCCGTGCCGATGATATCAACAAAGTACGCGCAGTCAATGTTAATGCGGCAAGCGCTATTGTTGTGCTGGCAAAGAACGAAAATGACATCTATTCTGACGGCCGGACATTTGATATCTTGCACCGCCTCACGGAACTGGGCGTTAAAACTACCATACTCGCGGAATGCTGCGACGATAATAACCGAAAACGGCTGCTCTTCGCGGGTGCCAGTACCGTGATTCGTCCGATCAGGGCATACCCTGAAATGATTGTAAGGGCACTTGTTGCGCCAGGCTCTGAGTTGATTATTGAAAATATGTTTACCAGCCATCATGACGAATATGCCCGTTACGATACTAAAATTTATAATGCACCCTGGGCTCAATTGGTCTGTACATTGGTTAGGAATGATTTAGGAACTGCTATCGCCTATATCGATGAACAAACTGGAGAGTTGAATTGTAACCCCCCCGCAAATACCGTTGTAAATGCCTCAGCGATTTTTATTATGGTACGGGATCAGCACAGGCCATCGCTACAGGCAGTAGAAAAATCCATCGCGAACCTGCTTGTGGCTTAGGGCCTCCTAGC
>CAZVFR010000114.1:0-10505 GCA_964626505.1 uncultured Methylococcaceae bacterium
ACCGTCGTGGTTGATGTGGACAATCAAATCCAATCCCAGCGTTTTGATATGTCGGTCCCTAAACTCGATCATTTCGTGGAATTTCCAGGTGGTATCCACATGCAATAAGGGGAAGGGCGGTTTTCCGGGATGGAATGCTTTCATTGCCAAGTGCAACATTACCGCGGAATCTTTGCCGACCGAATACAACATGACCGGGTGTTCAAATTCCGCCGCGACTTCGCGTATGATATGTATACCTTCAGCCTCGAGCTGATTTAAGTGGGTGAGTTTGTAATTTGTCATGCAGCGTTCTTAGGTCCTGGCGAGTATTTATGCGTCAATTTGTCGAGTAGAGCCGGTTAGGGTTTATATGCAGCACGCTATTCTAGCGTGAATGTGCGGTTTCTGGAATACCTAGTGTATGAGGCGCATGGCGTGCAACCATCGGGGCAGAGTTAAATGGTGAGCCGAGGTATCGGTTTTAGAACTGGGGGCGTCTTAGTTAATCCGTTCGATTTAGTTGCATTGTTGTGATTTTTTGGAGTCTCAGTGGGTGCCAATTTTCGATCAGCCAAGCCAATAATTCTTTGGGGGGTGCTAGAGTCAGTTCTTTCGGTGGTTGGTGCTTGAGTAGTGTCAGCACGGCGAATAATAGTTTCGGCGCTTCTTCGGCTGTTACGGGTTTGGCGCCGGTTTGTTTGCTCAATTTAACGCGGTGTTCGTCAACCAGGATGGGTATATGACAATAGGCTGGTGTCGGTAGTTTGAGTAACTGTTGCAGGTAAATCTGTCTTGGGGTTGATGATAGCAGGTCTATGCCTCTGAATACCTCGTTTATGTTTTGCTCATTGTCGTCTACTGTCGCCGCGAGCTGGTATGCGAAGATCTGATCCCGGCGTTTGACGATAAAATCCCCATCTTCGTCGAAAAGTCGAAGTGTTGTAGTGCCTTGAAGGTTGTCTTCGAAACTGATGATTGCATCGTCGGTTTTTATCCTTAGAGCGTGGGATTCGGATCTAGGAATCTGTTTTTGGCGGCAAAATCCTGGATATATATGACCATTAGGTCCGATGGGGGTGTTTTGAGACAAAGATTTTCGAGAGCACGTGCAGGCGTAAACAAGCCCTTCGTATTCCAAGGCATCCAATGCCGTTTGGTAGGCGTCTAAACGTTGGCTTTGAAAGAGCAGCGAGTCATCCCAGGTAAGCTCGCAGGCTTCCAGAGTTTTGAGGATGTTTGTGGTGGCGCCTGATACGATCCGAAATGTATCCAAATCGTCGATTCGTACCAACCAACGCCCGTGATTAGCGCGGGCTTGGGCAAAACTGGCGATTGCTGTGCAAAGCGAGCCCAAATGTAACGGTCCCGTTGGGGACGGCGCGAAGCGACCGCGGTATTGGGTAGGGGGTAAATTGGGATGGTTGGAGATTTTATTAACCGCCCTTTGGTGAGAAATTCGGGCTAACCGGTACCCGAAATTGCTGTTTTGGGTTGTATAGCGTTCAAAGGAGGGTGTTGTCTGGCTACACTAGATTTGTTTCACAGCGTGCTGAAGTTTCAAGGCCTTCCTGTTTGGCGCTTGAATGCTTTTTCCGCTGTTGCTATCGATTGATTCTAGATCAACTGACTTGCTTCTCTCGAATTTCATCCAGGGTCTTGCAGTCAATGCACAATGTAGCGGTTGGGCGTGCTTCTAGCCTGCGTATCCCGATATCGATACCGCATGATTCGCAAAAGCCATAGTCGCTTGATTCAATGGTGGCTAAAGACTCGTCAATTTTTTTGATTAATTTTCGTTCTCTATCCCGAGTCCGGAGTTCCAGGCTGAATTCGGATTCCTGCGTGGCTCGGTCATTCGGATCCGGGAAATTGGCTGCATCATCCTGCATATGGTGTACTGTACGGTCTACCTCTTCCATGAGTTCCGATTTCCATTTCTCCAGAATCGCCTTGAAGTGCTCGGTCTGAGCATCATTCATGTATTCTTCACCCTTTTTGATCTTATAGGGCTCAAAACTGAAAGGTGATTCTTCAGTTTTTTTGTGTTCGGTCATCCAATAACTCCCCAACCATGGCTAATGTGAAACGGTCATTGATAGCAAAAATCAAATAAATCTACAGCTGTTTAGTGCTTCTCAACTCACCATTATAATAAAAAATTAGGGGTTGTGAATATATCTTGTTTGGTGGATCAGGGCGGAAGAATATAAAAAATATAATAAACAATAGGTTATGAAGTTTTAATCCTATGAGATTGCTGATTAATAGCGTAATTGAAAAGAATAATGATCAAAGTCAGTACGAAATACGACATACTACGAGAGTGGTCGGGTAGCTTAAATCAAGTTGCTGGCAAGTAGGCTAAGGCAATGGGGGTGTAGATGTTATCGATTTCCAACCGAATGAAAGAGATTCACCCTTTCTACGTGATGAGTTTACTCTCTCGGGCCGGAGAGTTGGAGCGCGAGGGGCGAGATATCATTCATTTGGAAATCGGTGAACCGGATTTCGATTCTCCGCCGGTGGTTATAGAAGCCGGTATGCGATCACTTAGTTCGGGGGCGATAAAATATACCGCGGCTGCAGGCCTGCCTGAACTTCGGTCTGCAATTGCGGATTATTATAAAAACCATTACAAGCTGAACCTATCCGCGGAACGCATATTTATTACGCCAGGCGCATCTGGCGGCTTGTTGCTTGCGTTGGGTGTGTTGTTAAATGCAGGGGATCAGGTTTTGATGGCGGATCCATCGTACCCCTGTTATCGCAATATAGTCAGGCTGTTCGAAGCTGAACCCAAATTGATTTCTTCCGGTCCTGAAGAGGATTACCAGCTGAATGTGGACATGATCCAGCAGCATTGGGAGCCGGATAGCCGTATTGTTTTGCTCGCATCACCTTCGAATCCAACCGGGACTATAATTTCATCTGAAAATTTACAAAAAATTGCTGCATTGGTGAATTCGCTTGGTGGCTGCATTATCTCTGACGAAATTTACCATGGCTTGGAGTATGAATCTCAAGCGCAATCCATACTGGCGTTTTCGGATCAAGCTTTGGTGGTCAATAGTTTTTCAAAATATTTCGGTATGACGGGTTGGCGGGTTGGGTGGATGGTGGTGCCGGACGATTTGATCGATGCGGTCGATAAATTGGCGCAAAATGTTTTTATCTCAGCACCTTCTCATTCGCAATATGCAGCGCTCGCCTCTTTTGACGCCGATAACTTAGCTGAATTGGATCGTCGGCGACTTGAATTTAAGGGCAGGCGGGATTATCTGTGTTCGGAATTGACTCGTTTAGGGTTTAATATCGGCGTAAAACCAGGGGGAGCATTTTATATTTATGCTGACTGTAGCGGTTTTGGAATGTCCAGTTCGAGGTTTACAGAGCTTTTATTGGAACAAAATGGCGTTGCGCTTGCGCCTGGAAAAGATTTTGGAATCAATGCGCCGAGCACCCATTTGAGATTCGCTTATACAACATCTAGCGAGCGAATTGCGGAAGCGGTTGGCCGTTTGGGGGATTTTATTAATTGTTTGTAAGTCTCAGGGCGAATCTACAGCGCTCGACAATTATTAAATGTGCTGGCATGTTTTTCATCGGTATTAGGCATTGGAAGCTGCGATTCAAGGAATAACTAGGCCCCGACAGTTTGTTTTTCCGGAATTGTTTCTCGATGTTAACGGTTCGTATAGGGTTTGATCGGTAAATGTGGAAATTTCGAATTCGATAGGAAGATCAAAGATCTGCTACAATTGTCCACAGTTTTTTAGTGATTTTGGTATTTCGTCAGGATAAACTGAAACTAGCATAGGCGCGATAGAGTTTCTATCTGCTCGGTGATTAGAAAGGGGAGTGATAAGGTTATGACTAATAGACTGTTTGTTGCGGCAATTTGTTTTCTTTTAGCCGTATTTATGGGTTGCAACCGCTACCCGCAAATGGATCAAAAAGCCCAACTGCCGTCCGATTATACCTACATTATCGGTCCCGGTGATGCGGTGGAAATGTTCGTGTGGGGTAACCCCGAAGTATCCAGGTCGATCCCAGTAAGGCCAGACGGCAAAATTACAGCACCTTTGGTTGAAGAACTGCAGGCGAGTGGCAAGACTCCGTTTCAACTTGCTCGAGACATTGAGGTCGAGTTGGCCAAATATGTCCGTAATCCATTGGTCACCGTTATAGTGACTGGGTTTGTTGGGCCATACAGCGAACAAATCAGAGTGATTGGCGCGTTTGGAGGCGGTGGCGGTGGCGGTGGCAATTTACGGGGTGGAGGCGGTGTCGGTGGTGGTGTCGGTGGTGGAAATCTAGGCGGCGGCAACCTTGGTGGAGGCGGTTGTGGCGGAGGAGGTATTGGTGGCGCTGGCGGCGGCGGAGTATACAACGCGGCTTCGTTTCCCTATACAGAGCATATGACAATTCTAGATCTGGCTATTTTAATAGGCAATTTGGGTAGTGGAACGGGTGCCGGTAATAGAGCGAGTATCGTTCGGGTGATCAACGGTGAGCAACGGCAGTTTGGTGTCAGACTCGAGGATTTGATCGAAGACGGTGATATTACCGCGAACGTAGAACTACTGCCTGGAGATATTCTGTTTATTCCTGAAGCCTATTTTTAAAAATCTTTTTCTAATGTCGGGAAAATACTGGCAGTTGGAAGAGATATACCTGCATCGTTATTCATCTGAGTCGCCGGTGTGTATCGCGGTCGATGAATGTTGACATAGTTGACGTTGCCTGAAATATCACTGTTGAGCATAGCTATTCTCTCTACAGTACTGCTAAGCCGATGAGAAGTATTGTGCGAGTGACTATCGTTGATGAAGAGTGGACTGGCGCCTGTTGTATTAGAGTTCTGATTATTTCAGTATAGGTTCTGGTGAGACTGTGTAAGACCTCGGTAAATATGATAATGATAAAGGGGCCATACAAAAATTCTTTTAAAGTCTATCGGTTTTTCCTGCGGCTAAACGGGATTTTGACCTAATGATTTGGATGCCGTCAAAGGCAAAACTATACCAATGAAAATTATGCTGGGTAAAAATAGCAACGGCGTCGAGTTTCTCTTGTTGATAAGGGTCAGGATATCAAGCATATTGGGGTTGTTGGCGGCGGCCATAGCATTACAATCTTCAGCCTTCGGTGGTCAATGGTTCATAACACCTGCGTTATCTATTTCCGAAATTTATTCTGACAATATCAACTTGAGTCCGGCCGGAAGCGAGAGAAGCGCGTTTGTAACACAGATCAGTCCTGCTATATCCATACTTCGAACGGGTAGCCGAACGAATTTGAATCTGACTTATCAAATGCAAAACAACATTAACCAAGGGGGTAACGGCGGCGTTAATATTAACAATCAATTGTTTGCTATCGCTAATTCGGAATTGGTTAGAAACCGTTTGTTTTTGAACGCCAGCAGCACGATTAGTCAGCAAAATATTGTTAATACGGGGCCTGTTACGACGAATAACATTAACGCAACCGGTAATAGAACGGATGTTTACACCTTTAGCGTGAGTCCGGTTTGGACGCCGCAACTCCATGGATATGCTAATGGAGTCATTCGCTTGGGATACGATTTGGTTAATACTTCCACGGGAGCTACCGGGAATTCAAATACTTATTCTCTTAATGCTCAGTTACAAAGTGGCTATAAATTTTCTAATATTGCTTGGCGTATGGGTTACAACGATACCTATAGCGATAGATCTCAAGGTGGAAACGTCCGTTTCCAAAATTATGACGGTGAAATCAGATACTATTTTAGTCGACGATACGCGGTGTTCATTAGTGCTGGAAATTCTAGCAATACTTTTCTGTCTAATACGAACACCAATCAAAACGGTAGCTACTATTTGGCGGGCTTAGCGTGGACGCCAAGCAATAAACTCGCTGTGGAAAGTGGTTATGGTAAGAATTTGCAATATGCCCAAGTTCAGGTTACGCCGACCCTTAGGACCAATATGGTGGTTCGGTTCCAGCATTCCGGTGTGGGCACAAACACTGGTGACGTATGGAATGCGAGGCTAACGCATCGAACCGGCAGAACCAATTGGCAAGCCAGTTATTCTGAAGATACAACCACGACACAGCAACTTTTACTTAATCAAAATCCGTTTAATCAGGCTGCGTTTAATACGACGACCGGCCTTTCAGTGACAAGCAATCTTGGTTTGCCAACGCTGACTCCTCAGGTGATCGTTAGGAAATTGGCTCAGGGGTCAGTTTCAATCGTCACAGGCAGAAGTACGTTGAATTTGACATTGTTTCATTCAAGGAGGGAATTTCAGGTCAGTTTGACAAAAGATAATTCTATCGGGGCCGTTGGATCTTGGAATTGGCGGTTTTCGCCTAGAACTAATTCAACATTGCAGCTATCTTGGAATAGGAATACCACGTCAGGTGCAATAGTTTCGAGTCTAAATCGGCGCAATAATGTTTACAATGTTTCGTTGCGTTTAACTCGAAACATTGCGGATTATTTCGATGTCTCAAGGAATATAAATGGCTCGCTCGAATATAGTTTTTTAACACAGGATTCATCCGACCCTACGGTTAGTTTTGACGAGAATCGAGTGCTGGCCCTATTGAATATACTATTTTAATCAGAAAAATGTACGAATCGTTTTATAAGCTTCAGAAAAAGCCGTTCCAGCTCAATCCTGATCCGGATTTTTTTTATGACAGTCCCGTGCACAAACGGGCTCTAGCGTATCTTAGGTATGGGCTTGCCCAAGGAGAGGGGTTTATTGTTGTTACCGGCAAACCGGGTACCGGCAAGACCATGTTGGTCAAAGCTTTGTTCCAGGAAATCCGCAATGAAAATGTGGTTGCCGGATTAATGGTAACGACCCATGTCGGTGCTGACGATACGTTGCGTATCATTGCAGCAACTTTTGGGTTAAGCCATGACGGTAGTAAAGCGACATTATTGCAAGGACTGGAGAATTTTTTCCGCTCAAAAGCGCGTGAAGGAAAACGCATGTTATTGGTTGTAGATGAGGCTCAAAATTTACCCAGAGAGTCTTTGGAAGAACTGCGTATGCTTTCGAACTTCGAAATGAACGGTCGTTCGTTGTTTCAAAGTTTTTTGCTCGGACAAGAGGAATTCCGTGACCTGTTGCAACAGGATAATATGGATCAGGTGCGCCAGCGAGTTACGGCAACTTATCATCTGCGGCCGCTCGAAATAAAGGAAACCAAGGGTTATATACTTCATCGTTTAGCAACCGCAGGTTGGAAAGACGACCCTAAATTTGACGAGGATGTTTTTGGAGAAATCCACGCCTATACGGATGGCATTGCTAGGAAAATCAATTCACTTTGTGATCGTTTGATGCTTTATGGCTTTTTGGAAGAAATGCACAATATTGATATCAAAGCTGTTAAAGCGGTTATCGCTGAACTAGAGGAGGATTCACCTACTACCGTTAAATCGCCTAAAAGTGGTACGGTTTCGCTAATTAATAGCGCCGGTTCATCGTTGGCTAAAGGTAGTGGAAACATTGAAGATCGGGTCATGCAATTGGAACGAAGCGTAGAAAATTTAAGTCAGGTGATTCAGAAAGAGAGAACATTATTGCGCAAAGCGATATTGATTCAGCTCGATATGGATGATGTTTACGACGAGGTGGTTGATAACAATAAACAGGAAGTTAAGTGAATCATGATTCTTTGCCTTCCACCGTTCTCTGCGTGGTGGGGGCACGACCTAATTTTATGAAAATAGCGCCAATTTGTGCGGCGTTTTCCGAATACGGCGATTCGTTACGGCCTTATTTGGTGCATACTGGCCAGCACTATGATGAGGCGATGAAAGATTCGTTTTTTCATCAGTTGGGTATACCTGAACCCAATATTGATTTGGAAGTTGGATCCGGCAGCCATGCCGTGCAAACAGCTCAAGTTATGCTGAAGTTTGAACCTGTTTTGGATGAAGTCAAACCCTGTTGTGTTCTAGTGGTTGGTGATGTCAATTCTACAATTGCGTGTAGTTTGGTCGCGGTAAAAAAGCATATTCCGATAATTCATGTAGAAGCGGGTTTGCGCAGCAATGACCGCAAAATGCCTGAGGAAATTAACCGGATTTTGACCGACCAGCTGTCGGATTTGTTGTTTATCACAGAAAAATCGGCTAAGGATAACCTGCTCAGAGAAGGTATTGCCGAGGCCAAAATACATTTTGTCGGTAATGTCATGATTGACTCCTTAATGAATAATCTTAGGCGCGCTGTACCGTTTTATGACGTGTTGCGCGACAGAGCACCGAATTTGTCGATGTCTATCGCCAAAAAAGGCTACGCGGTAGCGACCTTGCATCGCCCTTCAAACGTGGATGACCTGGATGTTCTTGAAAGAATTATTGGTGTTCTAATATCGGTTAGTGACAGAATTCCGGTAATATTCTCGGTACACCCGCGAACTAAAAAAATGATTGAGCAAACAAAATTGCTGGATAAGCCAAATACTTCAGGTCTCATTATTTTACCACCAATTCCTTATTTGGAGATGTTGGGTTTGATGGAGTCGTCCCGGCTTGTTTTGACGGATTCGGGCGGATTGCAGGAAGAGACAACCGCTCTTGGGGTTCCGTGCGTGACATTAAGGCACAATACGGAGAGGCCGATTACTGTCGAGCAAGGGACTAACACTATTGTCGGTAATGATCCTGATACGATTACTGAGTGTGTCTACGATATTCTTTCGTCGGGTGGAAAATCCGGGAAGATTCCTGAAATGTGGGACGGTAAAACTGCGCCACGCATAGTTGATATTGTTAAAAAGACGTATATAGATGCGTAGAATTCGTTGCCGTATTGCCAGTTTGCCGCTGCAATCTGGCTTTTTGCTAACACCAAACTAGCTGTTGCTTCGCTAGACAATCGATCAAAAGGAGTTGTATGGTTTTTTAGGGGTGCGAAAAAGATAGCCAAGGGCGATTGACTTTGCAGATTACCTTAATACACCATTTTCCTGAATATGGCATAGATTGATCAGGCCATCCATAATCTTAGTAAGAAGTTTCGGGCTTAGTACTGGGGTTTACGACCGTATACTAAGCTTTGGCGTTCTGGAATATCTGCTAAACTTTACTTGCATGTCCAAGGGAGCGTTGCGAGACAATTGGTCCAAATACTTCATCAGTGGTCAATAATGATCCTGCGGAGATATATTTATATGAGGGGTTTTCTGGCCGACCGTAATGGTGGACTGTCTTTTCGAGTGAGGGAACCGTTTGGGAGCAAAGATCGAGCGATGGATTGTCATTTCGGTGGGAGATCTCGTGCTAGGCTGCGTAGCGTGGCATTATGTAATTAATTGTGGGGTGCAGTGAACGGTTTAATCGGTGATATGGTTCATCAAGAATTGATAGCTAAGAGACTTTAATGCAATGACAATAGAGATAAAAGCACTGACACTGTTGAAATCAGCAGACTTTAAGCGCGTAATTAATGGGCTCTAGTAATCAACAGTTTAATTGACTGACATCAGCAGGGGACATTTCTGTGAGTATCATTGAAAAAGTAATGGAAAAGAGTGGGCGTACTGATAAAACGCCTCCTACGCGAGTTGATGTAGATAAAGTTGCGCAAGTTTGGAGCAAAGACCAGGCTGTTGAGGAAAAATTTTCCAATATTGGCTCACTCAATGAGGATGGTAAACCATCGCGGCGTATTTCGTTAAATCGTGCGCGCTTGAGCAACAACGGGATGTTGTTACCGGATGATTTTGAAACCCAATTAGCTGAAGAATATCGGCGGATTAAGCGACCCCTGCTCCAAAACGCGTTTGGTGATGCAAAGGTCGGCATAAAAAATTCGAATCTCGTAATGATTACGAGTTGTTTGCCGGGTGAGGGCAAGTCTTTTACGTCAATCAATTTAGCGATAAGCGTCGCGGCAGAACGAGAAAGGACTGTATTGTTGGTGGATGCCGATGTTGCTAAGCCATCTATACCCGAAGTTATGGGGTTTGAACCGGGGCTTGGATTAATCGATTTACTGGCAGATGACGCGGTTACTTTTAACGATGTTTTGCACAAGACGGATATCCCAAATTTATCAGTTATAAGTGCCGGAAAGAAACATAAATATTCAACAGAAATTTTGGCCAGTGACGCGATGGCGAGACTGGCGATGGAATTGTCTAGCCGTTATTCGGATCGTTTGGTGATATTTGATTCACCACCACTGCTAAATGCAAGTCAAGCAGCGGTTCTCGCGAACCAGGTGGGCCAGGTAATTTTAGTTGTTGAAGCGGGTAAGACACCCCAAAGCGGACTTAAGCAGGCGATATCGATGATCGATAGTTGCGATGTGATTGGTTTTATTATCAACAAGCGCAAAAAGGCAACAGGCATGGGATTTCTACAAGACTACGGCTATGGATACGGCTATGGACACGTCGAATCTCAGCAACAATAGTGTTTCCCGTAGGTTTCCACGAAGCCTTTTGACGATTAAATTTGTTAGATTTATGACGATATTAAATTTCAATAGCAAGCCCGTTAGTCG
>CAZVFR010000115.1:0-6770 GCA_964626505.1 uncultured Methylococcaceae bacterium
GTTGTACGTATTCCCCCGGTTAGGATGGCAACGACCCGAAATCGAATGGCACCGGATGGTCTGCTGAACGAACGGCTCGGTGGGAGGATATTGTACGAAGATGATCAATTGCTGGTATTTAATAAACCCTCTGGGGTTGCTGTACATGGTGGCAGCGGGCTTTATTTCGGTGTTATCGAAGGTTTGCGACAGTTGCGGCCGGAAGACCGGTTTTTGGAATTAGTCCATCGATTGGACCGAGAGACTTCGGGATGTTTGTTAATCGCTAAAAAGCGTAGTGCTTTGCGCGTATTGCATACACAATTTCGAGATAATCGTGTTGCCAAACACTATTTAGCATTGTTATCGGGCCGCCTACAGCGTGAGAAAATGATCGTTGATGTACCTTTGGTAAAAAATAGTTTGAAAAGCGGCGAGCGCATGGTTGCGGTGTCGACGAGTGGCAAACCGGCAAGGACGACCTTCACTGTTAAACAAAGGTTTGCTGACGCAACGTTGGTTCAGGCCCAACCCAAGACCGGACGTACCCACCAAATACGCGTGCATGCGGCGCATTCGGGTTATCCGATAGCATGTGACGAGCGCTACGGGCGTAGCGAGGAAAATCGTGTATTGCGTAAGTACGGACTGAAAAGATTATTTTTACACGCGTCCAGCGTGCGGTTTGAGCATCCGAAAACCGGTAAAAATATCGACGTTAACGCGCCCTTGGACGAAGCGTTACTCAAGGTTCTAAGCCGATTACAGACGTGAAGCATGCGTTTGAATTATTGGTGTTCGATTGGGATGGAACTCTCATGGACTCCATTCATCGAATCGTTGAATCTATCCAAGGCTCCGCGCAGCGGTGCGGTTGTGATATTCCGTCTGAGGAAGCTTGTAGGAGCATCATTGGTTTGGGCCTAGACGAAGCATTGGAAGAGCTGTTTCCGGGTTCGTCTTCAGGTTTCAAACGTAACTTGGTCGAGTGTTACAGAGAAATTTTTCAAAATCAGGAGATTAGCCCGGGCGATTTATTCGCCGGGGTATCCGAATTGCTTGCGGAGTTGAAGGCTGAAGGTTATCTATTGGCTATCGCAACCGGTAAAAACCGATCGGGCTTGCAAAATGCCATGCAAAGAACCGGTATTGCAACGCTGTTCGATGCTTCAAGATGTGCCGATGAAACTGCATCCAAACCGAATCCGGCAATGTTGTTGGAACTGTTGGATGAGTGCGATGTTTCCAAACAACGAACGTTGATGATAGGCGATACGGTACACGATCTTAGGATGGCTAGAAACGCGAATATTAAGGCGGTTGCCGTGTGTTGTGGTGCTGACCAAGAAAATGTGCTGCTTGGATGGGATCCATTAGCTTGTTTAAAGCAAACTCGGCACCTCGCAAAATTTTTAGACTCGCATCATTTAAACTGATTTTCAAATATTACGCTGGTCTAGATTTCTCACCCGCGGGCAGCCTGAGCAGTTACCGGCGTTTTAAGGTTTGCTGAGGTGTTATAACCAACTATGATAAAGCTCAGTATCAAGCAGTTTTATGAATGCTAAGAGGCTGTCTGGTTAAAATGTATTGCAGCGAAAACGATCCAGAATGAGGTCATTTTATCGATTATTGGAGGCGAATAGTTGACCTATTTAACGAGAATAATCGGAAAAATGGGCCATTTTGGGACGTTTGCAGCCAATATCACTTTTGACCAGACAGCCTCTAAATGGCTTGCAGTGAATAATGTTTACCTGAGGAACAAAGATGACAGACAGTAAAGACCAATCCGATTTTAATGACAAAGCGAAGAATTCCGACGCGCATTGGGAGCGCGGTGTAATCGAAAAACTCGCATTCGCCGCGATTACCGAACAGCGCAGGGCCCGGCGGTGGGGGATTTTTTTTAAATCTTTACTTTGCGTTTATCTAATCGGGATACTGGGGCTTACAATGGCGCCTTTTGGTGCTAAAGGTTCACTGAAAACAGGTGAAGGGCACACTGCGGTGGTGGATGTACGAGGTATTATATCCGAAGCTACGCCGACTAACGCAAGTGCAATCATAGAGGGGTTGACAGCCGCGTTTAACGACGAGAATACCAAAGGCATTATTCTAAGAATGAATACACCGGGTGGGAGTCCGGTTCAGTCGGATTATGTTTATCACGAGATCCGTCGTTTGAAGAAAGAGCGGCCGGATCTTCCGATTTACGCGGTTGTATCGGATGTGTGTGCATCTGGGGGCTACTATATTGCGTCAGCGGCGGATAAGATATTTGTCAACCCATCCAGCCTGATCGGGTCTATAGGGGTTATTATGAATGGATTCGGATTTGTTACGGCGATGGAGAAACTGGGTGTGGAAAGGCGCTTGGTGATTGCCGGTGAGCACAAGGCCTTGATGGACCCATTCTCGGACGTGAGTAGCGAAGAAAAAATCCACGTTCAGGGACTGTTAACGCAGGTTCATCAACAATTCATCAATGCAGTGCGTGAGGGTCGCGGTGATCGTTTAAAGAATGACCCGGATTTATTCAGTGGCCTAATTTGGACGGGGGTGCAAAGTATTGAAATGGGTTTGGCGGACAGTATCGGAAATACCCGTTCAGTCGCTAAAGATGTGATCGGTGCCGAAGAACTGGTTGATTTTACGCCACAGGAGAAATTATTCGACCGGCTTATTAGCCAAGTAGGTGTGGTGGTGAGTCGAGTGTTTACGGAGCTTACATCGGTTAGGATGGGATATTAAGCGTGTACTGAATGGGCATATGAAAAATAAATTGAGCCTAATTGCTATAGGATTATTGGCCGCAAGCTTTGGCGGGGAAGCACCAGCGCGTGCCGCCTGGCAAAATCAACTGGCGATTGCGGCACTTACTTTGGAGCAGGCGGCAAGTAAAGTTCAGGCCAAAGTCGGGGGGCGAATACTAGGTGCTGAAACCGCTAAGAGAGGTGACCGCGAACTCCACATTATTAGAGTGCTGTCACCCGATGGAAGTCGGGTACGCCATTTTAGCGTCGATCCAAAATCGGGAAAAATCAATGCGAAAGGCGAACGTTAGTTACGCAATGCCCTGTGTCGTGGTTGGCGGCGTGCTTCGTGCATTGGATAGAAAAGTTGAGTGGTGGGAGTTATGCGTGTATTGATTGTTGAAGACGAGGATACATTGCGCGATCAAGTCAAACGGTTTTTGGCGGACAATGGCTATGTCGTAGACCAGGCCGAAAACGGTGAAGAGGGTTTCTACCTCGGTAGCGAATACCCGATGGATGTAGCGATAGTTGATCTTGGGCTGCCGGACATTTCTGGAATCGAACTAATTCAACGTTTAAGGAAGGCGGGGAAGGTTTTCCCGATTTTAATTCTAACCGCACGCACACGATGGCAAGAGAAGGTCGAAGGTTTGGATGCCGGAGCGGATGATTATCTGGTAAAGCCCTTCCATTTCGAGGAATTGCTGGCTCGGTTAAATGCGTTGATTCGCCGGGCGGCTGGTCAATCGCACCCGGTGATCCAATCGGGGCCAATAGAATTGGATACGGCATCTCAGGTGGTTCAGGTGGCTGGCAATGAATTGGATCTGACCGCTTATGAGTACAAAGTTCTTGAGTATCTGATGTTACATCAGGGAAATGTGGTATCCAAGACTGTCTTGACCGAACATATCTACGAGCAGGATTTTGATCGAGATAGTAATGTAATAGAAGTTTTTATCGGACGATTGCGGAAGAAGCTCGACCCGGACGGTAGCTTGCAGCCAATCGAAACCCTGAGAGGTAGAGGATACCGTTTTTCGGTGTGAAAGGATCGCTTACCCTAAGGCTGTTGATCTCGGCCAGCTTGATATTAATTGCTTTTTTCGGGGCTGCCGGCGTGGCACTGGAGAATGCGTTTAAACGTGGTGCTGAGCAGGCCCTGCAGGATAGGCTGCAAGTCCACATTTACGCGCTTTTGTCTGCCGCAAATTTGGATACCTCTGGCCGTTTAAGTCTTCCGACTGCTTTGCCCGAAGCGCGGTTTTCTCACCCTGGATCCGGTTTGTATGCCGTGGTATTCGATGTTCATGGAAAATTGATTTGGCAATCAGAATCCGCATTAGGTATCGATATTAAACCACGGGCCGGTTTGCAGGCTGGGCAGGTCGAATTTATAAGCCCGGAAAACGATCGGTTTACATTGTATTATCCAGTGGTTTGGGAAAATGTGGGGGGTGCTGATAATAAGTATTTGTTTGCGGTTGCAGAAGATGCCGAGGTTGTGGTTCGTCAGGTCACTGGCTTTCGCACTACGCTTTGGCAGTGGCTGGGTGGTATAGGTTTTCTGCTATTGGTCGTCCAGGTTGGCGTACAGAGCTGGAGCTTACTTCCCCTGCGTTCGATTGCTAAAGAGTTAGAGGCAATAGAAGCCGGCGAAAAGCACCGCCTCGATGGGCGCTATCCTAGAGAATTGCAAGGCATTGCGGCTAACACCAACGCGTTGCTGGAAAGCGAGCGAGCGCACCTGGAACGCTACAGAAATACACTGTCGAATCTTGCTCACAGCCTAAAAACCCCACTGGCCATTCTACGTGGATGTTGCAATGATAAGCGTTTAACTTTCGAGCTGAACACGACCATGAATGAGCAGGTTCAGCGCATGGATGAACTGGTTGAATATCAGCTGCAGAGAGCAGCTGCGCGAGGGCAAAAGAAGCTTTCGAGCTCAATCCCTGTTATGCCGATAATTGGCAAAATCGTGGCGGCGCTGGACAAAGTTTATGCATCGAAAGGCGTATCGGCCACGGTAACCGCAGATGGTAATGAGCGTTTTATCTGCGAAGAAGGCGATTTATTCGAAATTGCCGGTAATTTAATCGATAACGCATACAAGTGGTGTGATTCAAAAGTTCATATTACTGTTAGACTGAAATCCGAGAAGAATAAAAAACATCCCGGATTAAGTCTGGTTGTGGAGGATGATGGTCCCGGTATTCCGAAAGAAAAGGCAGAGCATGTTTTGCGCCGTGGAATACGCGCTGACGAGCGTATCAAGGGACATGGAATCGGACTTGCTGTGGTCAATGAACTGGTACAACTTTCCGGGGGACAATTGCAAAGTGGCAAAAGTCGTTACGGGGGAACGTGCTGGAATGTTTGGCTGCCAAGTGTGGCATGAAGAATCCATGTCACAGTATGCTGAATTGAAGTCGCTCAGATCTAACCATACAAACAGTGTCTGATACACTTCCGTTTAGTAGCGGTGTCAGTTGGGTAGCGGACATTCGATTGCATGAATGCCACTAGCGGAAAACGACCCGGAACTAATACAAGTCACTCGTGTAGACTGAAATTAACGTTACTACGAACATTCCGCGCGCTATTCGCGCTGCCCCGTCGTTTATTGTTCCCTTATATTAATTTTTATTTTACACTTAGCAATGCCCTGTCAGGTAACGTTTATTAATTACATAAGGAAAAAAATGTTGAAAAAAATAATCTTCGCAAGTCTATTCTTATTTAGCACACAAAACGTAATGGCATTTGATTTGGGCGATGTTAATGACGCTGCAAATAGTGTTAGTGAAGCTACTAATTCAGCGGAGCAAGTTTCTGACAAAGCAGAAAACGTCAATGAAAAATCTGTTACTGATATGGCCAAACAAGTAGCAACTGATAGTGCTACTGGTGGCGTTAATGGTGCCGTAGAAGGCGCAGCGACGGGTTCAATCGTTGAAGGTGGAACTAGCGGTGCTATAGAGGGTGCAAAATCTGGCTTAAATAAATTTTAATTTGTACTAGAGAATACAAAAGCCTGGATTCATTGATGAATCCAGGCTTTTTTCATCAATGCGGGGGCTGGTCTAAATTCAATGTATGGACTAACGCGAGAAGCGGAATCTAGATCTAAAACCTAGCGTTTCTCAAAAAAACAAGGCTACGTTTCTAGAACCCTCACTGCGCACGCTGGATTAGTTGGGCCCGCTCGCTTAAACGCGTGTTAAATATCGACCTCGAACATTGTTCTCACTGTGGGGATAATATGAGGCTATGGGGCTATGTGGTCACGACGCTAGTTTATTGATCGATTTAACGTCTGCCACCAGTGTAGCTGGTCGAATCAATACGGACACAATCTGTCTGACAAGTCTGCTCTAAAACAGCTGAATAGATGTACAGACATGTGGCTGCGTATCGCCTCGCCCGACGGGAGCCACGCAAAAATGTCACTGCGTTGCGCTGTTCTTGAAAAGGGAGATGCCATTATCTTTGCGCGGATAGCGCCTTGCATTAACGCTTTTGCGAGACTCTGTATCCCCCCATCAATTTAATCTGGGCGGAGTACTATTGAGCGAAGCTTCTCAAGGCGTGAATAGCAATTGTCCTGATTCATCGATCAAGGGGACATTATAACTTTGCAGGATATTTCTTATCTCATCAGCGTTTTCCGCGATTAGCTCATTGAGCTGCGCTTTGCGGTCTTTGTCGCCAAATCGTACGCCCATCGATATCTGGAAGTCGAATTTCATGCTCGGAGTGGAGAGCATGGGCAGAAAGGTGTAGCTTCCCGTTGGGCTGTTCGAGATTAAATGGCCCGCCATAGGCCCCCACAGTATGGCTATATCAATTTTATCGTCGTTAAAATCTTTTTCTATCGTCAGAGCAGTATTGGTACTGGGATCGCCTGTCATCGATTGGTAGGGGATGCCTTGTTCTACGAAACCGTTTTTGACGATCCATGCGGTTCCCGGACCTCGGTCGAACATGGCGATACGCAGTTTTTCTCTGCGTTCGGAGGGTAGCATGATG
>CAZVFR010000115.1:6780-10476 GCA_964626505.1 uncultured Methylococcaceae bacterium
GGATTTTTAATATCTTCCAGGCCTTGGCCGGTGCGATAAATCATGCCGTAAACGGACCTGTAGTAGCTGTTAGTGGTAAGTGTAAGTTCGTAGCCGGTGGGAAGGCCCATCACGACGTCGCATTTGAATTCATCCGAATTGGGAGGTTTCGCTTTGAGAGTATTGCGTATAAATCCAATTCTTTGCGGAAACCATGTGTATGCGACGGTTTGGTCGAGTTTTTGCGCGAACAATTCAGCTATTTTATTCTCGTAGCCTTGGTGTGTTTTATCCGAAAACGGCGGATTCATTGGGTCGGCACAAACGCGAAAACTGTCGTCAGCCCAAATTGTCGGGCTAGCCCCAAGCGTAGAGAAAAGTAGTAGGGTAAGGCTGATACGGCCTACCTGGTAAAATAGAGTGTTGTTCATTGCCGATTTCCTAAGCGGTTTGGGTGCGCTCTGCAGGGTGAAAGTCCCGTTCGATTTAAAAACATTGTACTGCAAACAAGAACGCCCCGACCGGAAAATCGGCCGGGGCGCGTTTTTCAGTGTGTACTATCTAAATAACTAGTTCGGCAGAGCGAACACAGAGAATACACCACCCAATTGGGTGAAGTTGCCAAGGGCTCTGTATGCGCCTACAGCACCCAAGCCTTCGGTGTCACCCTCAAGCCCCGCTGCCATGCCGATACCGGCCCAGCCACCCAGACCGGATAAGACACCTACATATTGTTTGCCATTGTATTCCCAGGTATTTACGTTACCGATGATGCCGGATGGTGTTTTAAACTTATACAGTTCCTTACCGGTTTTGGCATCAACAGCTTTTAAGTAGCCTTCCAACGTGCCGTAGAATACGACGTCACCCGCAGTTGCGAGCACACCTGACCAAACCGAAAATGGTTCACTATTAGACCATTTGATTTTGCCTGTAGTCGCGTCCCAAGCAGTGAACTGACCCAGGTTGGTGGTGCCGTCTTTTTCGCCCGTCAACACATCACGGCCCGCTGGGAACATGCTCAATGTTGCGCCAACATAAGGTTGGCCCGCGGTGTATTCAACTTCAAACGGTTCGTAGTCCATGCACACGTGATTGCCGGGGATGTAGAACAATTTGGTTCTTGGAGAATACGCAACGGGTTGTTGGTTTTTGCTACCCAAAGCAGCGGGACAAATGTCTTCGCTGTTGACGTCTTCACCGTTTTGCTCGGTGCTATATTTAGCAACCACCTGTGGCCGGCCTGTTTTCATATCAACATGGGTTGCCCAGTTAACGGCTGCATCGAATTTTTCAGCAACCAGCAGTTCGCCGGTAACGCGGTCCAACGTATAGCCGAATCCGTTACGGTCGAAATGCACGATGGTCTTGCGATTTTTGCCGCCCATCTTTTGATCGACTAATACTACCTCGTTGATGCCGTCGTAATCCCACTCATCGTGCGGTGTCATTTGATAGATCCATTTAACCGCGCCGGTGTCGGCGTTGCGAGCCCAAAGACTCATAGACCATTTATTATCACCAGGACGTTGAGTCGGGTTCCAGGTCGATGGGTTTCCGGAACCATAGTACAGCAAGTTCAGTTTGGGATCGTAGGCATACCATCCCCAAGTTGTGCCGCCGCCAATCTTCCATTGGTCGCCTTTCCAAGTGCTGGTACTGGAATTCTTACCGACAGGTTTCAACATTGATGTGGTTTTCTTAGGGTCGATCAACGTGTCTTTGTCCGGACCCATGCTGTAGCCTTTCCATGCCAAGCTACCATCTTTAGCGTTGTATGCGGCGATGAAACCACGTACACCAAACTCACCACCGGAGATACCGACTATTACTTTGTCTTTGACCACAAGCGGCGCGCTGGTATTGGTCATGCCCAATTTCGGATCGCCGTTTTTCACGCTCCAGAGCTTCTTACCGTCTTTTGCATTAAGCGCAACTAGCGTTGTGTCGGATTGAAGCAAATATATTTTACCGTCTCCGTAAGCCAAACCGCGGTTAACGGTATCGCAGCACATAACCGGAATTGTTTCGTCCGCATTCTGAGTTGGCTCGTATATCCAAATAATGCTTTGGTCTTTCTGGTTCAACGCAAAAACTTTATTGGGGAAGGGGGTGTGGATATAGATTGTGTCATTGATAACCAGCGGCCCACCTTCGTGACCACGCAGTACGCCCGTAGAGAATGTCCAAGCGACCTGAAGGTCTTTGACATTTTTACTATTGATCTGATCCAATTTACTAAAACGGGTGCCGGCATAGTCGCCGCCCCATGTTGCCCAGTTTTTAGGGTTGCTTGCCAGCTTTTCCACGCCTGAATTGGAAAAGGAGACCCCAGGAACGGCCAGCATTGATGCCACAGTTGACGCGATCAGCCAACTCTTCAAGGGCTTCTTCATATTTTTCCTCCTCGTATTCTGTATAAGACAGAGTCCGGTATTGTTAACAATATTTTTGGTTGCTTGGATTGTCTTTCAGCAGAAAAACTTCCCAACAGGTGAAGGAAGATTTTTCGTTAACCTTCCATATGCGTAAAGTGAAGGATTTCACCCCAAAAGTCAATAACCGTGCAGCTGTTTCGGGCATAGATTTGGCGGGAATTTTCAGTGCCGTTATCAATAGGCGCTATAAAAGGTCAGACGTCGTGATCCGGACAGCCAAGTGTGTAAACAAATAAGTGTTCTTGAGCTACAAACAGTTAATGATATTTTGGTTGTTCAATATCCTCAAACACTTCAGGCGTTTGTGCGACAAAGTTAGGGGGCCTACCAGTGGCGAGCCGAAACACCATCAATTGATACGTTTGCAAAGTTCGGATCCGGGTTTCGCGCGTACCGCACAAAACTTAAATTCGGGAATTTTACCGACTGGATCCAAGGCTTCGTTGGTTAGTAGGTTAGCGCTCGCCTCATTGTAGCAAAATGCCATAAACACATTGCCGCGTTGTACGCCAATGTCGGCTCTCGCGTACGCCGTAATCGTTCCTCTTCGGGATTCGAGGGTGATCAATCCGCCCGGGTTAATGCCAAGATCTGACAACTGATCCGGGTGAATATCAACCACTGGATCCGGCTCAATAGCATCCAATTTGGAGGCGTGGCGGGTCATGCTGCCGGTGTGCCAATGCTCCAATTGACGCCCGGTTATCAACACCAACGGGTATTTGATATCCGGCAGTTCGTCGGCTTGGGTATAGGTTGCGGGTACGAAAAGACCTTTTCTGTTGGGGGTCGGAAAACCGTCAGTAAATATAACCGGCGTGCCTGGATCCCCTTCGTTTTCCAAAGGGTAAGTCAGTGAATCTTCAGCTTCCAGGCGTTCCCATGTCATGCCGGCGATACTGGGCATGGCTTGACGCATTTCGTCAAAAACCTCGTGCGGTCCGGCATAATTCCAGTCCAAGCCCATACGTTTGGCCATTTCCTGAATAATCCACAAATCTTGACGCGCATCACCGGGCGGATTGACGACTTCGCGCCCCATTTGAACGCGCCTATCGGTATTCGAAAAGGTGCCGGTTTTTTCTGAAAAAGCCGACGCAGGAAGGATCACGTCGGCAAACCCCGCGGTTTCGGTCAAAAAGATATCTTGAACGACCATATGTTCCAGTCTTACAAAGGCTTCTCTGACGTGATTTTGATTCGGGTCGGACATGGCCGGATTTTCGCCTTCGATATACATGCCCAGGACCTTGCCGTCGTATGCGGCGTGGACCATTTC
>CAZVFR010000116.1:0-10458 GCA_964626505.1 uncultured Methylococcaceae bacterium
GCCACCGCTACCCGCGGATATTGCAGTTATACGCCCTTGATAATTGTTGCGCATACTCGATTTTAGCGGCTCATTCGACAGCACGATTTCATTAGGATCGATCGCAATATGCTTACTCTGCTCTTCGTGGCCGGCGAGTAAAACTTTGATTCGCCCAGTATTGAAGTGGCCGCCCTCGACCCATCCGGAATACAAATTAACCACCGGGGTATCCACGATTTTGCCGTCCACTATACTGACCACATGGTCAGCCAAGGCCATTCCATCCAAATGTTCATGCGTACTGAAAATCACGGTGCGACGCAGCTCTTTCGACAACCAGTGCATGATTTTTTCAATTTGGGCCACGCCAGCGGAATCCAGGTAGGTAAATGGCTCATCAAACAAGACAACCTCAGGTTCCAACACTAATACACGCGCTAGCGCGACCTTCTGAATTTCGCCGCCTGATAATGCATTAACTGACGACAATGCGAAGCGTTCCATGCCCAAACGCCCCAATGCGGCCATTGCCAGATTACGCCGACTAGAAACCGGGATAGCTCTAAACTTAAGCCCCAGTTCGATATTGTCCAAAACCGTACCCTTTAAGAGGTATGGGTTCTGTGATACCAGGCCCACTCTGCGACGCAGATCGACCACATTGGTTTGACGTATATCTCGACCAAAAAACTCCAGCTCACCCGTATCGCCGGTTATTAGAAAAGTAAGCAGGTTCAGCAAGGTGCTCTTCCCTGCCCCATTGGGTCCGATTACAGTGGTAATAGTGCCAGCCTCTATACATAAATCATCGACGCTCAATGCTGGCGTAGTACCGTAACTGCACTGCACATTTTTCAAACGGTACGCTGGATTCAAGGTCGTGTCTCTTTCAACAAAAACAACGCCCAGTTGACCGTGAAAGCGACCGTTAGAAGCAACAAACCCAGTGCCAGCGCAAATTCAAATTCACCTTTATTAGTTTCCAGAGCAATCGCGGTCGTCATGGTTCGGGTAAAGCCTTGGATATTGCCACCCAATATCATGGCTACGCCGACTTCGCCAATGGCTCTACCGAATCCAGTGACGACCCCTGCCATCACAGAGCGGCGCATTTCCCGCAGGATTGACACCATCTGCTGCCAGCGTTTGGCCCCCAGCATTTGCAGTGTCGACACCAAGCGTGGATCCGCGGAAAGTACTGCTGAGTTCGACAGATTAACGATAATGGGTAGAATCAATACAAACTCTCCGAGAACAATCGCTGTGGGCGTATACAGTAGACCGTACTCTCCCAGGGGGCCATTGCGCGTCAACAAACCATAAAAAATCAATCCAATCGTTACGGTCGGCAATGCCATCAGTGAATTTAAGAACAATTCCAGAATTCGTTTTCCACGAAATCGATAAATGGCAATCATAGCGCCTAAAGGCACACCGACTAGTGCAGCCAATAGCGCAGCACTTATGGATATCCGAATCGATGTCCAGACGATTAATAATAAATCCGGATCAAATTGGATAATCAGTTTAAGTGCCGCAACGAATGATACGTAAAAAAAATCCATTGCTAGCCAAGAAAGGACGAAATGAAGAGTCGAACGGCTCTATGCAACAAAAATGAACCAGAAATCCGGCTATTCGAGTTCGAACCCATGAGATTAGTCAATTGCTTGGACGCCTGCTAAAAAACTAATCGCCCAACCGCTGTAACAATTTACCCAGCTGATCTTCCAATTCAACAACACGTCGCTCTAAGTCATCTAGACGATTGCAGTCGGGATCACCGCTCTTAACATCTATTTTTCCAACAGCATCAACAACTGGGGCACCGCACAAGGTTTGCCAAAAACGATCTTCTCTTTGACTCGGGCCGTGGGGGAGAAGTATGGCCAATGGGGTTTCCCGTTCCATCAAACGAGTCAACACTTCCTGAACCTCCTGAGTATCTTTAAACCCAAACATTCTAGTGGTACGTTTGAGTATATCGTTCAAGGTCTGCGGCTTTCTCAATAGCAATACCGTAAGCACGGAGAGTTCGTTCAATTCCAAGTTAAAGTATTGTTGTATTCGGTGGGAAATTTTGTATGTCCGGTCACCCGAGTCCACACTGACCAAATCCCTGCCGGCCAGTACATTCGCTATATGCCGTACTTCACCTTCGCTCAAATTCATAGTTGGTTCGCGGCTGCTTTTCTGATTGCAAGCAGCGGTTAAGGCATTTGGAGTGAGCGGGTAATACTTGGGTGTTGTCAGCTGCTTCTCCATCAACGAACCGATTACCCGGGCTTCCTGAGCGGTTAAAAATGGATCGGTATCTTCTTGTTCGGTGTTATCCTTAGAAATGTCCATTAGTAACGAATGGTTGGAAAGACGCGAATTATAGCACCGCTAAAAACACTGCGCGTCTCACTTACAGAGCAAGCGTAGGTTGGATAAGCGATAGCGTCATCCGACATTTGGGGGTGTGGTCTGTTTTATTGTCGGATGACGCTGCGCTTATCCGACCTACGGACTATTCCTTAAGCATGCTTTCCACTGAACAATAACGTCCGAGTTGCCAAGTACATGCGCTTAGAAAACCCAGATTGAATAGTGTAAACTCCCCATTCTGAAAGAGTCTGAAAACCGCTAGCGTAGTTTCCGATATGACCCTACGCTTCTATTGTAACTATCATAAGAATTTCATGCGTACCACCCAATTCCCCCTGAACACAATCAAAGAAACGCCCGCGGACGCGGAGATCGCCAGTCATAAGCTGATGCTACGCGCCGGACTGGTCCGTAAACTGGCCGCGGGCCTTTATACCTGGTTACCACTGGGATTGAGGGTATTGCACAAGGTCGAGCGAATTATTCGAGAAGAAATGGAGCAAGCCGGTGCGTTGGAAGTCTTGATGCCGGTGGTACAACCTGCGGAACTGTGGCAAGAATCCGGACGTTGGGACATGTACGGACCCGAACTGGCTCGTTTAACTGATCGCCACGATCGTGAATTCTGTCTGGGTCCCACGCACGAGGAGATTATTACTGATTTCGCGCGCAACGAAATTAAAAGCTATAAACAACTACCGGTTACCTATTTTCAAATTCAGACTAAGTTTCGTGATGAAATTCGGCCGCGTTTCGGCATTATGCGCGCTCGCGAGTTCATCATGAAAGATGCCTACTCCTTTCATCTCGATGCGGATTCATTAAACCAAAGCTACGACATCATGTACCAAGCTTATAACCGCATATTCACTCGGTTGGGCCTACATTTTAGGGCCGTTATGGCCGACTCCGGAGCGATAGGCGGAAACTTATCACACGAATTCCATGTGCTGGCTGATTCCGGCGAAGATGCGATCGCTTTTTCGAATGCAAGCGATTACGCGGCCAATATTGAACTTTCCGAGGCGATACCCCTCACCAATGACACCCCCCTATCAACAGAGCAATTGAGCCGTGTCGACACACCCGGCCAACACAGCATTGCGGAAGTAAGCGAATTTTTGCAAGTACCGGCCAAGCAATGCTTGAAAACTTTATTGGTCAAATGTGAAGACGATTCGGTCTGCGCACTGATTTTACGCGGCGATCATGAGCTTAATTCGATAAAAGCCGAAAAATTGAGCCTGATCGCGGCGCCGCTCCAATTTGCCAGCGAAGAAGAAGTACGTGAAGCAGCAGGCTGCGCGCCGGGATCAATCGGGCCGATCAACCTGAAGGTACCTATCATCGTTGATCGTAGTGCCGCGACACTGGTTGATTTTGTTTGTGGCGCAAATTCCGATGGGCAACACTATCGTGGTGTGAATTGGGATAGGGATCTGCCATTGCCGAGTACGGTAGAAGATCTCCGTCTTGTACAAGACGGAGATCCAAGCCCTGATGGGAAAGGACACTTAACAATCGCGCGTGGAATCGAAGTCGGTCATATTTTTCAGTTAGGCACCAAGTACAGCGATGCGATGAAAGCCGTGGTGCTGGACGAGGACGGTCGTTCTAAAACCATGACGATGGGATGTTATGGCATCGGTGTAACGCGTATCGTCGCCGCGGCCATTGAACAAAACCACGACGAAAAAGGTATCATCTGGCCGTCAGCTATCGCGCCGTTTCAGGTCGCCTTGCTACCCATAAACATGCACAAATCAGATCGGCTACGCGCGGCGATTGATAAAATCTACGATGACCTGGTTGCCGCGGGTATCGATGTGTTGCTCGATGATCGGAAAGTGCGTGCCGGATTTATGTTCGCGGATGCCGAACTGATCGGAATTCCTCACCGCATCGTTCTGGGCGACCGCGGCTTGGATTCAGGTATTGCGGAATACAAAGACCGCCAAGGTCAAGCCAGCGCGGAGATACCATTGGATGACCTTATCGATGGTCTCCTGCAGAAAATAGCCAACGCACCAGAGTAATACAAGCGTTTTTATCGGCCGGTGCCCTAACCCGAATCTCTTACCAGAGGACAATATGATCGCGCGGAGGTTTGTCCTCAGAATGGATTTTCTGACTGATAGTAATGCAAGCTAGCGGCGAAATTTCTTTGGGCACCTCATCCCAGCCCGCACACTACGGATGGGTGTTGTTGCTGTTCTTTTTCTCAGGTCTCGCGGCACTGGTCTATGAAGTGCTTTGGATGAGAGAGCTGGGCCTGCTTTTCGGCAACACTGCATTCGCTTCGGCGACCACGCTTGCGGCCTTTTTCCTGGGCCTTGCGGTTGGCGGCTATTTCTGGGGTCAACGCGCAGCAGGATTGGACAATCCCTTGCAGACCTACGGACTATTAGAGTTGGCCGCTGCGATAAGTGTTGTGGGTTACTTCCTAATTCTGGACGGTTACCACGCGCTTTATCCGACTTTATTCGCGGCTTTTGGGGACTCTCGTTGGGCCTTTATCGCGCTTAAGTTTTTACTCGCATTGCTGATACTCTTCCCGCCCGCATTTTTTATTGGTGGAACTCTGCCGATTATCAGTCAATATCTGATTCAGGGAACGCAACAATTAGGGCTTAGGATTTCTATTCTATACGCGGTCAATACCTTAGGTGCGGCAATAGGTGCTTTACTCGCGGGATTTTATCTACCCAGGATGTTTGGTTTTTCGATGACCTACTGGATGGCTATCGGGTGCACGACCGGTGTCGGTTTGCTCGCTTTGATTATCGCTCGTCGAGACAATACCGACGCAACAGTATCGCAACCGAAACCAACCCAGAAAAAATCAATCCCCCCCGAAGAACTGCGCATTTCGTTGCCGATAATTCGTTCCTTGGTCATACTCTCGGGCTTTGGGACGCTTTGTCTACAGATATTATGGACCCGCATGTTTGCCCAGGTACTGCAGAATTCAGTGTATACCTTCGCAAGCATCGTAATTGTTTTCCTATTGTTTCTATCGGTTGGTGCTTTGGTAGCAAATCGGTTGATCCTAAAACATGTATCACCGGTCAATGCTTTATTCGGCCTACTTACTTTGGGCGCGATGCTGGTTGCCTGCACACCTTTCCTATTTCATTTCTGGACCAACGGCCTGCATTATATCGGTGCGCGGTCGGGTTGGAATGAATACCTTTTTCAAGTATTCACATCAGAAGTCGTAATCATAGCCCCTCCCCTGCTGGTGTTGGGCGCGCTATTCCCATTTTTGTTAAAAACTGCCGAGTCTTACCATACCAGTTCCGGACGATTAGTAGGGCAACTGATTGCTTTGAATACCCTGGGGGCGGTACTCGGTTCGGTAACGGCTGGCTTCGTACTGCTTGAAACCATCGGTGTCTCGGCGGGCATCCGCTTTGTCGCGGTAAGTTATCTACTAGCTGGATTGTATTTAATTTACGCTCACGCACAAACCAATCGACGACTGGTCACGATACCTCTAATTTGCATTTTATTATTGGTCTCGGTATTCGATACCTCGCGGCTGCCAGTCGTGCGTATAGATCCTGTAGCAGATGAAGAAAGCTTATTGGAAGTATGGGAATCGAGTAGTGCAACCGTAGCGGTCGTAAAGCGACGTGATGCCCTCAAAATTAAAGTGAACAATTATTACACGCTGGGTGGTACGGGTTCCCGCGAACTGGAGGAATTAGAAGGCTATCTTCCAGTGTTACTACACCCCAATCCGCAATCAGTATTCTTTCTGGGACTGGGTACCGGAATCTCAGCCGGGGCCGTGCTTCATTTTCCGATACAACGGCTACTGGTTGCTGAATTGGTTCCTGATGTTATCGAAGCATCAAAAAAATATTTCGGTCGCTACAACAACCGACTGTTTTTTGATCAACGAGCGCGCACTATCGCGCAAGATGGTCGCAATTTTCTAGCCGGCAGCCGGGAAAAATTCGATATTGTAATTGCCGATCTGTTCGTACCGTGGCGTTCTGGCGCCGGAAGTCTTTATACCTTGGAGCACTATCTATCGATACGTGAAAGTTTGCGGGCGAATGGTATTTTTATGCAATGGTTACCGGCTTATCAATTATCGAAGTATGAATTGTTAAGTATCGTGCGAACCATGACCGAAGTCTTTCCTCAAGTGACATTTTGGCGCGGAGGTTTTTCATCGCGAAAACCGATCATTGGTTTATTGGCGCAAGTCGACCCAGCCCCTTTGGCTACCGATGCACAAATCTTTTCCGAAGAACATCAGCCAATAGACAAAGAGCGGGTACCCATGTTAGCGCACTATGTCGGCAATATGACGGCGTTGCGGGAAGAACTACGCGCATACCCGGTCAATGAAGACGACAAGTCATTAATTGAGTATCAGGCTCCGATTACACAACGGCGTCAAAAATCCAAGGAAGCCGAATGGATCACGGGCGATACACTGATTCAAACTATGCAACATATTCAGGCCTCTCAGCACTTGGATCAAGACGTTTATTTGAGCGCTATATCATCCGCTCAACGCAGACTCCCAGAAGCCGGCATGTATTTACATCGAGCCCAGGTTTTGAAGCAAGAAGGCCGATTAACCGCGGCAAATGAGGCTTACGCCCGATATAAGCAACTCATTGATTTGGAGCCGTGAGCGGGAGTGCGCTGAGCGTTTCTCGTAACATCAGAGCAATACTCGGTCTGATATCACTCAAAGAAACTCGCCTGAATTTCTCGCCAGAGCGCAAGATGATCGAGCTAAAATTTGTTTTCACAAGGAGTTTTCTGGACGAGCGGAGTACAGACTGTATATTCGAGGGAAAAACTTCTCGTGGGAATGAAGCCTCAAAGTTTGGTGGGGCATTGAATTTTTAATAATTGTTGCACTGCACCATTTTTTTTCATTACACTAACCCTAAGGATTCCAAAGAATATTGAATTTAATTTTATCTAGGAGACTAACCGTGACTAGCGTATTCCCCAGTGCCGATCTCTCAAGATGTTTGTCTTGAAAACTGAATCTAGACTCACCAACGGATAAGTTCCAGAGCAAACAATAGAGGCTCATAATGCATCTCAGAGAAGCAAATACGAATGATCTGCACTGGCTTGTGAATATTATGGAGAGACTTGTCAGCTAGGTACAAGACTCATCAAATGACCCCTATATCGACGATATCGAACGCGATAAACAAAAAAACTTCCGGCCGTGGTTTGAGGAAGCACTTAGCAATCCGGACAGTACTGTTATCATTGCTGAAGTTGATGACCATATTGCTGGGTTCATTTCCGGTACGCTATCAAAACCCTTTGTGGATACCACGACGATAGGTCGCATAGGCCAGATCGGCGTGTGTTGGGTGGAACCTGAATTCCGTAAACGAGGCTACAGTCGGGCGCTAATCAACACGATTGAATCGTGGTTTGATGGTCGGGGTATCGAATTTGTCGAGATTCACTATTTGGAAGACAACCACGAAGCTAAGCAAGCGTGGGCGCACTTGGGTTTTGAGCCGTATAGGATCGCGTCTAGAAAAAAACTGTAACGATGACTTAATCGAAACGGCTGTCTTTCGACCACCACACTTGCTGGAATTCAACCCAAGAAGAGTGATCGATCATCACTGCTTAATAACCTTCTTCGGCGTTGGCGCTGGGTTGAAGTTACCAAATTGCCGTTCGTTCAATTGAGCGACAATCTTCTCCACCGCTGTCGTCACGGCCTCGAGATCTCCCTGCCGGTAGCCGTTAATGGTGTTTCTGCCATGCGCGATCACATAGCTGTACCAGTTAGAACCTTCCCTGCCGGCTGGAGGCTCTGCTTGACAGATCGATACAATATCGTAGAACTGTCGTATTACTGAAGTTTCATCAGCCATTCTTGCCCACGCAGGTAATCAAGGCCGCCATCTCGACGCTGAGTCGTTACAAAATATTTATCTGAAACTGTTCGGTTTTCTTCGAAAAACCAATGAAATAAAGCCGATGGCTGGATGTTTCCGTGAACAGATCCGACATGCCACCGATAGTTTACCACCACGAATAGAAATGTATCGTTATTATTGCGACGTAGACCATCTGCAGTAACGCAAGATTCCATTTCTTAAGTTCCCAAGCGCAAAAATTACCAAACATAAATCCAGAAATGGAAAGTGTCATCACACCACTGATGACCCAAACCTTATGTGTTAAAAAGAATGTGAACGCTTCTGCTCCCACAAACAGACAGCTTAAGGATAAAATAATTAAATACCGTGGCATACAAATGACGCACGGCTTTTTCACTGTCTCAAAGTCTTTGTCACGCAAGACAACGGCCAATGATGCTACAAAAATAGCCAAATATACTACTGAGATCATAAGGCGCTTCCTTATATAGTTTGTCCAGCGCTATCCGATAAGAAACCCAACAATATTTTCAAAGTTCATTGCACCTCACAACCCTGTCTATGTCAAGTATCGGGAACTGTCTCATTCGCGCAAAATTGATCCTATACCCGAGATCTAAAAAGATTGAAGAACCACTCATCCTGCAAGAAGTAGAATACTCACGTCTATGACAATATAAAATGCGATGTGGTCTAATGCGTATAAGAAAAGGTCTCCCGATAGTCAATTGAATTCATAAAGAAGGAAGATTCAATGAACGCGATTTTCCCAACACCGCGCCAACTTGGTAGTACGAATATTAAAGTTAATCCGATCGGGCTTGGCGGTATGCCGTTGTCGATAGACGGTCGACCTGAAGAAGCTCAAGCATATAAAGTCATTGAAGCCTTTATCGAGCAAGGTGGCGATTTTATTGATACAGCGAACGTATACTGCCTGGATGATTCGGATATCGGGCATAATGAGCGGCTCATTTATAAAGTTTTAAAGTCATTAGGCAACGAAGATAAAGTCATAGTAGCAACCAAGGGTGGTTTGACTCGTCCCAATGGCCGGTGGGAAGTAAACGGAAAGCCATTATTCCTGAGAAGATCTTGTGAACAAAGTCTCAAGGACCTTAATACCGAAATAATCACCCTCTATCAATTGCACGCGATCGATTCCATGGTGCCCTTTCCTGAGTCACTAGGCGAATTAATCCGTCTTACGGATGAAGGCAAGATAATGCATATCGGCTTATCTAATGTCCGGCTCGATCAGCTTAAATACGCAATGGAACATACCGCAATCGCAGCGGTTCAAAATCGATGTAATGTGTTTTACAAAGTTGATGTTCGTAACGGTTTAATTGAATATTGCCGCAACCACCACATCTCCTACATTCCCTACAATCCGGTAGGCGGAAGCCACGGACAACACCGCTTGTCCAAACACCCAGTGTTAAAACGATTATCCGAAAAATATGGAGAATCAGTTTTTTCCATAGCTCTCAGTTGGTTACTTCAGCACAACGACACCATCATTCCCATCCCCGGCGCGACTCGCGTGGAGAGCGTTATCGACAGTGCTAGAGCTTTATCTATTACCCTTGATCCCGAAGATATTGAAGACATAAATCAACTTGCTGAGGAAGCGTAGTAAAATTACGTTCCGCCAATGGGCGAAACTGAAAAATGTGATTGCCGGAAATTTTTTTCGATTTACGGTCCCGGTTTCGAGATGGCCTGGTTTTTATCACGATCCGGATACCACGGTGTTCGTCCTGCAAGCACGCCCGACGCAGCGACGATCTCGGCAATCGATTGTTCCTGCCGATATGCCATAATGTGTACGCCGTGTACGCCGTCAATTTCCTGCAGTTGCTGAATGAGTTCTATACAGATATTCAGCCCTTCTTTCTTTTGATTCCGTGCACCGTCAAGCCTGTTAATGATTTTGTCTGGAATATGTACACCCGGAACGTGAGATCGCATCCATCGTGCGGCTTTGGCTGAAGCGGGAGGACCGATCCCGGCGAGGATGAAAACATGTTCCAGCAGGCCAAGGTCTCTTATTCGTTGCATGAAGTTTTCGAATAAAGGCAGGTCAAAACAGTATTGAGTCTGGATAAACTCCGCTCCAGCGGCAATTTTTTTCGCCAAACGGATCGGTTGAAAGTCTACTGGTTCAGAAAAAGGATTGGCGGCCGCGCCCAAGAACACCCGGGGTGGACTGGTC
>CAZVFR010000117.1:0-10444 GCA_964626505.1 uncultured Methylococcaceae bacterium
CCTTTACTACAGCTGGAGTCAGAAGGAATTCTGTTGCGCGGCAAATTTACTCCGAGAACAAAATTCACGGAATGGTGTGAACGCGGCTTGTTGGCGCGGATACATCGCTACACGATAAAAAAGCTTCGCCGGGAAATAGAACCTGTAACCACCGCGGAGTATTTACGTTTTCTATTTCATTGGCAACATGTACATCCCAGTCGCCAGATGCAAGGGGCAGATGCATTAGGTTACCTGGTTCAGCTATTGGAAGGTTTCGAAGCCGCATCCGTAAGTTGGGAAGCCGACATACTTCCCGCACGCATTAAGCAGTACAATCCGGATTGGCTTGATGGGCTGTGTTCGTCCGGCAAAACTATCTGGGCGCGTTTCAGTCCGCCCGCTTCGGGCGCGGCACCGATAAGATCCACACCTATCACCTTGTTGCCGCGTAAAGGCTTAACACAATGGCGAATCCTGACTTCACACAAAACCGATATACCGCTTAGCGGTATTGCTGCAAAAGTCACGCAAACGCTGGAATTGCGCGGTGCTTCGTTTTTCGAAGAACTACTGGATCAAACCGGATTGCTGTGCTCCCAATTGGAAACAGCGCTTGCCGAGTTAGTCAGCAAAGGCCTGGTCAGCGCGGATAGTTTTAGCGGCTTGCGTGCGCTGCTGATCCCGGATCAAAAACGCCGCGGCAAACTCAAACCACTGTTTAGGCTGGACGATGCCGGACGTTGGACCCTGCTTAACCCCATGAACACTAACGTTCAAAATGCAGAATTCGATCTAGAGACAAAGCGTAACGCTGTGGAATATTTCGCAAATGTACTGTTGCGCAGATATGGCGTTATCTTTCGAGCCCTGTTGACTCGTGAGACATTGAGCCCGGCCTGGGGCGAGATACTCCCGATTTTAAGGCGTATGGAAGCCCGCGGAGAGTTGCGTGGTGGCCGCTTCGTCGCAGGTCACAGTGGCGAACAATTCGCACGACCGGATGCGATCGAAATGCTTAGAAAACTGCGCAAGAGTCAGGAAGACAAAGAGTACATCTCAATCAGCGCGGCCGATCCACTCAATTTGATCGGCATTATCACACCCGGTAAAAAAATCAGCGCGTTTGCAAATAACCGCATCCTTTTCCAAGATGGGATACCGATAGCGATTCTATCAGGAAAAGAAATCCAGTACCTGCGCCCGGTGGAAGAACCGCAACAATGGGAAATCAAACAACGCTTGATCCGGCGTGTAGTGACACCGGAACTTAGGTCATATATTGGCGGTTAAGCGGGCTTAACTTGAGTCAATAGTACCCTATTCATCGGACGTTCAGGCTCATCGATTAACATAATTCCCACTCAAAATTGCCAAATTCATCACCATACGGATAGAATACCTACGCTATGCAAGATTTTAAGGCTTTGTTTTTTTCGAATTATCGTATCAATGTACTTAAGCAAATTTATTAGGTACTCCGCTAACTCAATGAAGCAATCGTCAATGAAATCGTGCAGATCAATATTTCACGGTACACCATCCTTAACGCATGATCTTTACGGAGATTTTTAAATGTTACATAAAAAAAACTTATTGACTATTTTAATGATCGCTTTGTTCAGCTTTTTCATCGCGGGCGGCGCAATTGCAGACTACGATGATGGGGTCACTCCAGACGCTGCCGCAAATACAGAGAATATAGCGTCGGCCCTGGCGCATGCTGAAGAAGGGTTAGCGGCTGCCAAAGCCGGTGACGGTGCCGGTGCGAGTGTCCACACAAAAGCAGCGGTTAAGAACCTTAAAAACGTCTATCCCGATGACACCTGGGCAAAAACCCTAAACAGAGCGATGGGCCAAATCAGAGTCGGAGGCTCTAAAGCTAAAAAGGGCGATACGGATGCTGGTATTAAAATGATCGAAAACGGTATAGGGATGTTAAAAACCTTGTAGTAATAATTTGTAATGACTCAGCAAAGTCAAAACAACAGGGAACTAACTGGAGTACCTCAAATTTAGTCGAGTACAAGGAGAAGGCACGCAGGGTACATGGGCAACTTGCTTCACGCGACCCACCCTGTGTGGGCTTGCCTTTAACTGTTCAAAAACGCTTCAGGCATTTTTGTGACGCTGTAATCGGGTGAATTTGAGGATAAACTAAGTCGATACACAACTTTTAGTAAAACAAATCGATACGTTTCTACTGTTCGAAAGACGAAGCGTATGTTTCATAGAAGATAAGATCTGTTTTTACTAGGGGTTTCCTGATTTTGTTAATTACAGGCTGTCTTTCCGAACGCAGATTTTTTCTTGTGAAAACAAGGATTAAGTGGAGAATTGTCATTCTGGTGAGGAATTCGGGCTAACATCCTGGATTACCAATTTTACTCTCATACCGATAGAATACGCACACTGCAGGATTTCAGAGCTTTGTTTTCTGGATTAAGGATTCACGTGGACCCAACCATCTTTCCGGTACTCCACAAGCCCCAAAGAACAACCGCAAAAGTAATCGTGCAGATCTATTTTTTGCAATACCTGATCCCTACGGAGATTTTTAAAATGTTACATAAAAAAAACTTACTGGCTATTTTTATTGTCGCTTTATTCAGTTTTGTTATAGCGGGTACCGCCGCTGCTGCTGAGGGTAAGGATGACTATCAAACCATTCCATCTGATGCTCAGAATGAAGAACGTCTGGCTGCAGCTATAGCCCACGCTGAAGAAGGTCTGGCGGCTATTAAAGCAGGTGACGGCGCGGCCGCGGCCACCCACGTCAAAGCCTCAGTTGTTGAACTTAGAGAAATCAACAGCGAAACCTGGGCACCAGTACTTCAACCTGCGACAGGTAAAGTCAGAGTTAGCGGCATCAAAGCCAAAAAAGGCGAATTTGAGAAAGCTATTGGTATGCTAGAGCCGGCGATCGCTACGTTGAAGGGTTTGAAATAAATTCTCTTTACTCAAAGCGAATAGATACGCTTCGTCTTTTCAAAGACGAAGCGTAACTCTCATTAAAATATAGAATTCTCCCTTAAAATCAATGTAATTACTCAGATTCCTTCTAGCGTGAATTGGGAGCTAGGCCTATTGCAGCAACCCCGGGCGGCCGACTTCAAAACCTTGTGCATAATCAATTCCCAGCTCTTTTATTTTGTCCAGAATCATCCTATTCTCGACAAATTCAGCAATGGTTTTCTTACCCATTACATGTCCGATTTCGTTAATAGATTTAACCATTGCTAAATCGATGGGATCATCGGTTATATCACGCACGAACATACCATCGATTTTCAAATAATCGACCGGCAAATTCTTAAGGTAGGCGAACGAAGACAAACCACTGCCGAAATCGTCCAGTGAAAACCTGCAGCCCAAAGATTTGAGCTGTTCAATAAACCCGGTCGCATCCGAAAGGTTGGAAATCGCGGCGGTTTCGGTGATTTCAAAGCAGACCTTCGCATAGGGAACACCTGTTTTCTCGAACATTTTGAGGATGAAATCCAAATAACGCGGGACAACTTGCGCAGCTGTTCGTCGGCTTGCTTACGCGTGCTTATGTCCTTTATCACCATCACATAACCGACCGAGTTTTTCTGCGCATCACGCATTTCGGTTATGCGAACTTCCAGATGGCTTGGAGTACCAAATCGGGTTATCTGCATGACGAACTCCGCGACTCCCTCTTCGCGGGCTCGGGTCAAATAGTTGTCGCTCTCGCTGTTTTCAAGATTGCCCCATCGCAGCATATCGCCCAAAGTCATTCTAGCAACTTCATTCTTATCAAAGGGGAAAAGATCTGCCAGAGCCGAATTTCGGTAAACGATGTAGCCATCGGGATCGGCCGCGATAATCGCCAAATCGGTTATGGATTGTAGAATGTTTTCCAGCACAACACCCTTTTGATTGAGCCGCTGCTCGACCGATTGCAGTTCGCTAGCTTGCTGGAAAATGATTTCATTGTAGAAATCAAAAACTTTTACTCTTAACCCTTTGAGTATGTCTTGCTGGTTGACCACACCGGCTATTCTGCCGTCGCATTCGGTAACTACCAATCGCCGAACGCCAAGATTGTTCATCATTTCCGAGGCTTGGGTCACCGAATTGCGCTTGGGATAAGTGTGTACCGGAGAATTCATAACATCGCGCAACAACAGAGACGACAAATCTTCTCTGCGTTGGATTAATACAACGATGTCTCTTTCGGTTAAAATACCTTCGGGTCGGTTATCGACTTGCACAACCACACAATCTATTTTTAACTCGCACATCAGTGCCACGGCGTTGGCAACGGCATCCTCCGGCGTCAATGTCATCACATCAGCTGTCATGATATCGACGATGGGGTTTAAACCCGCAAAATATTCGAAACCCAAATGCTTGCGGATTTCACTTTCGCTCACAACCCCTGCCATACGCCCATCCGGCTCCAAGATAACCAGATGTCTAATTTCGTGCTCGATCAATAATTGATACGCATCCCGATAGTCCATGATCGTCGCAGCAGTTATTAACGGCGAGCTCATTTTTTGACTGACTAGAAAGTCATCAGGATTCACCTTCTCGTACGCTAAACGAACAACATCGCGCTCCGTCAAGATGCCTAAAGGGTAATTATCGTCAACAACAATCACTGCGCTGGATTGATACTGCTGCATGAGCTTAATAGCATCGTACAATGAGGCACTTGGGGGCACTTGCCTTAGCGTCGATGACAGGATATCAGCTAGGGAATTGAACTCTTTATCGTGTAGAGATGTACTCATCTATTTGAATTTTTAATGTGCCTTGGATTCAGCGATAATCGGCCTATTGTTGAACACAATGGCACCGCAACATTTACCGCCAATCGGTAAACTATGGGGAAGTGAAAAAATAGGATTCAGTTTTCTTGGCCCTATACTCGGGGGGAGCAATTATCATTTAACTTGGGATTGAGTTCAATACCAAGCTTATTTCAACGTATTTTCTGATTGGACTTTGTGAACCAGTCCTGCGTATACCAGGCTAGCGTCACTGAAAGTCCCGGGATTTCACATTGAGGCTTGCCAACCATTGCGAATAATCCTGGATTTTCCCGGCAACTACATGCACTACATCGTGTTCCTTTTGCACGACTCCGGAAACCAACATCAGCTTAGATGCAAGCAGTGGTCTGCGCTGGGCTTCAGCTATTTTGGGCCAGACGATCAAGTTAGCCAGACCTGTTTCATCTTCCAGGGTTATAAAAATAACCCCGGAAGCCGTTCCGGGCCGTTGCCGGTTAATCACCAAGCCGGCTACCCGTACAATAGAACCGTTGCGACGTTCGCGGATTTGATCAGCCGCGCATACCCCATATTCAAGTAGCTGCTCGCGCAGCAACGCAATAGGATGACGCCCCAGCGTTAACCCAGTACTTTGGTAATCCGCAATGACATTTTCCGACTCGGATAATTTGCCTATTATCGGCATCGCTTCATTGAATCGGGGTTGACCAAACAACGGCATCTCCTTCTCAATTCCCGCCACCTGCCAATGCGCCAGGTGGCGATGGCCACTGAGCGCGGCCAAGGCACCGGCCGCGGCCAAACTCTCCAAATCCTCACGCCCAACCCGGCAACGTTCGGCAATATCGGCTACTGATTCAAACGGTCCACAACCACGACCCGCAACAATCCTGTCCGCGACAGCATCCTTCAACCCCTTAACCCGTTGCAAACCCAAGCGGATCGCGGGCGATCCATCCTTGCCCTCCACTTCCAAATGGCTTTCCCAACGGCTATAGCGAATATCTACCGGCCGCACTTCCACACCATGCCGGCGTACATCTTGAATCAACTGAGCCGGTGCGTAAAAACCCATGGGTTGACTGTTGAGCAATGCACAGGTGAACGCGGCAGGTTCATGACGTTTAAGCCAGCACGACACATAACTCAACAATGCAAAGCTAGCCGCATGAGACTCCGGAAAACCGTAACTGCCAAAACCTTTGATTTGCTCGAAAATGCGCTCAGCAAACGCATCGTCATAACCCCGCTCGCGCATGCCTTGCTTAAGCCGCTGCTCGAACGATTCCAATCCACCGCGTTTTTTCCAAGCCGCCATACTGCGCCGTAGCTGGTCGGCTTCGCCGGGCGTGAATCCTGCCGCCACCACGGCAATCTGCATGACTTGCTCCTGAAAAATGGGTACTCCCAAGGTGCGCTGCAACACGTCTTTCAATGCTTCACTAGGATAATCCACACGTTCAGGATGATTTCTGCGCTGTAAATACGGGTGTACCATACCGCCCGCGATGGGCCCGGGCCGCACTATCGCTACTTCGATCACCAGATCGTAGTATTGGGTCGGCTTAAGGCGTGGCAACATGGTCATTTGCGCGCGCGATTCGATCTGGAATACACCGACTGTATCCGCGCGTTGTATCATCTCGTAGGTCGCTTTGTCTTCGGCCGGCACGGTCGACAATTCCCAGCGACGGCCGCTGTAGCCCTCGATCAACTCGAAGCTTTTGCGAATCGCTGTGAGCATACCCAAAGCCAGTATGTCAACTTTGATCAAGCCCAATACCGCCAGGTCCTCCTTATCCCATTGAATCACGGTACGCTCGGCCATGCGGGCGTTTTCAATCGGCACTAACGCGGCCAGTTCGTCGCGGGCAATCACAAATCCCCCGGTGTGTTGCGATAAATGCCGGGGAAAGCCCAATAGCTGTCTGACCAGCAATACGAGTTGTTTTATTTTCGGGTTGTTTGGATCAAATCCGGCTTGCGATAAACGCTGAGCAAACTCCGCGGGTTTATCCCAAAAATAAAGCTGGCTGTTGATGCTTTCAATCTGATCCAAGCTCAACCCCAAAGCCTTACCGACATCCCGTACCGCACTACGCCATCGATAAGTAATCACTGTCGCGGCAATCGCAGCACGATCGCGACCATAGCGATGGTAAATATATTGAATCACTTCTTCCCGGCGGCTATGCTCGAAATCCACATCAATATCCGGCGGTTCATTACGTTCGCGCGAGATAAAGCGCTCCATCAACAGTTTCATACGCGACGGATCCACCGCGGTAATACCCAAGCAATAACAAACCGCGGAATTCGCGGCCGAGCCCCTACCCTGACACAAAATCTTGCGGCTTCTGGCAAAGCGTACAATATCGAAAACCGTCAAAAAATAAGCCTCGTATTTCAATTCAGCAATTAAGGCCAGTTCATGCTCGATTAACGCTCTGACTTTTTCGGGAATACCCTGCGGCCAATGCCGCTTGGCCCCTTGATAGGTTTGTTCCCTTAGCCAGGTCGCCGGAGCATAGCCTTGCGGCACGATTTCATCTGGATATTCGTAGCGTAATTCATCCAGAGAAAAGTGCGTACGATCCGCGATCCGCAAAGTTTCATCGAGCAATGCTTGCGGATACAACGTTGCCAATGCGGCGCGCGGGCGCAAATGCCGTTCACCGTTCGCAAACAAAGCATAACCCAACTGGGACAAAGGCTTCCCCAGCCGAATCGCGGTCAGCGTATCCTGCACCACTCGGCGGCCGCGACAATGCATATGCACATCACCAGCAGCCACCAGCCGCAAACCGGTTTGTTTGGAAAGACCGACAAGGCGTTCCATTTTGGCTACATCATCCGCGGAATGGTGCAGCTCTACCGCGATCCAGACATTATCCGGAAACAAGCTATTCAGCCACTTACCATCGGCTTTTTTTGCAGAGGGGTCAGGCAACCATAACGCCAAGCAGCCCGTCGGCGTACAAGTTTCAATGGCTTGACGGGTCACGGTATATTGGCCCTTCTCGGACGCAGCGCGGGCTTGGGTAATCAATTTGGATAAACGACCGTAGCTGCCTCGATCTACCGCGAGTAAAACCAGACGTAGCCCATCAACCAAACAAAACTCACTACCGATAATCAGCTTCAGTCCATGCTCTTTTGCGGCCGAATGAGCACGTACCAAAGCCGCGAACGAGCATTCGTCGGTTATCGCCAATGCGCTATAACCCAGCTCAACCGCACGAACGACTAACTCTTCGGGATGCGACGCGCCCCGCAGAAAGGTAAAATTGCTCAGGCAATGAAGTTCGGCGTATTTGGGATCATTCATCACAAATACCGGTGCAAGCTTTCACACGTCCGGGTTTCTTACTAAAGAGATTTCTTTCTTCTACGCGAATACACCGTGCAGAAACCAGCCTCTACCGCGGCGATCCCGATAAAGCCAAAGTTTGCTACCCGCGGAATTATGCGCGACACAATAGTCTCGGCAGATATCCTGTTGATCCCACCAACCTTGCTCAATACGTTCGAAGGGGTGCATCAAGCGTAAAGACCCATACCACTGAGGCAAGCCTTGCACAACGGATAAAACCTGGGGTGTCTCCAATAGCCAAAATGGCCGCATGGGAAGACCTGTAGTTACAATCCCAACACTGCGATTGAATATTGAAAATGCATACTCTGGTCTATGATCCAGACAAGCCGTCAAGCGCTTCAAACACTCACTTCCGAGTCGGGCTTCAAACTGCTCTATCAGCTGGCACCAGCTCTGACTATGGGTGGTTGCGGGATCCAACAAATCCAACTGGCCCGGAATAAAACCTTCGATATGCTTTGATTCGATAATGACCGATGTCGCATCGGCCTTGAGTTCCAGCCGCTGTAGATGTTCCTCCAACAGCATAAGCATATGATCCGCTCGGCTGGCATAGTGGCTGCAACCGACTTCAATCACTGTGGCAGACTCATTAAGGTGTATCAGTTTACACTGAAATCGCTGGGTGGCTGACCGTCGTTGGGTCAAATAGTTTTGGAAACTTTTTAGTAATTCTTCGGCCGCTGGTCTTATCAAATTCAGATCGTGCGTGGGCAGATAAAACTCTCGCTGCTGCGAAAAAACTTCGGGCGGATGATAGGGATTGACAAGTTCCGGCACACGGCCCAAGGCTTGATCCAATACTTTCAGCGTGGCCGTCCCAAAACGGCGCGCCATACCCTCTCGTGGTAAACGCATCAAATCGGCTAAACAGCGGATACCGCTGCGCTGCATCCTAGAAAGTTGCTTGCTGTTCTGAGCCACCAATTGAACGGATAATGCACCCAGCGCTGAAACCAGTGCATCCATACGGTAAATCTTGTGTTCACCGGAACTTTGCGACAACCAAAATGCAGCACGTACGGTGGGTGCAAGGCTCAGCGTATAAGCGTAACCCATCTCATCGAGCTCACGCTTTAAGCGTCGAAGCAATCCATCCATACCACCAAAAAAGCGTAAACTGCCCTGAATTTCAATCGCGATACTTGCATCGCTATAAAGTGCAACGCGACTCGAAATGGCCATAAGCCTTGCGGCCAGACTCTCCAATCCACGTTGCTCCGCACTAAGATCACGTGAGCAAACATTTAACGTCTGATTCAGCGATAACGCCGTCGCCAAAGTCATCCCGATTCGAATACCGGATTCCAAGGCTAACGAACTGACAGTGCCAACCATGCTCCGGCCTGATTTTTCCTCAGTCACAACCGCGGACTGACCAGCATCGGCTATCAGCACATCGAGAGGCAGCCGAAACAAATACACGCACAGCCATAATTCTGCGCGCTGCTGCGCACTCGCCGGATAATCAGAAGTTACCGAGGCAAGCTGGCTTGACGACGAAGGCTGCTGCGCTGTCGATCCATGACTCGGTAGAAACCGTAGGTTTTGACGACTAGCCCGGTTCACGATAGCTATCGCTGATTTAGATCCAACTCAACACGAAAGCGCTTATACAAGCCACGAATTTTCAGCACATCAATCAGCAAACACCCGTTTTTACCTGCTAGACCCAAGCGGACTGCAGCCCAAGGGCTTTGCCGCTTTTGATGGAATCTTTCGGATAAACGATACAACACCAAAATAGCCTGGTTCTGCTGTGCCGCGACTTGCAATCGCCGGGTAGCTTTGTTGTCATCCAGGGTGGTCTTGTTGCTGAGCAAATTATCCGGCCATAGCAACACCATGCCGCAAGCTGGATTCAATAAGGCTTTTTCCGCACTCCATAAGGCATCGCGCCAATTACGTGGCATAAGCAAAAGCAGGTAATTCAGATCCAGACCAGCATGTAGTAATGCAGGAGCGTAGGGAATATGCGGCGCATTGATCATCAGTACTTGTCGTTGGCTTTGCGTTAAAACCCTGATCGCGGGAAGCAACAGACGCAGTTCGCCGATACCGATTGATTCCGGCAGCAGTTCTATAACCACACCCAAAGGCCAACCACCGGCGGGTAAAACCTGATCCAGCTGCGCGTAACCGGTTGGCAACACAGCAGATGCCTGTTGCCTTGATCGACTGCCTTTCCACAAGCAAGGCGTCGAGCTGATGAGTTTATCCAAGATATCGGACATTATTTCCAACCGCAAAAACCGGTCTGAGAAATTAAGGGTGCCTCTATTAATTCTGGGTAAGAAAGATTGAGATTCAAAATTTTCAAGAG
>CAZVFR010000118.1:0-10261 GCA_964626505.1 uncultured Methylococcaceae bacterium
CGAGGATGACGACCAACCACTACCCGAAATTACTGTTTCCGACGAAGATTTCCACCGCTACTTGCTGCAAGCGTATTATATGAAGATAACCGGAATGCAGCATCTGTCGGTGGACGCACCGATGATCGACCAACAATTGAATTCCGCAACGGTCATCAAAACAGCCCGAGAAGAAATCTTAGGTGACATCAAGGTTGACACGGTTGAACTGCGCAAACTTGCACAGGAGCGTGCGAAAAACATCCTTGGTTATCTGATTGAGCAAAAACTAAATGCGGACCGAATATTTCTACTGGATGTAAACGTCGAACCCGACGCGGAACCGGATGCAGATTTAAACACAGTGATTTCGAGGCTGTCGTTAACGGCGGGTTGAGGGCGGTTCCGCTAACTGATGTGTCAACACTTTTCCGGACACAAAAAATCTAGCGGATTATCACTTCAACTATCCGGTCACTGATTACGGCTTGCTTGAATTCGACAAGCTTTATGATATTGCGGAGACTGGATATCACTACTTGAAAGAAAAACTATCGGAATTAGTCAAAGATCCGTCATTCGATCTTAGCAAAAATAAATTGACTAATGCTGAGCATATAGAATAGCTTTTTTAAAAGAGCCCAAAGCGGCGAAAACCTGGATTTTGGTCAATTGATCAAAGCCAACAAAGGCCAGATTAAACTCATTTTAGTCTGTATTTTCTGGCTGTGTGGCCTACGTCTTGCTATAATATAAACAGCACAGATAGTACAAATACATTCTAGGTATTCATCATGTCTCAGCTTCATTGTTATGTACCAGAAGAACTGGCAAAACAGTTTCGGAAAAAGGCCGAGCAGGCGCATATATCGGCATCAAAATACTTGGCAATGTTGGTTAGGAAAGAAGTAGAAGAAAAGTGGCCGGAAGGCTATTTTGAACTTTTTGGTTGCTGGGAAGGGAGGGCATTGGAACGCCCCAAATTAGAAGCATACGAGACGAGACAGAAACTTGAAATGCTTGGCCTGACGGAAAACTATTGCTAAGCATTACGTTTACCTTTCTACACACTTTTCCGCAATAATTGAGTAAGCTTCTGATAGTCGGTTTTCCCAGTACCTAAAAGGGGAATTTCGTCGAGTTTAATAACCTGATGAACCCTTACCAGATTGCTCCTTCCCGCTGATTTGAATATGTCGTTCACCTCGGGAAGGCTGATGTCGAATAACGCAAACAACCCAATATAAGGCCGCTTGCCGTCGAATTCCAGATAGCTAATCGCTGACTGCACTGCACCATCGACATCGGGGTATACCGCCTGAATGTTTTCTTCCATCGAGGGTAGGCTGATCATTTCTCCACCGATCTTAACAAAGCGCTTTAAACGCCCGGAGATGTGGAGATTTCCGCTGGAGTCCAAGTATCCGAGATCACCCGTTACATAATATCTTTTCCCGTCAATCTCGCGAAATACATCCTCAGAATCTCGATCCAGATAGCCCTTGAATATATTGCTGCCACTGGCCAGTATTAGACCTCGCTCTCCAGTATCCACCGGTGATTCGGTTTCGAGATGAACAATTTTCAGGCTGACATCGCCCACGGGTTGTCCAACACCAGCGCGTTCCCGGTGTAGTGAATTAGCCGTGACCACCGGAGCGCATTCGGTAATCCCATAACCCTCAAGTATTTTCGCTGATGACATTTGTGCAACGGTATCAAACAATTCGTCTGGTGCTTTTTCAGCACCCACGATAATGACGCGCAAACTTTTCAGTTGTGCATCTTTCGCTGCTTTGTAGATACCCGCTGCGAAAGTTGGGGTTCCGCACATGATCGTAGCCTTCCAAGCTTCGATTCCGCGGACCAACTGCCGACTCTCCGTAGGATTCGGGTAATACGCAGTTTTCATACCGCAAACCATCGGCAGAATAGTCGTGATGGTAAAGCCAAAAGAGTGGAACGGGGGCAAAAACCCGTACATGACATCGGAAGTTTCCAGTTCGGCAATAGTGAAACAAGCCGCGGCGTTGGACAGAATATTGCGGTGACTCAAGGGTACGCCTTTGGGCCTCGATTCGGAACCACTTGTAAAAAGAATAACGGCGGGATCTTCGGGCCGAATCAGGTTACTGCCATACGTTTTTAACAGGCTGTCGGCAGATTTTCGGGCACGGAGTGCTGCTCGGATCTTTCTGGATATTGTGATTTTTTCCTTAGCGACTTCTTCCAGAATCAACAAGTAGGGATCAATTAACTCCAGATCTAAATTATCAAGCCGATCCAAAAAGCGACGCGAAGTGATAATAGTCTTTAATTCAGCACTTTTTATTACATGGCCCAGGTTGCTCTCGCCCAAGGTCCAGTTAATCATCACCGGCACCTTGCCATTCAGCAATGTGGCCATGACCACCAGAGTTGCACCGGTGCTTGCGGGTAGCATGATCCCCACATGTCTTCCAGGGAGTTCAGCAATGATATCGGCCAGCAGTAAAACGGCGATCTTGGATTTCTGATAGCTCATGGCTCCGCGGACATCATCACCCAGGATAATGCTGTTTTTCATACGATCCGCAATCTCCAGAAAATTTTGAGGTATACTTTTTTCAGGATCTGGCTCTATGAGAGCGGGGCGATGTATTTCTTCCCAATTTGCCGTGGCGCGGACAGCGGTGATTTCATTGCTCTGCTCTTTAAACGCCCCGGCTGCGATCTGCAGAACATCATTAACGGTTTCCAGATCCGTAATTTCTACATCCAAGACAAAAAAGGTTATTTGCAGCCAGGAGACTAAATCCGCAACCTGCAGGGAATCCATACCCAAATTACGGGACAGATGGAGCTGGTCGTGGATGCCGTCCGGATCCATCGTCGTAACTCTGGCCAGCTCAGTATAAACCTGTTGGCGAACCTCGTTAGAAACCTCCACCTCCGAACACCCATCGGTTGTCGATTTCCCCTTAAATTCCCAATAATGCTTTATCCACGGACTATAAGATACCTGGCTCGGCGCTTCCTCGCCGCGCTGGTTGTACCATGACTCGAGCCATTGGTTTAACACCATTTTATCTCTGCTCCGGGGAAATTCAGCAGGGACTTCTTCAAACTCGATCGTGACCCGTCGCCGGGGTGTGAAAAAAACCAGGTTTAAGCAAACATGAAGTAACGCATGTTTCAACGTAGCCCAAAGGTCTGGACTCTGTTGCTGGCTCACCCAGGAAAAGGAGCTTCCCAAGAGGCCACGGGTGCGGACCAATACGACATGCACATCAGACTTTTTTTGCAGGATATCGTAAACGGCTGTAGTAGCACCAATTTCTTCGAGACCGCTGCGCATCAAGCAGCCGGACGGATAGATGAGTATATTCTCTCCCGTGTTTAAATACTCCACGACTTGGTCTAAGGCCTTTCTGACACGAAGTCGCTTATAGCTGCCGCTACCTTTCAACATGTCGGGTATGGGGATCGCCCCAATTTTCTCCATGATCTGGTGCAGGATCGGGGCATGGAAAAAATCTTCAATCGTCATGGCGTGGGGCTGGAACCGGTGCCATAAATGGGATACCAGAATAACTGGATCCATTTCCGAGGGGTGGTTGGGTAGGAATAAAATCCCCTTATTCGTGCTGATTTTATCGAGACCCTGGATATCAATGCGATAGCGCAGGCTGAGAGCGAATAGCACGCTTTGTTTTAAAAGCCAAGTAAGCACGGATGACAGATTAATTGTGTAAAACATTATGGGATTTTTACAAGAATATTTAAGCACAAGATTATCGGGAAAGGAAATGCAAACTGGGTAATCGAAATCAAACATCAAATAAGCTAGCTAGACAATGCATGTGATATTGTTTAGAACTTATATGAGGGTGTGGTCTAATTTAGGTGTTCGAAATTCCAACCAACGCAAGTTCGCTATAAAACGATTGGATTGGCCTATCGGAGTGGCGGTTACACATTACGACAAATCGGCGAATAAATATCGCTGCATAATTCATCGGAGAGTTGTATCGTCCACCAGGATATGCCTGTTTAAAGGTCAGACTCGGTTACTGCGCTGGTAAGTCACCTCGTTCCCACGCTCCTGCGTGGGAATGCATACCACCAAACCCACCTCTCCGGGCCTACACTTGACCCAACTTCGTCCGGATCATGTAGAAACTTGACTTCTTTCTCATGAATGTGTCACGCTTTCAGGACATTAGAAAAACAACAGTAGAAATTCCTAGACCTTAGTTAATCACATGCTTTCCAGGAGGGATCATGCGTAAGTTCATTCTTGTGGCCCTAGTGGTCCTATGCATCGCCATGGGTGGGTGCACAGTCATCCAGGAGGGCATTTTCAACCTCCTACCCCAAGGCACGCGGGAGCGAATCATCAAGAAGGTGGCCAAGGATGCTGCTGTGAAGCGCTACACACCAGTGGCAAAGGCGTATTTTCCCGAGACTCTGAAGCTGGCACAAGGGGAGCCGACTAACGAATGGCTGGAACAGTTGGCGCCATGCATGGATTTCGCCGCCAGACGCACGGCGGGGCCGACCGAGTCGATTTCCTGGGAACACGAAGTACCGCTCAAGGTCGTCACCGCCGCACTGGACAAGATCACCGGCCAGGATATCATCGTATGCTCGGTTGCCACGGAGATGGATGTATTCATCATTAGCGGCGAGTTTAAGAAAGAGCTCATCAGTCTCATTGCTGACCTATACAAGAAGGATCTGCTGAAGAAAGTGCTAGTCTTTGTCTTGGCGAAGAAGCTGCCAGGGGATGCTGAAAAAGCGACGAGCATGGCTACTGACATGACTTACCAGATTGGCCAGGGTTTGTGCATGGACGGCAAGCTCGATGATGACCCCGACTGTATCGCGGCGGCCAAGATCATTCCGACCCTGGAGGCCTTCGCCAGCAACGTAGTGGCTAAAACACGCAACGGCAGCGCCGTCGACTCTAGCGCCTTCGCGGTGGAGGCAGCCGAGGCGGTCGGGGAGCAGTGGACCAGCGGCAACCAAGTCACCGTGCTCGACGACGGCGAATTTTCCTACGCACGCCGCGAGGCCTTCCGCGCCAAACTCGGCAAGGATGACGACTATACCTTCGTTACCTGGGGTATCTACGATGATGCCACGGGCGCAGCCGAAGTAAAGGCTCTGTGCGACGGCAAGCGTAACGGTGCCAATGTGCGCGCTATGTTCGATGGTGCCACCCTTGAGAAACAAGGTGGCGATCTGGCCAAGCGGCTCAAGGGATGCGGTGTTCCAGTGGTCGCTTACCAACGCAAAGGCGCGCGCAAGCTGTTCAGTACCCACATCAAGGCAGCCATCCGCCTTAGCAAAGTGGGTCCCAAAACACTAATGCGCGCCATCGTGGGTGGTCGTAACCCGGGAGACAAGTATTACTCAGCGTGGCTGGATTTCGAGCTTGATACCTGTGGGCCGGCGGTGCGCGATGTTTATACCAAAGTGGCCGCTATCTGGAACAGCGCTGTCACCGAAGACGCCAAGCAGGGCAGTGGCCAATTGATGGCAGCGGTTGGGCGGGGACATCCCGCCAAGTGCAATGGCGTGTGGGACGTTGCCAATGCCAGCCTGATGGTCCTGGCCCAGGTCCCATCGGATAGCGGTAAAACCGGCATCGCTTATATGCGCGCCAAGGTACTCGATGGCGCGATCGCAGCAGCCAGGGCTGGCAAGACAGTGGAATACGTGATGCAAAATGCCTACTTTATTCCCCTGAATCCTCTGCCCCGGCAGATTACTGACCTGATCAAGGCTGGCGGTACGGTATCGTTGCACACCAACAGTTATGAGAGCATCGACGCGGACGGCGGCCAAATCATTATGCCGCCGATCATGATCTCCTTGCTTAAGATTAAGGAAGAGCTCGAGACGGCGGGTATGGGCGATCGATTGCACATCTACCTGCAGCGGAATAGCGCCGGGCCCGACGCTGCAGCCATGGATCGCCAGACAACCCTGCACGCCAAGGTCGAGTGTGTTGCCGTCGACGGCAAGCCTTTGGTGTGTATCGAAGGCAGTGATAATATCCACGGCCGTGGTGTCTTTCTGGAGCACGAGCTCGATCTTGCAACCAACACGCCCGCGCTTACTGAAAAGATTTGGGCATCGATTTGGAAGCGTATCAATAGTGACGCTGATCTAGTCGACAAGGCAGCGGATCTAGATCTCAAGGGCAAGGACTTCGTTGCCAAGATGATTGCGGAATACTTCTTCAAGCAACTGTAAGGTCCCTAGCTCGCATTTCTCACCAGAGGGCAAGATGATCGCGCAGAGATTTGTTTTCACAAGGGATTTTCTGACGGAGCGGAATACGGGCTGTATTTCCGAGGGCAGAAAATCCCTTGTGAAAACAAAGATCAAGTGAGGGATTGTCATTCTGGTGAGAAATGCGGGCTATAGAGGGGCACGATCAGGCAGCCGAGTCTCTCGATGATGGAGAGGCGCCCGATTTGGTGGGTTCGTAAAACCCTGCACTAGATTTAGTCTTTAGTCCAAGCATCGTAGCCGCCTGCCAGCGATACCACGTTGGTATAACCTATCTGTTGCATGGTTTGGGTTGCCAATGCCGCACGGCCGCCGGTACGGCAATAGACCAATACGGGTTTGGTTTGATCAGACAGTTCCGCTATGTTACCGATTTTGAATTCGAGTAAGCCTCGAGGAATCGGTATTGCATTGGGCAGAGCGCCGGCCTCAAATTCGCTGGGTTCGCGAACGTCTACGACGGTAATTTCCCTATTGCCGATCAACTTCTTGGCGTCGTCAACACTGACTTCGATGATGTCCGCTTTGGCTCGGCTAACCAAGGATAGCGAGGGCGTGCTGGAAGATGCTGTTGCACCACATTGAGCCCCTTGATCTGATGCGCTTGGCGGCTCGACAGCTTCCTGCCATTCGTCGTCCGTTAAGCCACAGCGCCGATTAGCCGGGACTGATTGTTTGATCAAGCGCGGTTCAGGCAAATCCAGTTGGTTCATGAGCTGAATAAATTCTTCGCGTGATTTTCCTGCTATTCTTGGATTTCGAGCGCGTTCCTGTTCGATGCTGCTGACCCGCCGCCCGTTGTAGTCGTGGCCGGGGTAGACCAGGGTATCAGCCGGTAGGGTGAATAGCTTTTGGGTAATAGAGTCGTACAATGTTCCCGGGTTACCACCCTGAAAATCGGTTCGACCGCAGCCATCAATGAACAAAGCATCGCCGGTAAATACTCTGTCCCGCCACAAAAACGAATTACTGCCCGGTGTGTGTCCCGGCGTTGCGATGACTTTGATTTGTTCTTTCCCGCCAAAATTGAACACATCGCCATCCTGGATCTGGTAATCTGCTGTTTCGGCGCCACACGCCGCACCGATGCCGGTTTCCGCGCCAGTACGTTGGCGCAGTAAACCGCCCGCGGTAATATGATCCGCGTGTACATGAGTTTCCAACGAATATTTCAAGGTCATGGCGTGCTTATTCAGTAATGACATATAGCTATCCAGGTGCGAATTAACCGGGTCGATGATCACGGCTTCGTGGCTGTCCGGATCCGCGATAAAATAGGTTAAAGTCCAAGTGTCCTCGTCAAAATGTTGTTGGAAAATCATTGTGTGCTCCATTTGTATTAGTCAGATGTTTGCAATTATTGCGTGTAGTCATCATGATGCGAATATCTAGTATCTAGTGTTTTCTAATTTTAGGTTACCAAATTGCCCCACAAATCATGCTCGTCACTTTCTTCGATCATGACTTCGGCCCAGTCTCCCGGGTTTAAATGGGTGGCGCCGTCGATGAATACCTGACCATCGATTTCGGGTGCGTCGCTTTTGCTACGAGCGACCGCACCTTCGGTGGCGACTTCATCGACCAATACAGTCTCGCGGTTTCCGATGCGATTTTTTAGCCGTCGGGAGCTGATTTCTGCTTGCCGCTGCATAAAGCGTTGTAGCCTGTCTTCTTTGATGGCTTCGGGTATTGGATCCGCGAGTTCGTTCGCCGCGGCGCCCCGTACCGGTGAGTATTTGAAACAGCCAACCCGATCCAATTGGGCTTGGTCTAGAAATGTGAGTAATTCTTCGAATTCGTTCTCGGTTTCTCCAGGGAAGCCAACGATGAATGTGCTGCGCAAGGTGATGTCCGGGCAGATTGCGCGCCAACTTTGTATTCTCTTCAGAGTGTTCTCGGTTGCCGCCGGGCGTTTCATGAGTGTCAGGATGCGCCGATTGGCGTGTTGAAATGGGATGTCCAGGTACGGGAGAATTTTTCCCTCTGCCATCAGCGGGATAACCGAGTCGACGTGCGGATAAGGATATACGTAGTGCAGACGTACCCAGATACCCAACTGACCGAGTGCCTCGGCCAACGCGGTAAAACGCGTTTCCCAACGGTGGCCGTTCCAATCGTCAGCTTGATACTTGATGTCTGTTCCATAGGCGCTGGTATCCTGTGAAATTACCAGAAGTTCTTTAACTCCGGCCTGCGCCAGTCGTTCGGCTTCGGCCATCACCTCGCCAATCGGGCGACTGACTAAATTACCGCGCATGGATGGGATGATGCAAAAAGAGCAGCGGTGGTTGCAGCCTTCGGAGATTTTTAAGTAGGCGTAATGCTTGGGGGTGAGTTTGATCCCCTGAGCAGGGATGAGGTTGGTGAATGGATTGTGCGGCGGCGGCAAATGCGTATGCACCGAATCGACCACGGCCTGATAGGCTTGAGGTCCGGTGATCTGCAGGACTTTGGGGTGCTGCTCGCGAATTTCTGATTCCCTAACGCCCAAACAGCCGGTTACGATAACCTTGCCGTTTTCGGCAATGGCCTCGCCGATGGTTTCCAGTGATTCTTGCACGGCAGAATCGATAAAACCACAGGTATTGACCACGACAAGGTCTGCGTCTTGGTAGCTTGAAGCGGTCTGATAACCTTCAGAATGCAGTTGTGTGAGTATGCGTTCACTGTCGACCAGGGCTTTAGGGCAACCCAGGCTGACAAAGCCGATGCGTGGGGTATTAATAGTCACTCGAGCGGATCAATTAAGTTACAAAAAGAATAGTCTCTCATGATATGCCTTTCGCGTTCAAGAATGCCCGTTTTGAGCGCGAAAGGTATATTTAGCTGTTAGCCAAAAAAATCGCGCGTTGGGGCGCGGGCAAACCTTCACAGGTTAATTTGGGGTTGTTCGGATCGAGAAAGTCGGATAGCGATTGGAAGGTCATCCAGTCCGTGCTGCGCTGTTCTTTTATACTCGTTCGGCTTATATCCAGTAGGCGGATATTTTTGAATCCACAGCGTTGTAACCATGCGGCCAGTGTGGGCGGGGACGGGATAAACCAGACATTACGCATTTTTGCGTAACGTCCCTCCGGTAACAGGGTTTGTCCGAGAGAGCCATCGATAACCAGAGTTTCCAGTACTAATTCACCGTCTTTGCGCAAAAAACCCTTGAGTTCGAGCAGGTGGTCCAGTGGTGATTTGCGGTGGTATAAAACGCCCATGGAAAATACCGTATCAAATGCGAGTAATTCGCGTGGGATGTCTTCGACGCCAAGCGGGAGTGCAAACACCGGATGATTGCCGGCAAAATGTTTCACCGCGTCAAACTGCATGATGCTCAGTACCGTGGGGTCGACGCCAATAACGGCTTTGGCGCCAGCGCCCAACATGCGCCAGCAGTGATAGCCGTTGCCGCAGCCGACATCTAATACCAAGCGGTTGTTGAGGGGCGTAATGCTATTGCGCAGGCGGTTCCATTTGAGGCCTGAACGCCATTCCGTATCGATTGGGATGCCATGAATTTGGTACGGGCCTTTGCGCCAGGGGTGGAGCTTTCGCAACAAGACTTCGACCTGCTCTTGTTGCTGCGGCGTCGCGTCTTCGGATTGTCCGATTACAATGGCATCGTTATCGAGCTGAATTAAGGAGGCGCGAAAAGCCGGAAGCGCTTCGATAATGGCACGCCAGGTCGGAAGATCGCCGTGTTGCGTAGCCGAATAGGCCGAGGAAATCTGCGCAGGCAAAATAGTGCGCCAAGCGGACAAAGCTGGACTACTCATTGCGGCGAGCAGAGGGTTAATATCGATCATCGTAGGCAGGCTAAATCGCGACTGTGGTTACTTCAGAGTTACTAATTCTTCAGCATTGGTGGGGTGTATCGCCACCGTGTTGTCGAAATCCGCCTTGGTCGCGCCCATTTGTACGGCGACCGCAAAGCCCTGCATCATTTCGTCCGCGCCCTCTCCGATTACGTGGCAACCAATAATGCGCTCGTCTTTTCCGGTTGTGATCAACT
>CAZVFR010000119.1:0-10222 GCA_964626505.1 uncultured Methylococcaceae bacterium
ACCTGTCATCTTGAATACGTTCCGCACCAAGATTATTGGTAAAACTAGATTTTGTAACCGGGTAAGACTTACGTTCAAGCCAGATATGGCGTGTTGAACCCACAACAATATGCAGCCCGACAACAAAATCCTGAATCCCTCCAAAATTAAAGATAGAACCATGTGTTCCGGTGGATAATGCACCAGCAATAGTCTGACCATTACTGGATCCTGAAGTCTGCAACGATTTATTATTTGCTCTTAAATATCGGTTTAAACGTGTAACAGTATTTCCACATTGAACAAAACAGAGACTTGCTTTATTACCTTTATAGCCAGAGGCTATGCTATCCTTCTTAATTCGAAACCTAAGCCTTAATTGCCTGGTATTGACCAGATAATCGTTACTCACACAAACCGGGGTTAAAGACCACCCTGACCCAAGTGGATGGAGTCGTTTTTTATTACTAATTGCTTGCTTGATGAGCCATTGGAATGACGCAGTCGTTTTATTGTAAGCGGCTAATTTATTATCAATATCCGGATTTCGAATAGCGTAAATTCCAGAAACTTTCTGGGCAACTGTTTGATGCCTGTTAGTCCATGTCCGAGCATCCATCAAGTCAATTTCATCATGTACGGATATGGTGGTCATAACCTTCTCCTTTACAGCTCAGTGATTTATTTTAGAGCATACCATCATCATGCCCATCTGCTTTTGGCTTTTCGGCACATCGCCATTCAACATCTATGGGCGCCCAAATACCAAGAGATACGACAGTAATAAAAGCATAACCATAGTTTGTCGTTATATAAACGTCGTTTAGAGCATTGCTATGGCAATTGTCAGCAACGATGTACTGAGGATTTTGAATTAATCCCCAAAATAGTGAATGCGCTGTTTTACTTTCAGGTTCTGATAGCGGATCTGTTTGCAAAACATCGACACGATATCCATAACAACCGGTAAAGAAAAGACAAGCAGTCAACAATGTGATAATCAGAATAAGACGAAATTTATACATTTACCACCTCCTGAAAAGATAGAATCGCATCCACTAACTCACGTGCAACGTTGAAAGTATATGGACCAAATCACCGTACCCCAAGGCTCGTACAGATTAGCGCGCTACCCAGTCCGCAAAAACGACAGCCTGCGTGCTTGGGACGCGGCGGATGAATATTTGCTGCAACATTTTGCCCAGCATACGACACTGAAACCAGCCGCGCCAATGCTAATTCTTAACGATAGTTTTGGAACTCTGTCGGTTGCGCTGGCTGACTATTCGATACAAATGCTATCAGATTCATTCTTGTCGCACCAAGGTACATTGCACAACTTACAAAACAACAGTTTATCAACCAAAAAAATTCGGTTATTGAACAGCCTCGAAGCACCCACCGGTAAATTTGATCAGGTTTTAATCAAAATTCCCAAAAGTCTCGCACTTCTGGAGGACCAGCTACACCGGATACGACCACACATCGATCACGATACTCAGATCCGCGCCGCGGCTATGGTGAAGAAAATACATACATCCACGTTGAAGCTATTCGAACGCATACTCGGCCCAACCAAAACCTCGTTGGCACAAAAGAAATCGCGGCTGATTTTTTGCACGCCGGATATGTCGCTAAATTCAGAATCCCCTCCATCCCCAGTTGAATACCAACTTGACGCAAGCGATTGTCGGTTAATCAATCACGCCAATGTATTCTCGCGAGAACGTTTGGACAATGGCACGCGGTTTTTCCTTGAACAGTTAGGCACTCAGCCTAACGCACGAAAAATTATCGATCTGGGATGCGGCAATGGGGTGCTAGGATTGATTGCAGCTCAACACAATCCAGAAGCCGAATTAACCTTTGTTGATGAATCCTTTATGGCGGTCGCTTCCGCGAAAACCAATTTTGAAAACCTGTTCGGTGATGCGCGCGCAGCCGAATTCCACGTTAGCGATTGTCTTTCAGGCATCGCTGAAAACGAATTCGATTGGGTACTAAACAATCCACCGTTTCATCACCAGAACACCATGGGCGATGCGATTGCCTGGCAGATGTTCAACGAATCCAACAACGTGCTGAAACAAGGCGGTGAACTTTGGGTGATCGGCAACCGCCACCTGCCTTATCACGATAAACTAAAACGGATTTTTGGAAATGCCAGCGTGATCGCAAGCAATAAAAAGTTTGTGATTGCGAAAGCGACAAAAAATAAACAGTAAGCCACTTCGGACCAAGCTCCATCCTATTGCCACCGCAACCGATTCGCGTTGGCAACTACGGTGACTGAAGAAAGTGCCATCGCCGCACCCGCTATCATCGGATTCAATAAAACGCCAAAGACGGGGTACAGTAGACCCGCAGCAACCGGAATAGCTAGGACATTATAGACAAAGGCCCCTAGCAAATTCTGTTTAATATTGCGCAAGGTCAAGCCCGAAATCCGAATCGATTCGGGCAATTTGCGTAGTGAACCGTGCATGATCACAACATCGGCGCTCTCTATCGCAATGTCCGTTCCGGTACCGATTGCAAAACCGACATTCGCCTGTGCCAATGCCGGCGCGTCATTGATGCCGTCACCCACCATGCCCACTGTTTCACCTTGATCCTGCAAGGATTTCACTACCGCAGCTTTGTCCTGGGGCAAAACTTGCGCGCGCACATCGTTAATTCCAGCCACCGCGGCAACTGCCATGGCGGTCTTTTCGTTGTCTCCGGTAACCATTAAAACGCGTACCCCGTCAGCTTTCAATTCCGCGATAGCTTGTGTGGAATCAGGCTTGATTGGATCAGATACTGATATAAGCCCAACGACCTTCTGGGCGGTTGCCAATAACATAGGGGTTTGCGCAAGTTGCGCGTAGCGATTCAATAGTGCCGCATACTCTCCGCAATCGATTTTATTGTCGCGCATTAATTCGAGATTGCCGAAATACATCAATTGGCCGCTTACCTTTGCAGACACACCTTGCCCTGTAATCGCCTGAAACTTTTCAATCGGCAGGTTCTCGATACCTAATTCATCAGCTCTACTTAATATCGCGCCGGCCAAAGGATGCTCTGATCCGGCCTCCAGACTTGCTGCATGTTGCAACGCTTGTTGCTCTGTCCACCCAGAAAGCGACTCAACCGCGGACACGGTAGGACGTCCCTCGGTAACGGTTCCGGTTTTGTCCAAGACCAAGCAGGTAATTTTACCCGCGCTCTGCAAAGCATCACCGTTACGTATTAGAATTCCTGATTGCGCGGCACGGCCCACACCGACCATCACGGAGATTGGTGTCGCCAAACCTAATGCGCACGGACACGCAATCAGCAAGACAGTCATCGATGTCACAAACGCATAGCCCAAAGCCGGATCAGGCCCGACCGATAACCACACAAAAAAGGTTATTACCGCGATGATAACCACAACCGGCACAAACACCGCTGCAATGCTGTCAACCATGCGGGCTATTTCGGGTTTACTCCCTTGCGCTTGGCGCACGCTTTCAATAATATGCGCCAACACCGTATCGCGACCAATCCGCGTCGCCCGGTACAAAAAAGTGCCTTTCTGATTCAATGTGCCGGCAACCACTTCATCGCCCGCGGTCTTCTCTACCGGTAGGGGTTCGCCGGTCAGCATCGACTCGTCTATATTCGACTGCCCTTTGATCAAAACACCGTCAACCGCGATCTTTTCGCCGGGACGAACGCGTAGCGTTTCGTTCAAGCCGACTTGATCAATGGGTACATCGATTTCTTCGCCATTGCGCACCACGCGCGCAGTCCGAGGTTGTAAGCCAATCAATTCCCGAATCGCACCCGAAGTTCTACCGCGCGCGCGCGTTTCCAGGGCCGAACCTAAATTAATAAACGCAAGAATAATGACGGCCGCCTCAAAATACGCGTGCTTAGCCAATGACGGTAGCGTATCCGAAAAATCGATTACAATCGTTGAATAAATCCATGCCGCCCCGGTACCCAGAGCAATCAGAGTATCCATATTAGCCTGGCCCTGACGCAAGGTCTTTAGAGCCCCGACAAAAAAGTGTCCGCCCGAATAAACCATGACCCCAAAGGTAATCAAGGCGATCTCCGGCCAGAACCAGTTGCCCGTTTTTGAGCCCAGTTCGGGCAGCAACTCCAAGTGCCCGGCCAGCATAAGTGGAACCCCTACCGAGCCTGCAACCGCGGCTTTTTTCAACAACTCCCGGTAATGATGTTCTTCAAGCCGTTGCTGCTCTTGCGGATCATCCAACGCCTCCATGACCGCGACATCATAGCCAACCACCTGAACAGACGCCTTCAGCAATCCAATATCGGGACTGCCATGCACGACCGCGGAATGATCCGCAAAATTCACGGCTGCGGAAATCACACCGCTGACCGACAACAGCGCGTCTTCAACACTTTTAACACAGCCGGCGCAACTCATTCCCATAACCGATAATCGAATGTCGTCATACCGGCTTTGATTTTCAACCATTTAGACTTTCCCCCCAGAGTAGATTCTAGAAAGACTATGCCGTCACAGGTATATTCTGTCTAGATTAGATCGACTAGATACTAGTACTCCGCCAATCTTGTATTGATGAATATAACCAGCCGATAAGCAGTCATCTGCGTTGTTGCATTCGCTTGAATTAGCCCTGCTAGTCCAGCGCTCCCGCGCCTAGCATCTAACCGCTTCTCGACTCCTTCTATCCATCAATACAAACTTGTCGCAGTACTAGCCCGCATTTCATATGACACATTTATGTATCAAAGGTGCAACACAATGCCGGTGGGATTAAACGATGATTACCCTAACTTTCTCGATTTCGTGCAAACGATACTTGTCATTTGATATAACCCAGCGAACGAAGTGCCTCCATGTCGCGCTGTGATATTTTAGTATCCTTGGATGATCGAAGCGATGACCATTGTTCTTTGTAGTCCATAGCCATCTTACGATATTTGTCGACCGGTTCAGACCCCGACTCCTGGCCAATCAGATTTAGCGTCTCGCCTGGATCGTTCACCAAGTCATAAAATGCTTCTGTCTCAGGCAGAAGAATCAAATGCGCCCAAAACGCTGAACGCCAAATATATTTATACCGATCCGATCTAATAGAAAGCCCACGTATTCCCGTGGGGTTGCCACCTTCAAATATAGCCGTTACCGCGGGAGACTCCGAGGATACTGATGACCCATTGCGGATATCATCAAGAATTATCTGACCGTCGATTTCATTGGGTACAGCCAGCCCGAGATAATCAAGAATAGTTGGGAACACATCGATAACTTCTACCGATTTCGATATTCGAAGTCCTGCGTGTTCACCACCAGGAAATCGAAATATCAGAGGTACTTTGATAGAAGCGTCCGATAAGCACTCACTGTGAGCAAAATATACGCCGTGTTCCGTAAAACATTCCCCGTGGTCCGCGGTAAATACAACCAGCGTTCGATCACTGAGCCCATGGCGACCCAGCTCGGAGAGAAGATCCCCCACTTGTTCATCAACGTAGGAAACTTCGCCCGCATAAAGCGCCTTCATGTGATTCATATCTTCACTGTTAGTGAGTATCTGTTCTCGCTCCTCAATGCTCAGGGCCTCCCAGCCTCCATCCACAGACCCGGAATAATCAGGATCATATAGTTTGTCGAATGGTGCTGGCGGCCCATAATCCTCGTGTGGATCATAAAGGTGGACCCACATAAAAAAAGTCGATTGTGCATTCAGATTCAACCACTGTTTTACCGGTGTTATCGTTTGCTTCGCATTACGTTCAAAGCTTGACTTGAGTCGATATGTACCCAATCGGTCTTGAGAAACAAATTTAAGATTTTTCGTTAGCGTGTTTTCAAATACCTGGGCTGGAATGGGTGGTAAGTTACTTCGGTCATCATCGAATAATTCGAAACGTTCACCAATGGTTGAAATCTTTTTACTCAGTGGATATCCACTCACAAATCCAGCTGTCTTATAGCCACTTTCCATAAGCACATCGGCCAATGTATGAAATTGGTTGCCTAATCTGATCGGTTCGTTGCGTACAACGTGGTGGTTCCCGGGATAAAGCCCGGTGAGAATGCTAGTATGCGAAGGGTTGGTCAGCGGCATTGAAACAATCGCATTTTCGAAAAGAGCGCCACCATTGGCGAGCGCATCGATATGGGGAGTCTGGATTGTGGCATTACCATAACAGGCCAGATAATCAGCTCTGAGAGTATCGATTGTGATGAGTACAACATTAACATTTTGGTCAATATCTTCCGACTTGGAGACATGCTGGGCGAATAAGGTCATACCCAACGCAACCATTGGCAGACTATAGGCAAGCGTCCGAGTTCTCGGGTTCACTTTGTGATCGGTTAGAATCCAAAGTCCAATCCCGGAAATAGCTATAATAGGCACTACCGTCAGGGTGTCCGGTCAACTGGCGCCATGACCTACTGCTTTTGTCGACAAAGTCCAGCCAAGTACGCCCAATAGTGCCACCATGTTGGCAAGCGCCCACATTGCTTCGTTACGAAGTTGCTGCCATCGATGAACAAGCCAACACGATACGAAAAAAACAACGATAGTCGCAAAAGCGGCAAGAAACAGAGTTTCCCAGGTCTCGATGGTGATCACACCTGCACCGAACACCGTTGCTACGGATACAGCTGGAGGCCACATCCACGCTGCGATATCTCGTTGGGTAACCCGCGTCCATACACTCGTTAACGCGATTATTAATACAACCGCAATCAAGCCAACCAACGCGTAGGAATACCAGGTAATAGCGATGTATTGAAATTGAGACGAAACAGGGAGTGAATTTAATTCATCACGAAGTCCGACAAACTGAATAAAACCAAGTAGTCCACCGATTAAAAGACCAACAGCCAAGAATTTTGCCAAACTAAAACGATCTTTCAATCCTAACATTGTCAAAGTTTCCTAATTCTATGCGCCAGCATTTTTATTTGCTGATTAAAAGGAAGGTGAGTTTTTCGGACAGGTAATATTTGAAAGCCATGTTATTCTCCCCTAGCTGGGTTGGTCAATTCTATTGAACCACGTCATTAAAGTATAACCTGAATCCGTGACTTCAATGCGGATAACAGGGTGCAAGATATTGGTTTCACAGGGGAACCAAAAAATCTTAGCTTCACCCATCCGTTAAGCGGGTATTTTTTTGACCGCTGTGGAATCAAGAGCTTGTGCACTGTGCCGTAGTGGAGTCACGGATTCAGGTTTAAGTTAGAGCCAATGCGCGAATCGATTAGACACCGTGTGACCCTTCGAACAAATGACACCAAGGATACTGGTCAGCTCGTGAACCGGCGGTTAAGATACACCTAATATTTCTCCGGCTACGGCATGCGGTTCTCCTCTGCTTAGCGTTTGAGTTGTTGTAGCCAGATTTATGAAGGTGGTACGCATTGACATGCTCTGCAATTATTCGCAAACTTGAAATAGTGAATTCCGCTCAGACAAGATGATTTGCAAAACTGTCCAAATCGGACCATCTCCAGTCGAGAACGATCCGTTTGGCGTTAGCCTATTTGAGCATCATCGATAAAATCCTCAAGCAAAAGGTAACCAAGCGATGAAAATGTTACAAATCCTTACACTATTGACCGGCATCATAATTTACTCTGTCCCGGCATCTGCGGACATGACAACTTGTAAGCTTCACTACACTCTGAAAGGTTGGTCTTTTCTTTACAAGATATATCGAGGTAACGGTTCGATTATTTGTAAAAATGGTCAGCAAGCCAGAGTTCAAATCATTAGCCAAGGTGGTGGTCCAACGATTGGAAAATCTGAAATTGCCAATGGTAAAGGGACTTTCTCTGAGGTTAGAGATATTCATGAAACCTTCGGTACGTATATCGCTTTGGACGCACATGCCGGCGCGGTCCGGTCTTTCGAAGGTCTGGCGATGACCAAAGGCGAAGTATCCCTGGCCGTGGCTGGAAAGGGACGAGGTTTCGATCTCGGAATTGCGCTCGAGGCTTTTACAATCAAACCTTTATAGAGTCGTTTTCTAATCCCTCACAACCTTTTTTGTTCGCAATGCTTCACGATTAATCGATCTCATTAGATGGTTCACTAATTTAGGTTGTATATGCTAGAATTAAGGGTTTTGAAGCCCACTAATTGTGGGTTTTTCAATCAGGCCCACAATTGTGGGTTTTTTTAGTGATACTCAAGGGGAATTTTGGTGGAAATAACTTTTGTCATGGTAAAACCTGACGGCGTTCAAAGAGGATTGATAGGAGAAATAATTACAACACTTGAGCATACGGGCCTAAAGCTTCTAAAGATCAAGATGCTTCGTCCAAGTCGGGAAGTGGCAGAAAAACATTATCCAAATAGTATAGAATGGTACTCCTCAGTAGGTAACAAAACCCTTGATGGTTTCGTGATGCTGGGTAAAGATGTAAAAACAGAATTTGGAACTGACGATCCGATTGAGATCGGAAAAATAGTGAAAGTATGGCTCACCGATTTTTTATCAGGCGGTGATGTTGTTGCAATGATATGGGAAGGCAACGCAGCCGTAAAGAATGTGAGACGGTTGGTTGGAAACACGCTTCCAATTATGGCCGATCCTGGTTCGATCCGAGGTAAATACAGTTTAGATAGTCCTGATGCAGCAAATGCAGAGAAAAGACCCATCTGTAATCTAGTGCATGCCGCAGGCGAAGTTGACGAAGCCATAGGCGAAATCAAGCTATGGTTCCCGGATTTTGAATTCTAATATTACCTTCAAGAGCCGCATCGTATTCTCGTAACTCTATTTGTTCTCCGGTTAACCAAGCAATGTAGTCAGTCGTTGCGGTAACGACTCGGCATATCCTCAGTTTTACCCGATTACGACATCACAAAAACGCCCGGAGCGTTTTGAACAGCCAAAGAAGGCCCGAAGGGTAGCGCGCATATCGCATGCATAACTTTATGCATTTCGGATACAATGCAGTATGTTAGTTGTTGTTTTGCGCGGGCCAAAACGGGTATTCTTTCGGAAAGAAACCATCAATTAAAAGTTAAGGGAATTATCATGAGCAATTCGTCTCAGCTAACAAGCGAAAAAGAGTTTACTACCAAGACGCTCGAAGCGGCTATACGGGTTGGTTCTTCTGCTTTTGACCTGGTGTTTCAAAATCGTACTGCCCTTTACCGTTCCAATAATATGGGGAATCATTATCGCGGTCGCGATATTTCCAGTTTATAACAGCTTCAATCGCTACTCGGGGGCCGTGAAAAACTCACAGCGACGCTTTACACTCTGCTCGTTCTTGCCCTTCTGATTACCCCAACCGTAATGATATCCGGGTCATTTATTGAGACCTCACAGTACCTCGCAAAGGAACTGGATTAGGGCACTCTTCTCGTCCCACCGCCAAATGACAGCGTGAAGGAATGGCCATTAGTCGGCGAAAAGATTTATGGCCTGTGGAGTCAGGCTTCAGTGAATCTGGAAGGTACCCTGAAGGAATACGCAGCCCAAATCAAAAAGCTCGGCAAAATCTTCTTTTCCGCCGCAACCAGCGCGGGCAGTGGAATTCTGCAATTAATCATCGCAATCATTATTTCCGGAGTACTGCTGACCAAATCGGTGGAATCTTATCAGTTTACCCTTAAGTTTTTTCAACGATTAAGTGGAGAAAAGAACGGATTGCGGTTTACCACTCTGGCCCGGTCAACCATTCGCAGTGTTGCTCAGGGTGTACTCGGCGTGGCGATTATTCAATCGATTCTTGCTGCGATTGGTCTTTATTTTATGGGTATACCTGGCTGGGGACTTTGGACGATGCTAATTTTGGTCCTCGCTGTGGCCCAGTTACCTCCAATACTGATTTTGGGGCCAATTATCGCTTACGTCTTCTCGATATCCGAAACTACTCCTGCAATTATTTTCACAGTCTATAGCGTCATTGTCAGTATTTGCGACAGTTTCCTAAAACCTCTTTTTCTTGGTCGAGGAATGGATACACCCATGTTGATTATTCTGCTCGGTGCGATTGGGGGTATGATGCTTTCAGGCATTCTCGGACTATTTGTAGGTGCGATTGTTTTAGCTTTGGGTTATGAACTGTTCATGGCCTGGCTTGACAAAGAAACACCGGAAACGGATGAAACAGGCTAAGAAACAACACTGAAGATTTAGCAAATTCGCGCTGACCAGCGGTGAATCAAATTTTGTAGTTTATCTTGGTGCCACTCGCACCGTAACCCGGCCATATGCCATTGATTCAAACTACTTGGCTATT
>CAZVFR010000120.1:0-10157 GCA_964626505.1 uncultured Methylococcaceae bacterium
GCGCACTTGCGATGACCGCAATATTGCCCGCACCGACCATACGCATCAATTGCTTACGCCTACGCTTCAATTCTTTCGCTGTAATTTTCAAACCACCCACCGAGGTAAATCGATAATTTTATTTAAATAAATCCTAATGTTTTGCTCAATAAGACGACATCTGTAAGCCTGAATCCTGTATCCAGTGCCGCACCCCTTGGTACATTATTTCACGATCCATAAATCACCCTAGACCTGAGGTATATTATGCCTTATGCTACCACCTGTTAGGTGGCCCTGAGAATACCTTGTCTGTGCAGACCATTCAACGCCTGTTCTTTGAATCCTATGAGTCGAAAAGCGATGACAGAACTTAAAAGGTTGGAAGAAAAAATCGATGCACTCTTAAGCTTGTGTCAGAACCTTCAAAACGAAAACCGCTCATTAAAATCCAAACAAAACGACCTGGTTCGTGACCGCGCGCATCTAATCGACAAAACCAGTCAAGCCAAGAACCGGGTAGAAGCAATGATTACTCGTCTCAAATCGATGGGGCAGGGAACATGAACAACGAGATTAGTCCCGTTGACATAAAGATTCTCGGCAAAGAATACCGGATTGCCTGCACACCAGGCGAACGCGATGACTTGCTGGAATCCGCTCAACAACTCGACCAAAAAATGCGCGAAGTTCGTGATACGGGACGCGTAGTTGGCCAGGATCGAATTGCCGTGATGGCAGCCCTCAATATTGCTCACGAACTTAACCAGGCAAAAAAAGAACAAAACACCGGCAGCTTGGATATCGACGAAGAATTGATCAAATTACAGAATAAAATAGACACAACGCTGAATTCGCAAGAGTTTAAAACTTAAGCATAACTCCGTAGCTGTTCAGATTGCGGCTTATTTTTGTGAGTACAAGGAAAAAGCGCGGAGTTTATAAGCATAAATGAGCACTTTTAACGCAGTAATCACGAAAATAAGCCGTGAGCTGAATAGTTACAACCTTAGCTAATTACGGATACCTGCGTTGGGTTTTCTTTAAGCGGGTTAGTTGCATTTCATAATCTAACCAAATCACAAAATTCGGTGTACACTATAAAGTATGCATCCCCTGCAGCGTACGAAACGTTCTGGGTTATTTCTTGAGCCTAATATTCAACCTAGGGTGCGTTAGATTAGTGATGTTGTGCAAGTCCACCTTGAGTGGAAAGCCTGATTCGCCAACAATGTTCCCACCTGAGCCAGCTGGTTCGAGGGCAAAAGTTCGTTACGGCGCTGGCGGGGGATGCTGCCATTCTTCAGCGAATACCCACATTCGACTCAAGCTACCTTTGTGAGCCGGTAGACTCGCAAGCTTTCTACTCAAGAAAACACCAGAAGCTCAACAGCCCATGTCAAAATAAAGCCCGCTCACCTGCCATCAACGATCCGTTTCCGCACCACCCGCATAGATTTTGTAGACCGGATTTCGCGTTTCGTCCCGATAGGCAAAACCCAGAGCGTCAAGACAGTTCGTAAACGCTTTGCGCTCGGATTTTTGCACTTGGATACCCATCAACACCCGGCCGTAAGCGGCGCCATGGTTTCGATAGTGAAACAAACTGATGTTCCAGCGCACTCCAATCGCCGATAAGAATTTCAACAACGCGCCGGGTCGCTCCGGAAATTCGAAGCTATAAACAACCTCGTTCAACAAGCAAGGGGCATGTCCACCGACCATATACCGCATATGTTCCTTGGCCAATTCGTTATCCGTCATATCCTTCACTGGAAATCCTTCGTCTTCCATTTCGCGCACTAGCCTATCGCGCTCGCTGTCTTCACCGCCGGCCGAAACCCCGACAAATATATTCGCGCTTTGTTGGTCGAAATACCGATAATTGAATTCAGTGATATTATGCTTACCCAGAAATCGACAAAACTTCAAAAAACTACCCGCTTTCTCGGGAATGGTTACCGACAGCAATACCTCACGTCGCTCACCAACTTCCGCCCGCTCGGCAACATAACGCAATCTATCGAAATTAATATTCGCTCCGCTATCTATCGCAATCAAACACTTATCGTTAATATTTTCCCTATCGACATATTTTTTTATGCCTGCAACGCCAAGCGCACCGGCGGGTTCCGCGATCGACCGAGTATCGTCGAATATATCCTTAATTGCGGCACAAATTTCGTCCGTATTGACTATAATAACCTCATCAACATGGCGGCGTGCTATTCGGAACGGCTCTTTTCCAATTTGTTTTACGGCAACGCCATCCGCAAACAACCCGACCTGCTTTAATACCACCCTCCGATTAGCTTTTAACGCTCTGTTTAGACAATCCGCTTCTTCGGGCTCAACCCCAATCACTCGCGTTTCCGGGCGCACAAATTTCACATAAGATGCGATCCCCGCAATTAAACCGCCACCGCCGACGGGCACAAATATAGCGTGGATAGCGCGGGTACATTGGCGCAGAATCTCTACCGCAATGGTTCCCTGGCCCGCGATTACATCAGGATCATCGTAAGGATGGATAAACGTCAAATTTTTCTCAGCGGCGATCTCTTGGGCACGTTGGTAGGCCTCATCATATGAATCACCGAATAAAACAATTTTCGATCCCATACTGCGAACCGATTTAACCTTAATATCCGGCGTTGTTTTTGGCATCACAATCAGAGCTTTCAAACCCAACTTCTGCGCCGATAGCGCAACACCCTGGGCATGATTTCCAGCGGAAGCGGCGATGACCCCGCCTTTCTGGGCCTGTTCGTCAAGCGAACAAATCTTGTTGTACGCGCCTCTGAGCTTAAACGAAAACACCGGTTGCAGATCTTCGCGTTTTAGATACACCGAATTCCCCAAACGGTGGGACAAGTTCGGAGCGAATTCCAGAGGCGTCTCTTCAGCAACATCGTAAACTCGAGCACGAAGAATTCTTTCTATATATTTTTCGGACATTTATTGTTGTTTACTTTGATGACCGCAACAGCGGATAAACAGGCAATATATCATTATCCGCTACACCCATCTCTATAGAATTGATAACCACCGCACTCAAATCGACACGCAGCATGACTTTCAACCTTGACCAAAGTATTATCAACTACGTTCCCGCAACCCTACAATGACCTCCATGGCGCAAGACGATTTTAAGAAAAAGGCCGCTGAAGCGGCACTAGAACATATCAAAAATCTATCGATAATCGGCATTGGAACCGGTTCCACGGTAAACTATTTTATCGATTTGTTAGCGGACTATAAATCGGCTATCGACGCGGCAGTATCAAGCTCTGAAGCCAGTACGGCAAAATTAAAACAACTTGGCATTCCGGTCATGGAATTGAACAATGTGGGGAGCATAGAAACCTATGTCGACGGAGCCGACGAAATAAACCATCAACTGCAAATGATCAAAGGTGGCGGTGGTGCGCTTACGCGGGAGAAAATAGTAGCCGCAGCCAGCAAAATATTTGTTTGTATCGCCGATGACACCAAGGTTGTGAATGTTTTGGGCCGCTTTCCGCTGCCTATTGAAGTCATCCCAATGGCGCGCAGTTTTGTCGCCAGGGAAATTATCAAGTTAGGCGGTCAACCGCAACTCCGCGAAAATTTTTTCACCGACAATGGCAACCAGATCTTGGATATCCATAACCTGAACATTCTGGAACCCGCAGCAATGGAAACACGCTTTAATAATATCGCAGGTGTAGTCACGGTAGGATTGTTTGCGTCACGCAAAGCAGATATTGCGTTGATTGGGTCTGCTTCGGGAGTCACGGTTATGCAATAAACCCACAGTCCACCCAAACTTTAGAGAATGTACCGTCCAAATAATTACTTCCGCTATGAAAAGACCAACCACTAGAATCATCTGTATGGGCTTGTGCGCCATGCTTAGTTCCGCGGTCTGTCACGCAACAACAGGTTATTTTGCTCTCGGTTACGGTCCCAAATCGATTGGTATGGCTGGCGCTACGGTTGCTGCCCCACAAGACGCCATGGTCGGCGCGGTCAATCCCGCCGGAATGGGCGTGATTGGCGAAAGAACTGACCTATCTCTGAGAATATTCAGCCCGATTCGCGAGGCAGCGTTGGATCCCCGAGTTGCGGGCGGCAGTTTCGAAGTTAGAAACAAAAGCAGTCGGAATCATTTTTTTATTCCCGGCATCGCATTCAGTCGTCGTATCAATGACAAGTTTTCCTGGGGTATGACCTTCTATGGCAATGGTGGTCTGAATACCCGCTATGCTCGAAACATCTATGACGAGACGGCTGCGGTTCTGGGCGCCGCGGCATTTGGCGGTCCAGCCGCGGCCGCATCGGTACCTGCAAGCACCAAAACCGGCATCCCCGACACCGGGCGCTTGGGCGTAGACCTCGCTCAAGCGATTCTTGCGTCGACACTCACCTACCAAGCTCATCCCAACCATACGTTTGGAATTTCCCTACTGCTGTCCACGCAGTATTTCAAAGCGACAGGTCTGGGAAATTTTCAATGTTTCACCAAGACCGCCGCAACCCGAAATCCGGCAGCTTGCTCACCGGGTGGACTTGGACCTTTGACCCCAGGATTTGTCGGATCCGACAGTCTGACCAACAACAGTTACGATTGGGCTTTTGGTATCGGCACTCGCTTGGGTTGGATCGGCCAGATTCACCCCATGGTCACTTTAGGGCTTAGCGGTTCAACCCGAATATACATGACCAAATTTGATAAATACAAGGAACTGTTCGCCGAACAAGGCAGTTTCGATATCCCAGCTAATATCGCTGCTGGTATTGCTTTCAGGCCAATTGATACTGTTTTGTTGGCCTTCGATTATCAGCGTATTTTTTACAGTGATGTCAGATCTATTGGTAACAACGGGCCCGTAGCCAGCAGATTTGGCCCGGCTATACCACCAGGTGCAGGATTCCTTGGGTCGGACAATGGCTTAGGGTTTGGTTGGAAAGATATCAACGTGTACCGGTTGGGCTTGCAGTACAAAATCAACCGAAACTGGACGGTGCGCGCAGGTTATAGCTGGAACGACAGCCCAATTCAGGAAAGTCAATTACTGTTCAATATTATTTCGTTGGCGGTAAACAAACGCCACGCGACAATGGGGTTTTCCTATAGTCCAAATGACGAAATCGAATGGAATTTTGCGTACCTGCACGCGTTCAGTGAGACTGTAAACGTTCCTGCAACCGCGTTCGGTGTACCGGGCTCCATTAAGATGCGTCAAAACTCAGTTGACCTTGGTTTTTCCTGGAAATTCTGAACTAAAACACAATAAAGGAGTATTCAGTGACAGTATTTGCACCTTACGCCGGATTGTTCGGCGGATTATTAATCGGTCTAAGCATCAGTATATTATTACTTTTTAACGGCCGAATTACCGGCATTAGTGGCATCTTGTCCGCATTATTCACGCCCAAAAGCGGAGAATGGCTTTGGCGCTTCATCTATTTGGCCGGGATCATTGCAGGAACATTTGCGTATCAATTAATCGCGCCTGCTTCATTCGCACCGCGCGAGTCTTATCCGCTGAGTTTTCTAATCATTGGCGGTCTTTTGGTTGGCTTCGGTACACGCATGGGTCATGGCTGCACCAGCGGGCACGGTATTTGTGGAATAGCGCGCTTGTCTATGCGTTCAATTATCGCGACCGGTATTTTCATGGCAACCGGGATAATCACGGTGTTTTTAGTTAGACACATCGTGGGAATACCGGCATGAAACAACTGGGTATAGCGCTCTTGGCCGGATTCATATTCGGCATCGGACTTTCCGTCTCACAGATGATAGACCGGAATCGAGTGCTGAATTTCCTCGATGTATCAGGTAATTGGGACGCTACACTTTTGTTCACGATGCTGGGCGCGTTATCGGTTTCGTTTATATCGTTTCGTATCATTCTCAACCGCAATCAACCCCTGTATGAATCCAGTTTCAAACTACCGACCCGCTCTGACGTTGACAAAAACCTCTTAATGGGTGCTGCTTTGTTCGGAATCGGTTGGGGATTGACCGGTTATTGCCCCGGTCCGGCAGTCGCAAGTTTAGGCCTTGGATTGATGGATGCGGCTGTAGTCGTTGTCTCCATCAGCGCAGGATTTCTGCTGCACAAATATAGTTCCAGATACAACCTTTAAATCAACAACGGTAGAGCTTTCTCACAAATTAGGTGCTAACCCGAAACACTCGTGACCAGCGAGGGAAATGTAGATCGGGTTCACATAAGCCACTTCAACCGAAGCTTTTATTGTTAATGATCGACGCTCAAATTCGAAATCAACCTATAATTGGGTTTTATTTGCACAATATTTATCCACCATGCCCTGCCACAGCGAAAATATAATACTTAAAATCACAACAGCGTTACTCGCTTTGTTGATCCATGCACAAGTTGGCGCCGATACCGTACAACTCAAAAACGGAAAATCCTTCGAAGGAATCATCAAAAAAGAAACCAGAAGCGAAGTTACCATCAATATTGGCCTGGGAACCATTGCGTTCAAAAAAGACCAGATAGCCGCGATCAAACGATCTGAACCCGGACAACTGCAAGGCGCATGGCAGCGGCGTTATTTTTCCAAAGGAAAGTATGTCCCGCCAGGATTGAACGATCTGGCCAATTCGTTCAATGAGCTTGAGGCTAACAGACGTTTAGCTATGAAGGCCAAAACTAAAAATTCGCTATTGCAACGTCGCCGGACCCGACTATTCAAGGAACTCACGACCACCAAATCCGAAATGAGCCTTATAGCGGAACGAATTCAATCCATCGTACCGGAACGTAACGTCAAGCTATACAATAGCTTGGTAAAAAAACAAAATCGGCTATCCAGTCGGTCCGTGATTGTCAGAAACGGGCTTCAAAACGATACCGACGAAGCCACGACGCACCGCGAATCTATCGCCAATTATCTGCAACAGCTTTCCAATTTCAAAACCGAATTGGAAGGTGAAAAAAAGAACAACCCCAACCGATCAGGAGATGATCGAGTCGCGTATTTTTTTAATACGATCGACCAACACGTTCGCGATTTTTCAACTGAATTTCACGACATAGAAGTACCCCACGATCAGCGTCAAGGCCATATGATTATCACGGTACGCCTGAACGATAAAATAGATGGCAAATTTCTGCTCGACACGGGGGCCACATTTGTCACGCTGTCAGCAACACTGGCTAACCGTTTAAACATTAAATTATCCTCAAGAAACCAAATTCCAGTCACTCTGGCAAACGGCTCCAAGGTAAACGCTCAGCCGGTAATGCTGAAATCAGTCCAAGTCGGAGAGGCCCGTGTAAATGGCGTCGCCGCGATGATTTTTCACGAGGCCCCAAATGAGGGCGTCGACGGTTTGCTGGGCATGAGTTTTCTAAGAGAATTCATGATCAGCATGGATCCGGTCAACAAAAAACTGGTATTCCAAAAATTCGACCCCAAATAGTCAACTGGACGCCCCTGTATCGATTTCATCCGAACCTATCGAATAAAGATCGCTATCCTTATAGAGATCGTGAATGTGCCTCAACAATACCATAACCACGGACGCGACCGGTAAAGCCAACAGGATACCGATAAAACCAAATAGCTGGCCTCCGGCCAGCACCGCAAAGATCACCGCGACCGGATGTAAGCCGATACGATCCCCCACCAAAAGGGGCGTCAATATCATACCCTCAAGTATTTGGCCGACACCAAATACGGCCAACACGGGTAACAATGACCATAGGTCGTGAAATTGCACGATAGCCGCTAGACAACCCGCGACGACCCCGACGATCGAACCCAAGTAAGGTACGAAACTAATCAATCCGGCCATCATGCCAATCAGCAAGGCCAACTCCAAGTCCACGAACCATAATCCCAAGCTGTAAATACTGCCCAGAGCCAGCATCACGGCAAACTGCCCCCTAAGAAACGCACCCAAAACTTCGTCGGACTCGGTTGCCAAGCGGGTAACTACCGGCCTAATCCGCTTGGGTAACAAATCCGCGATGCGCGCGACCATGACATCCCAATCGCGCAGCAGGTAAAACCCTATCACTGGAATCAAGACTAGATTCATCAAACTCGCAGCGAAGGCCACACCGGATCGCGAAATCGAACTAACCAGATTAGCCGCCAACCCGCCCGCCTGTTGCCAATGTGATTTGGCAATAGCGACAAACTTATCGACATCGATAATCCGGTCTTCCAAGCCAAAGCGTGTCTGCAAAGCAGGTAGCGCGGTTGTTTTTAACCACTCAAAATAATTCGGAAGGTTTTTGATCAATCGGGCGATCTGATGTTCCAGCATCGGTACCAACAACAACAAAACCGCGACCAACACCACAGCCATGACCAGAAATACGATTGAAACCGCAAAGGCTCGCCCCAAGCCCCATTCTTCCAGCTTATCCGCGACAGGATCACCTAGATAGGCCAACAGCGCGCCCACCGCGAAGGGCGTCAAAATCGGCCCGAGTAGATAAATCAACCAACCTACACTCGCAATTCCCGCAAAAATCATCCATTTCTGTGAGTCAGTCACTATTCAGCCCCCCATTTATTCTCAAACACAAAACCCACTAGCAAGCAGGTAATATAGAAATACGTACTCTGTCGATTATACAACCCACCTTCTTAATTAAGTTCTAAACAATAGCAGGTTCAGACTCAAACTGGCGCAACAATGTTGACATTAACGATTGATAACTGCGTCCAAACACCCTAACCTTTGGTTTCTGAAAAAAGATCCAGCGATATAAACCATTCATGACTCTACACGACTTGCTGCAACAAAACCGTCCACTGATGATGGGTATATTAAACCTGACACCTGACAGTTTTTCGGATGGAGGCAGTCATACCGAGCGCGGCACCGCGGTGCAATTTGCGCTGCAAATGATCAGGGAAGGCGCGGACATCATCGACGTGGGCGGTGAATCGACACGGCCGGGTTCCGAACGGGTGAAGCCCGAAGAACAAATACGCCGAGTCGCCGACATCATCGCGGCACTACGCAAGACCCTACCCGAGCACGTATTGATCAGCATAGACACCACCCTGTCCGAAGTTGCCCGTATCGCGGTAGACGCGGGTGCGTCGATACTCAACGATGTGCGAGCCGGGCGCGACGATGACTCAATGTTCAAGCTCGCAGCGGAAAAACAGCTACCGATTATTCTGATGCACATGCAGGGCACACCGCAAACCATGCAGAACAGTCCCCGCTACGACAACGCTGTGACAGACATCAAAACATTTTTACTGGAACGCGCCAAAGCCGCGCAACAGGCCGGAATCCCCAAATCCAATATCGTCATCGATCCGGGCATCGGCTTCGGCAAAACCAAAGAACACAATCTGCAGCTCATAGCCAATCTGGACGCGTTTGTCGCAACCGGCTACACGGTGTTGCTGGGCGCCAGCCGAAAACGCTTCCTTACGGCAATAAGCAAGGACACCGACCCCAGCAAATTGGTCGGCGCGACCTGCGCATCAACCGTCATTGGCGTCAACGCCGGCGTGCAAATATTCAGGGTGCATGATGTCATGCCCAATCGCCAAGCCGCTGAGGTTGCGGCGTTCATAGACTCTCATGGCAGAGCGTGAGTCGCGACCGCGGAAACCGCAAATCCTTTAACACCTATGCCAAATAATCTGTTTACGGATCAGATCATGAAATCATTATCGATACTACTGTTACTTTTTATTTTGTCAGGCTGCGCGAGTATCGGCGAAGGCGTCGCGACCGCAGTATTGCAGTCGCAAGGCAAAGAAGAAGACACACGCATGTGCGAGATCAGCGGCAAGCGCTTCGACGGCATTGCATCTAATTTCGCTAAAACCAAAAACCATATCAAAGTCCTGAAAATTCACGGCGTCGGCAGCCACGCGCCCGGCTACAGCACGCAGTTTCTGGAAAAATTGGCCGACGAATTGGATTTAAACGTCAGAAACGGCCGCTACAAAGAAATCCACCTAACCAACCCCGCATTCGAAAATGACAAGCTCGGCGTGCTGCGCGTAAAACAGCTCATGAACGCGGATGAATCGCAAGAACTGATCTATTACGAATTAACTTGGTCCGAAATCACCCAGGCCGAAAAAGCCAAGCTGGCATACGACACCTCAGGTGAATATTCCTACCGGCGTGCGGACGTCAACAATTTACTGAAACAATTTGCCAACGATAC
>CAZVFR010000121.1:0-10087 GCA_964626505.1 uncultured Methylococcaceae bacterium
CATTATGGTCGCGGCAATACATGAGATGACCGAGATGCGGGCGAAGAGGGGTAAGCGAAAACGCTTCATTACCGGGTGCAGCAAAAAGATAATCGCAACAACTACCATTATTAGCATGAGACTGGGAATAATGCCAATTTGCAGAAAAGCCACCGAAATTAGAATGGCGCGTAACCCCAGTACACGAATGCCGAAGGTGAGCCGGGCTAAAGTGATTAACAGCAAGGCGGTCGGAAGCATGATTAGATAAAGAATTGTCCTTCGATTGGCTGGAGGTACCCACTCGAGTGTAAACGACTTATTCAGGAAACTGCCAAACTGCCGTAGTGCGTCAAAACCGATTAGATCAGGAGATAACATCCCAGGAAATGCAAGCAGACGGGCAAGCACCATCACAAGAGGTGCGCAGGCAAAGACCATCAGGAGCGACAGCCCCACTGGATCGATATGGCCTTTGCGGCGCACGAAGCGATGCCACCAGATAATGTTATCTGGATTCGGACTTGGTTGACCGGGCGTTGCGATACTGGTATTCATATGCCATTCAACTTTTGGGATTGTGAATTGCCACGATCGCTGACAATCCAGGCAGCAGTTCCTCGGGGGGGTTGAGGAGCCGCACCAATACGCCGACCACCGGTGCTCCTCGCAACCTTGAAAATCTCGGTTGCGGAATGATATCGTCAGACGCTGGCATCTGGAAGTCAGTCGTTAATCCAATTTTGTCGACAACGGCGGAAAACTCGCGCCCAGGAAAAGATTGTAGTGTTACCGTCGCTTCGCTGCCGATTTTTACCTCGGCGATTTCATCTTCGTCGATCCAGGCTTCTATCCAGACATCATTGCCGAGCCACATCGATACCACCGGTATGCCCACTTTCACGGATCCTCCCGGTTGTACCAGCCAGCGGACAACGGCACCGTCGTTCGGAGCACGGATCAATGAACTATCAAGGTCTGCGTTGACGCCTTCCAGTCTAGCTTTTGCGCGTAGCACATTAGCTTTGATAACACCGATCCGTTGTTTACGGATCGCTATTCCCTCAGCTTCGAGTCTTACAGCCGCTGCTGCCGATCGTGCGGCAGTATGATTCTGTTTCGCCACATTTACCATGGCCTGTTCCGTTCTCCGTTCGGCATCAGCATTGCGGACAACTTCTCTCGATATCGCATTGCTGCTGAGCAGCGACTTGCGCAATACGTGACGTTGCCGTGCATTGTCCGCCCGGCTTTTAGCCGCGGTAACCTCCGCTTCAGCTGCCTTCTGATTCGCAACGGCTTCCAGCAATTTGTTGTCGAGGAACCGCTGCTCATGAACAATCGCCAATTGTTCCACCTTCAATTCCTGCTCCAAGCCTTCTAGCTCTGCCTGTACCTCTTGCGCTTCCGAACGAATATGGCGATCTTCAAAGCGAGCCAGAACCTGGCCCTTTACCACGCGTTCCCCCTCAGCCACTTCAATACTGGCCAACACCCCGTTAAGACGGGTGCCAAGTTCAGCAAGATGACCCCGCACCATAGCATTACGCGACATGACGTTGACGGACTGATAGTGGATCCACAAACCAATGAGCAGGCAGATAAGTACGAGTACCATACCCGCGGCAGCCCATCTCAGAAAGCGACGTACTGCGTGCGATCGCAACAACAAGAACGGGCCGCTAGGTGGCGAAATGACAGGTTCACAGACGACGGGCTCGCCACCGGTTAACATCTTTTTGGGCACTATCTTCGCGGCCTTTTTAGTTGGATTAGCTGTTTGTGGCGGCGGACTAAGAGTCGGCTTACCTGCTATGGACTTACCTCCCAATGATGCCGCTGGAGGTAAAGGTTTCTCGATCTTTTTAGGACGCTTGGTTGTTTTTTTAGCAGCTGCAATAACCGGATCATTGGCGACGGAATCGCTAGCTGCTGATTCTGCTTGGGGTAATGTTTTAGAGACCTTTTTCGTTCGCTTAGAAGCTCGTTTCGGTGGGGAAATTGACACCAGACTATCCTTCTACTTGGTAATAATTGTTCATTGCACCTGTTTTGGTATAACCCTTTCTTCCTTCTTGGATGACTGTCCATTGGATCTTTCGAAAAGAGCACTAAACGCCCGTTCAGCAAGAGCGCCATGCTGACAAAACTCGTGAAAAACGTGCCCCACTCCAGGTACTTCAGTATAGCTGACGCGCGGTTCGAATCCATAGGCTTCAGCTGCCGCGCGCATCGTTGCCACCCATTTTCGCGCCCTTTGCACACGGGTCTTACCTTGCTGTTCATCCAGTTCCGGGTTACTTCTTAGCCCGGTTAAGGTAACGTCATTCGCACCTACCAGGACAGTCACCGGAACACAAAGAAATTGCTCAGGATTGAAAATCATCCTGGGTAGCTTGCGACTTGAGTGAATTCCGTAAGGGAATTTAATCCGGGTATCCGGAAAGGTGTGCCATCCTGCAGCGGCAACGACGGCGCGAGAAACCTTATGTGGATGCGCCATCAAGTATCGATGGGCGAATTGCGCGCCACCTGAGTAACCCAGCAAGTTGATTTGCGTGGTGTCTGCTCCTGTCAGGGAAGCAACCTCATCTAAACAATCGTTAAGGAATAGATCTGCCCGCTGCCCCCGTCCCAATCGCCCCAAGCGCTGATAATCCGCATGCTGCTCTTCAGTAAATCTCGGTGCAACCAAGGTTATACCATAACTCTCGCAGAAATTTATGAAGACATTCGCTAGCTCGCGGAAGTTGCGGGATTGTCCGTGTATACATGCGAGTACCGGTAACTCATCTACACTAGAAGTTGGCACGTAGACAAGATACTCCAGACTTGGGTCGATTCGCAAAGCACGCACAACGGCCGTCCCGCGAGGGAACGTTTGTCGCGGATGATTGTTATGGGTAGCCAGATTGTTTATATTCATTCTTATATTGCTTGATCAAGGTTTTCAATTTTGTGTGAAATTTCGTCGGCATCCAGCTGGATTTGCTCGATCAAGTTCATCGCAGTAGTCGCCATGGACAGCTCTTCCCTGTTGTACACTGGAAGATCCAAAGCCTTTCTGGCTTCTTCGGATTGCAGTGGCGCAGAAGAAATTACACCACTTATGGCTAATACCTGCGTATTCTGAGTGTTCAACCAGTTGACTCCTGCGCTGGCCCCCATCGAATCCCTCGCGGCAACTACGATACCACTCACCAGTTGGTTAAATACCGGCGATTGCAGCAATGCGGCTGTTTCTCGTTGGAAAACACCGTCCGCGATCTCGAGTATTATGATATCAACGCCCTCCTGTGCTACTTGATCCACCAGTGTCATGAGTATGCATTCGATTTCCTTGGGTGATGCCAGATAGGTTGTTACCATTCCCGCATCGGTGAAATCTAACACCGGTGAAGCTCCAGCGTCCTTTAGCAACCAGGTGTCTCCGCCTGCACCGGTGCCGGTGATTTTCGCGTAACCGACGCGAAGTCCGCCAGCAATCAATCCCTTGGCAAAATACGCTGCGGTTTGCGTTTTTCCGGAGTCCATACTCGTTCCAACAACCGCCACAGTAGTGGGGTGGGGGACACCGATCTTATTTTTGGGTTGAATAGCGAAATCACGTAAATTGATACGCAGACCATCGGTATCTGCCAACAGACCGATTGGAGTAATATGTGTGGGTCCCTTAGTAATCCGGTTATGCCAGGAAACAGCTCGCGACGCTAATCCACCCCCAGCCACTAGGTGACAGGGTCCCATAGTTTCTGGAAGCAGTGCTTCGAATTGACTGGATGCATAGCGGTTGCCATAGGCAACAACAATTTCATCTCCCTCGAACATTACCTTGCGACGGCCATTTGCCAACTGGAGTCCGGCATGATGTCCTATTGCATCCACGCGTGCCAGTACAAGATCCCCGGCATTCGGCGAACCTTCGGTACGTATCGTCGAAATTGCGGCATCATAAGGCACACGCCGGGTGGTAAATGCCCAAGAAGCACGACGCAGTCGGGCCATGTCCGGTTGCATACGGTTGGCCGAGGTCACCGATTTAAAAGGATGAGCACCTGGTTCCCGTACGCTCCGAAACTTCACAACATCCGATTTGTTGGTGAGAATATGCTCGGGGTTTTCGTTCAATGTGCGTTGTGATTGATCCCGTAATTGTTCACGGTGTTTTTTATATTGTGGTTGCTTCATAGCGGGAGAATACAACATTGTGAATGATCCGGTTTGAGGCATTAAACCTTTTCGTATGTGTCTAAAATTGACTAAATTATATTGATTGAATATATTTAATTTTGGTGCAAATAATTTAAATCTATGAATAGAATCATGCGACTACTAAGGGATAACATTTTATTCATTTGTCTGCGTCCTTAAAGTTTTTATACGATTAATAAATTGGTTGAGCGAATTGATATCCAGCTTGTGGATTACTATCAACTTACTTCACTCATGCAATGCGATCATTTTTATACCAAAGTGACCCCACTAAGCAGGCACCTTTACTCGAACTGAGCATCGGCACAGCCGGTCTGGAAGGCAATATACAAGTATTGCGGATGATTTTGTTGGTGGTAAACGTATCGGTTTGGCTCTGATTCGCAGCGATAATGACTGGCTTGTTCATCCTTGGCTACCTGTCTAGTTTACGGTTTGGTCAGACTGACTATAGCGCGTCCGATATCGGCGGGCGGCCCGACTTGAGCAGGGTTTGCTTACGGTTGATTCTGCGTGACACAGTACGCCCGGCGCGATCAGTCGCGCGATCGATGGCGACGTACAGGTCGGCCTCGATATCTTCGATCACCACATCGGGTAGATGGGTCAGCACCACCTGTAAATGACAGCATTTGCCCTCACCGCCGTGCAGGTCGTTGCTGTCGGATAGCCGCATCAAAAAACCCGCTGGATGTGTTCGTCAGAGCGGGTCAGGGCTAAACGTAGCCGCCGTTCGGCATGGTTGCGGAGGGCGGTGGTCAGGGAAAAATTGCATGCTTGGATATCAATCTGCATAAGGTACTCCTTTAGGATTCTGTTTCCGTTTGACGTGTAGTATGCTAAGCGCGTTTGACAGCCAAATAAAGTCGATTATTGTTGTTGTTTAATTCGAAAAATACGAAGTAAAGGCGATCCAATGGTTAACTACAAACATCTGCACTACTTCTGGGCTGTGGCCAGGGAGGGTAGCGTCGCCCGCGCCAGTGAACGACTGCACCTGACGCCGCAAACGATCAGCGGGCAGCTGAGTCTACTGGAGGAGCATCTTGGGGTGGGCCTGTTCACCCGGGTTGGCCGCAACCTGGAACTCACCGAGACTGGCAGGCTGGTGCTGAGCTATGCCGATGAGATTTTTTCGCTGGGCGGTGAGCTGGAAGAAGTGATGCATCAGCTGTCGGATACCCCGCCCAGGCTAATACGGGTCGGCGTGGTCGATGTGGTGCCCAAATCCATCGCTCATCGTATCCTTGAACCCGCTCTGCGGATGCCGGAGCCGGTGCGCATGATTTGCCGCGAGGCGAGTATCGAGACGCTGTTGGCGGAACTGACAGTACACCGCCTTGATTTGGTGGTGGCCGACCGGCCTATCCCTCCCACGGTCAGTACACGGGGCTTCAATCACAAGCTTGGCGAGTGCGCAGTCAGCTTCTTTGCCGCGGAGAAACTGGCAAAGAAGCTAAAAGGTGATTTTCCCGGCTGTCTGGACGGTGTTCCGTTACTGTTGCCCAGCAGCGGGACTCAGTTACGTTCCAACATCGACCGGTGGCTGGACAAACTTCGCATCCATCCGCGCGTGATTGCCGAGTTTGATGACAGCGCACTGATGAAAGCCTTCGGTCGGGAAGAAGCGGGAGTCTTTATCGCACCCGCCGCTATCGAGGCAGAGGTGGAGTGGCAGTATCAGGTGAGCAAGATTGGCCGGGTCGATGCGGTAAGGGAGCATTTCTACGCCATTTCTGTCGAACGCCGACTCACGCATCCTATCGTCGCTGCGGTGGTGGAGGCAGCCCGCGAGTCGCTGTTTGTCGATTAAATTGGTCGGGATGAATGATATGAATTAAGAATTGAACCCTAACCCCAAGGTGAAAACAGGCGTCGATCATGGCCCCTGGAATTCTAAATCGGAGGTGCAAATGAAGAATGAGCTAATGGGTTTCATTGGAGGGGCTTTTTTTTACTGATACTGGGTCTGTTTCCGGTAACCCCGGTGCTGGCTCGGAGTGATGATCTTATTCAGCGCGAAATCGAGGCGCAGATCGCCAAGTCTACGGTGCTGTGGGACACCCGGATCGAGGTACATGTGGAACAGCGGCTGGTAAGGTGACCGGCTTCTGCCGTTTGCTACAATTGGGCAACATTCTAAAATGAAATATCCGTTTTTCCGTGTTGCATTTCGTACCTTTATGGGATTTAACCCGGCTTATTAACTCCAGGGGTCTCATATGTGTTAGGCCCTTTTTTGTTCCGTAACAGTTAGACTTTGCCGTGAGTATCCAGCACATCAAACAATCCCTCCTGGGCATTCTTGAGGATGGCCAGCACAGCCGGATGCTTCAACTTGCGTTGGGCGGAGACCGCGTAAAACCGCTCGCGCACCGCATCGATTCGGCCGATTACTTCGGCGCCGTACTGATAGCGGATTTCCGTTTCCACCGCGACTGGCGCGACAAACAGTCCCACCCCGGCTCTGGCGAAGGTCTTGAGTAAAGCGCTGTCCTCAATTTCCGCCCGAATATTAGGACATAGACCCTCGGCACCAAACCACTGATCCAGAGAACGCCGCAGCGCCGTGCTCGACGTCGGCAGTAGCAACGGCGCACCGTTGAGGGAGCGTGGAAAGTTCGGGCGGTAGCGCGTGGCCAATTCGGGTATTGCAAACACCGCCACACCGCATTCACCCAAAAGATGGTTGAATGTGCGGGTGCCGGTCGACGGCGTAGCCGGAATGTCCGACAATACCAAATCGAGGCCGTGAAGCGAAATTTCCGCCAGCAGACGCTCGGCTTTATCTTCGTAGCAGACGACATGCACCGGATCAGGCAGGCGCAGTGCCGGTTCGATCAGGCGATAGGCGATTAGTTTTGGTAAGGCATCCGCCATACCTATGTTGAGCCGCAGCCCCTGTCCGCCAGCATTTCCCTTAAGTGTGTTGGTCAATTCCCGCCCGAGCGCAAAGATCTCCTCTGCATAATGGAATACGGCACGACCGGTATCAGTAAGCACCAGTTTGCGCTGATCCCTGTGAAATAGCTTTTCCCCAACGGCCTGCTCGAAAACTGCCAGTTGGCCGCTGATGGTGGGTTGGGCCAAGTGCAGTTTTTCGCAAGCCCGCGTGATGCCTCCTTCCTTCGCGACGGTCCAGAAATAGTACAAATGCTGGTAGTTCAGTCGTTCCATAGCGCCAATTAATTGAAAATAACGATAATAAAAATAGAAATATTCTATTTTACTATATAAAGGATTTTCAGTAATCTGCGTAGTCAATCACTTTTTTGAGAGGAAAGCCCCTACAATATTGCCACAAGAAATCCACTCCTTTCAGCCCCCCAGTTCAACTCCTAATGGGGCATGGCGTCAAGGCTTTCACGTCTGTGGCCATTCCCACGGCGGCGCCATGAAATTCTGGAACTATCACAAAGCTGGGATTTCCCGGCAATTTTCGGTGATTACATAAGCGATCCATCTTTATTGCTGGACAGCAATACGGCGGTAGCTCTTTCAAAAATTTAGCCTCAGTTCACAAACTAATTTGGAAATATAAATGCTTAGCTGTAACCAATGGGAAAATAGGTGAATAAAAAATCACTCATACCGGTTATTTTGGTTGGTGCTATTTTAGGGGTATTCATAATATTTCCGATGAATGAAGCCATTTTTTATTATGAGCATATTCGACTTAATCCTAACGCACCGACTTTAAAAGACTTTATGCTTGATGAATTTGACTTTCTTCTGCATGGGAAAAGTCTTATGGTACTTATCTTTTATTTAATTTCCGGGGTCGTATTTTCTCTTATGGTCACGACAATCCATAATAAGTTTGCTGGTAAAAATATCTTACTCATGCATCTGTCCGAAGAATTGCGTAAAGATATCGTTGGTATTATAGCTCAGGGAGAAGGACCTCGTATTGAGTTCAAATCGTCATTTAGATGGGATTATCAGCAATCTAAAATAAATCGGGCGCTTGAGACCGTAGTATTAAAGACAATCGCTGGATTTATGAATAGTAATGGAGGTTCTCTTCTTGTTGGCGTGGCTGACGACAAACAAATTGTGGGTTTAAAAAAAGATTACCAAACACTTAAAAAATCTGATCGTGATGGTTTTGAACAGACCCTTATAACGTCAATATCTATAAACTTTGGGACAAATCTGTGTCGGAACATTCATATTATCTTTCACACTATAGGCAATGAAGATATATGCCGATTGATCGTTACAACGTCGGAGAGACCGGTTTATTTAAAACATGAAGGGAAATTGAAACTGTTCATGCGAACGGGCGGCGGTACTCGTGAATTGAATATACAAGAATCCGTGGAATACATCGCAGCTCATTGGAACTAAAATCGCAGCTTATTGGAACTAAATTAGGTTGTATTGCTTAGGATGACATTCTTCAAACAATAACCGGAGCCGCCATTGAGCGTATTTTGATTTAAAAAAACCATGTCGATCATCGCTAAAATACGGTCGCTCGCCGCCACTAAGAGAAAATATTTGTTCGAGTGGAAATTGCTCAATCAGGCAATCATAACCTTTTTCTTGCTCGTAAGCCTGGAAGCGATATTTTTATTTTACCGAAACGGCGATCTTTTTACTGAAGAGTTTCTCCTTGATATTTATCTTACTCTTTCGGTTGTTTTGATCGCTGGCGCGGTTTGGCATTTGAAATCATACCCCTATATGTCAGGCTAGTGAGTCCGTTCAGCGGGCTTAGATCACTCACATTCGTATTCATAACGCTAATCTGTTGCAGACTGGTGAGGCGGGTTAGTGGGCTCAGATCGCTCACCTTCACCTTATAAGCCCACAGAAATTGTAGATGGGTGAGGCCGATCAGTGGGCTTAGATCGCTTACCTTGGAGTCCGAAATGTTAAGATGTTGCAGGCCGGTGAGTCCGGTTAGAGGACTCAGATTACTCACCTCGGTGTTGACAACAGAAAGCCTGCAGGCCAGAGAGGCCAGTTAGTGCCTTAGCTAGCTTTCCCTAGTGTCCGAAACGTCAAGCGGTTGCAGAGCGGCGAGAACGGATAACGGAGTCAGATCATGATAATCAAAATTCTTATTATTATCACCATTCAACCAAAGCTTTTTCAAATTTGTTAACTTGGAAAATGGGTTGGGATTAGCCGCAGTTTTGAAAGACGATTTTAGATTCGAAAAAACTGAAACAATTGAATCCAAACTTGAAATATTATTAGAGGAACCATTGTTCATCGTTTCTTGTCTGCGCCATTTTTTCCATCGAAATCTGACCAATTACTACTAAACGACAATTTCTCCAACAAGATCAATTCACCCAGCTCCTCCGGTATCCCTGTCAAACCGCATTTTCCAAGGTCCAGGAACGGAGCGCGGGTTTTTTTGTTTTCAGAGATGCGTTTAAGAGCAAGGTCCGACATAGCTGTATCCGTATCAGTGGGTTGGTACCCTTTATATCAAATCAGGGAAAGGATTACATTTGCAAATGTCCTGAAGATCGTCGGACACAATACATTATTGAAGCGCCAATAAGTTATCGAAAGTGCCCACAGCGTCATTCCGGCATGGATTGCCGGAATCCAAGTTACAGGGACGTAATCACTTGCCGTCCATGGCACTGGATCCCCGTATCCCAGCGGGGATGACGAAGCGATTGCTACTTTGTCATATTTAATGGAGGCCACGCGAAGGTATCAACGTAGGGTGCGTTCTACGCACCAATTAGCGTTGTTTTGCTTTTCTGATGTCGCTATGGTGCGTAGAACGCACCCTACATTAATAATCTGGCAAAGTAGAATTTCAAAGCATATTTATTTCCCCTATACAAAATGCAGCAATAACACTACAATCGCGGTCGGTGAACCCCTGACTCGTTTAGTTTGGATTCGGCAATCATTGTTGGGAATG
>CAZVFR010000122.1:0-10039 GCA_964626505.1 uncultured Methylococcaceae bacterium
GGTATCGCTCCGCATTGATTTCGTTGCACCACGTTAAAATGTGTCCTCAGCAGGGCCGAACCGCAACGTTTTTAACTCCACGGACCTTGAAAAACCTATGCCACCCCATTTAACCTCAACATTTACCTGAAAGAGTTGGAATGGCAGATTTTCCACAAGCAGCTCCTCGTCATATGGCGTGAACGTTTCCACGGTCACTCTCCAGTCGTATACATCATCAATCGATCCGTAATTTTCACCTTGTTGCAACCTTTTCTCGACCCCGACTCTCGCTAGAGTAGATTCAGCCAATAACACCGCTTTGGTGTATTCGTCAGAAGTCCCCGCCAAATCCATTCCTTTTCCGAATATCGCGAACAGCACACCGAGTGACATGCTTAAAATCGCGAAAGCCACCAATATTTCCAACAACGAAAATCCATGCTGGCGCGCAAAGAGAGAAGAAACTAGCCGCGGTGGCTTCAACTTAGTTTGGATTGAACTGGAGTTTTCGGATAAACACTCTTTATCATTCAACATGGATTTCAACCTGACCCGTTAACCAGTTGACATCCACTATCCGAGTCCTATCCCCTGCTTTTAACGTAATTCTGCCACCGGTCGAAGAGCCATCCGGATAAAACCGTATAACGCCTGAACCTTCATCTTTAATCTCCGATTCAGCGGTAAGCAAGGTCAAATGGATATCATCTGAAATTGAGTATTCTTTGGATCTACCGGCAACCCGATATTTATTCGCCTTAACATCTATCGAAAACTCTGCTTGGTGTGCAGTTGACACCGCATACCCCCGCAAGTAGCGTAGTGATGAAGCAAGGTCACGTGCCCCGCTACGTAATTCCGCGGATGATATCCCTTTGGAAAAATTCGGCACAACTACTACCATGGCAGCCACGGCGATTGTTAGTACTAGAAGCATCTCCAGGATCGTAAAGCCTCGGCACCGTTTATCCATGAACCTTTCGGAACCGATATGTTCTAGCCGAATAAATCGTAATCTCACTACAACTACTCAGCGAACTTAATATTACCCGTATGTACTCGGACTGGTGGCAACTTAATCCCAGCTATTTACGTCACTGTCTTCGCCTTCACCGCCATCACGATTATCTGAACCCAGAGAATAGATATCGAAACGGCCATTGTCGCCCGGTGACCGGTAGTGATATTCATACTGCCAGGGATCCTTAGGAATAGTTTTCTTTCTTAAATAAGGCCCGCTCCATCCTTTGATTCCAGAGGGCTCTTCAACCAACGCTATTAAGCCGTCATCGGAGGTAGGATAACGTCCGACATCGAGGCGATACATATCCAATGCAGAAGCGAGGTCTTCGATTTGCAGTTTAGCGGTTTTGGTTTTCGAATCACCCAAATGTTTCATAACCTGGGGGCCCACCAATCCCGCCAGCAAACCAATAATCGCCAACACGACCAATAACTCGATAAGGGTAAAACCGGCGTTTCCGCCGGCTAATTTTTGATTCTTGACGTACTTACTGTTCTTCACTTGATCTATCCCTCTTAGTAAACTTGTATGCTACGAATGGCTAAAACGCCAAATCATTTACACTTAGAATCGCCATTAAAATTGAAATAATAATTCCGGCGATTAGCAATCCCAAACCGACGATTAATACAGGCTCAAGCATCGTTAACATGCGCTCGATCGCGATTTTGATTTCTTTATCGTAAGTCGTCGCAACGCGTTCCAGCATTTCGTCCAAACTACCGGTTTCCTCGCCTAGTTGGATCATTTGCGTGGCCATTTTCGGAAACTGCCCAGACTCAATCAACGGACCGGACATATCACCACCCTCTTTCAGGTTTTCCGCGGCGTGGGCAATTTTCTCCGCCAAAATTTTATTGTTCAAGGTTTCTTTGACAATTGTCAGCGCCGACAACAATGACACCCCATTGCCCAGCAGGGTTCCCAGCGTTCGACTAAAATTCGCAATCTCCAATTTTCTAATTAAATCACCTACGTAAGGCATAGCCAAAAAGCGTTTATCCCATATGTAGCGTCGATCGGGATCACTTAATTGGTATTTCATATAAACCACTACACCCAGGATACCGGCGATAACCAACCACCAATACGCTTGCAAAAACTCAGACACACCCACGACAATTTGCGTGGGTAGCGGTAGTTCTTTGCCGGCGCTTTCGAACATTTCTTGAAATTGGGGTACTACAAATGTTAGCAATACCAATAAAGATAATCCTGCCATAGTAACCAAAATGGCGGGATATATGAGTGCGGTTTGTACCGTTCCACGCAACTCTTTGGAACGTTCCATATAGTCCGATAATCGATCCAAAACACCTTCGAGTTGTCCGCCCGCTTCGCCCGCACGAATCATATTAATATAGAACTTTGAAAATACGCCGCTTTGGTTATCCAGGGCTTCTGATAAAGGCGTACCACTTCGGACTTTGTCCAATAACTGGCTGATCATAATCTGCACTTGCGAACCGTCATCAGTCAATTCAACCAACAAAGAAAGAGATCTATCCAACGGAAGACCCGCATTCAGCAAGGTTGCAAGTTGCTTGGTAAAATCGCCTAGATCTTTTGAGGATATAACTGATCGATCACTTCTTTTTATGGTTAATCGGCTGAGCGGTTTAGAACTCGCAAGAGCAACATTTATCGGCACAAAACCATCTGCCTGCAGTGAACCGATCAAAGTCTGCTCATCCTTGGCCTCGCGCTGTGCCTCAACGACTTCCCCATCCTGCCCAACGGCTTTATACAAAAACAGTGGCATAAACTATGATTCCGTGCAAACCCTTAAGACTTCTTCTATGGTCGTTAGTCCGGATAACGCTTTTCTGACGCCATCTTGGTACATCGTTTCCATCCCAGCATCGATCGCTTTTTCCTGTATTTCGCTCGCGTCCTGTTTTGCTAAAACGGTCCGGCGTACGGAATCAGTCATGGTCAAAAATTCTAGGATCGCCATTCTTCCCTTGTACCCCACTCCACCGCATTCAGCACAGCCTGTCGGTGAATACAGCGTAATAGGGCCTTCATGTATATATTTTTTAAGCTGTAATTCTTCTACAACCTCGGGCAACGCGGTTTTCGGTTTACGACATTGCGGACACAACCGTCGAACCAGACGTTGCGCCAAAATACCATTAACCGTAGAAGTCAGTAGATAATCATCCAAACCCATATCAAGCAGTCGGGTAATTCCACCCGCTGCGTCGTTGGTATGCAGGGTTGATAACACCAAATGCCCCGTAAGCGCCGACTGAACAGCGATCTTGGCAGTCTCCAAATCTCTCATCTCGCCAATCATAATTACGTCAGGGTCTTGGCGAACGATGGAACGCAGTGCGTTCGCGAAGGTCAAACCGATCTGACTCTTGGTTTGAATTTGATTGATTCCGGCCAGCTGATACTCCACCGGGTCTTCAACGGTAATGATCTTCCGCTCCGGCGTATTCAATTTGTGCAATGACGTATAAAGGTTTGTGGTTTTCCCACTACCGGTCGGCCCGGTAATTAAAATTATGCCGTGCGGTAACCCCAAAACCGAGAGATACCGCTTCAAAACCTCTCCCTCAAATCCAAGAGATTCGAAATCGAGAACAATATTTTCTTTGTCCAACAGACGAATGACAACACTTTCACCATACATCGTCGGCACGGTGGATACACGAAGATCCAAATCTTTTCCCTGCACTTGCAGATTAATACGGCCATCTTGCGGCAATCGCCGCTCAGCAATATTCAAATTTGCCATGATCTTAATACGCGATATCACCGCGGCGGTCGACCGGACAGGGGGCGCCTCTATTTCGCGCAATACGCCGTCAACACGGATGCGGACCTTCAGTTGTTGTTCAAAAGGTTCCACATGGATATCAGACGCTCTCGAATCCACTGCATTCTGCAGTATCAGATTAACCATCCTGATGACCGGCGCTTCGCCGGCCAAATCCTTTAGTTGTTCAATATCGTAATCATCAGTGTCATCCGCACTTCCAATATTATCGCCAATTTGGCCCATTAAGCTTTTACCAGATCCAAACTGACGCTCCAACGCGTGATCGATTTCAGACGCTATCCCAATTAACTTTTTTATCGGTTCACCACAGGCCAAGGATAATGCATCGATCGCATATTCATTGTACGGATCGGCCATGGCAACACCGATGCCATCAGGGTCTTTGGAAACGCCAACGAGATGATATTCGTTTAAAAATTTAAACGATACATCGTTACCCAGAGGCGAGGTTTCGGGATAGTCGCTCTGAGTTGTGAACCGGAGACCGGTAATTTCGACAAGCGCGTTGGCCACATCTTTTTCCGCGACGAGGCCTAATTTTACCAACAGCGAAGGTAATTTTTCGTCCCCCGCTTGCTCAGCGAGACGCCTAGCTTTTTTCAAATCCCCTTCGCGTAGATCGTTTTTATCGATTAGTAGGTCAGCAAATTCTTGGTAAATATCCGCCGACGCCGATTCGGCGTTACTTGAAGCTTGGCTCTCAGTACTCTTTATTAGGGTATTCAATGTAAATCAAATTTAGCCATAAAATCTTATAATAGCATTCGTACACCATCTCTCGAATATTTTCCTTTTCAATCCAACAATCGATGTTGAAAATTACACGCATACTCCGAGTTTAATTATGGCAATGATACTTGGATAGTAAACCGATCTTATCGATTACAAGCCACATTCTTAATTATCAATTTAAACCAGAATAAACCGACCAAGATGATGACCTCCTCTATCGAGAAGAGTTCCTTACTTAGCGCATACATGCGATGTCCAACTAGAGTTGGATTGCCCACAAGAAGACAAGTTGATCGCGCAGCAAGCTGGTTTCCCGACCAGGTGGGATACGGGCGTCGAATCTCAACCACAATTTGTCGCTTAAATTCCATCAAAGCCGATCAAGCTCGATTACAATCCGCTCCGGTGTAATCTCGCTAAGACATCGATAATGTCCATATCTACAAGTTCGTTGCAGACAGGGCGAACACTCGATCCCTATCGAAATGATTTTAGCCCGCGGATTTAGTGGGGGCGTTGCGGCCGGATCGGATGAGCCGTAGATCGCTAACACTTTCTTATTCAGCGCGGCCGCAACATGCATCAAACCAGAGTCATTGGTAACAACCACATCAGTTAGCGACATCAAGTCTATCGCCTCAGAAAGATCAGTTTTTCCGGTAAAATTCTCACATTCGGGTACCATCGAAAGTATTTCATCGGCGACATCCCGGTCTTTCACCGAGCCAAACAACCACACGCTCCAGCCTTGTTCGATTTTATTCCGTGCGATGGACGCGAAATTTTTCGCCGGCCATCGCTTGGCTGGCCCGTATTCCGCACCTGGGCACAAGCCGATTACGCCCTTCGATGATCTAGCCGGAGTGAACTTTTCAATTACGCTTGATTGATCTTGGGACCTTACAATCAATTCCGGCGTAGCGAAGTTCGGCGTTGCAAGAGCTGCTTCACGATATCCCAACTCAACAAATCGCTGGACAGTCATTGGCAGTCGTTTTTTATCTAAATCCCTGGCATCATTCAACAAACCCCATCTCAGTTCACCGATATACCCCGTGCGTATTGGAATTCGCGCAAAAAATGGCACTAACGCGGATTTCCACGAATTGGGGAGTACAATAGCCCGATCGTAGCGTGTTGATCGCAATGATCGACCTAAGGCCAATCGCTCCATAAAGCCGAACTGCCCATGACCTAAAGGCATCGCTACGGCTTTAAAAACCTGCGGCATTCTATCGAGTAACGGAAACGTCCATTCAGGCGCCAACACATCTATCCGGCACTCTGGGTGACACCTTTTCAATTCAATAAAAAGGCTTTGCGCCATAACCATGTCACCGACCCATGATGGGCCAACAAGCAAATAATTAGACGACATTCGAGACTAAGAATTACAAATTGAAACTTTATATCGAATCATAAAAAAGGGAGATGACCCCCAACACGGTCCGAATATTAGACACACTCACATCAGGATTTCAACTCAACAGGTTCAGGCTACCGCAGTCAACCACTCTTCCCCGTCAGCCTTACGGCCGTAGACATAATCAAAATATAGCGATTGGATGCGTTCGGTCATCGGTCCCCTAGCGCCCTGCCCGATAATCCTATCGTCCAGCTCGCGGATTGGCGTAACTTCCGCCGCGGTACCCGTGAAAAACGCTTCATCGGCAACATAAACCTCATCCCGTGTAATTCGCTTCTCAACCACTTCGACTCCGATCTGTTCAGCGATAGTTATTATTGTTGCCCGCGTTATACCTTCCAACGCCGAGGTTAATTCAGGCGTATACAGTATGCCGTTTCGGATAATAAATATATTCTCGCCGCTGCCTTCGGCAACATAACCTTCATGATCTAAAAGTAAAGCTTCATCGTAACCGCACTGAAGCGCCTCCTGGAGAGCCAAGATGGAGTTCATATAATTTCCATTTGCCTTGGCCTTGCACATCACACTGTTGACATGGTTGCGCACATATGACGAAGTCCTGATGCGCAAACCTTTCTGCATATTTTCCGCACCCAAATAACTACCCCACTCCCAAGCCGCAACCATAACGTGGACCTTTAGATTGTCAGCCCGCAAGCCCATGCCCTCAGAACCGTAAAAACACATGGGCCTGATATACGCACTATTGAGATTGTTTCTTTTTACGGATTCACACTGAACCTGGTCCATCGTGTCCTTATCATAAGGGATCACCATCTTAAGAATATGCGCGGACCGAAAAAGGCGATCCGTGTGCTCGCGGAGCCGAAATATTGAAGTGCCTTGCTCCGCATTGTATGCTCTTAACCCCTCGAACACACCCATTCCATAGTGCAAGGTATGGGTCAATACATGAACTTTAGCATCTCTCCATGGCAACCACTCACCATCCAACCAGATGACTCCGTCTCTGTCATCCATCGACATGGTTTTTCCTCCCAGTAACTTTCGTATTCATAAGGCCATCTACTTCATCAAACGCAACCATATTTGCTCTACACGCGCTCGAAGGTTTCTAAATTTATCGTCGGATACTACCGCTGACTTTGCTTGTAACGAAGACCTGTGACCACAAGATCGATACTGGAAATAGGCTTCCTTCAAAAAACCGGCGTTTTGTTCATCCACAAAACCCACCTGCGCTAACCTATCCAGCAAACGAATAGTACCGGTATATTTGATCAGCGCCGGATTATCACCAGCATGTAACAAAGTGCCGAATTGTACTATAAACTCAATGTCAACAATACCTCCTACACCCTGTTTTAGATCAAATGTTCTAGAGCCCTTGACGACTAGATTGGTACGCATTTTTTCGCGCATATCCCTGACTTGATTGCGTAAAACATCAGAATCTCTTTTTCGCGTCAAAACAGACCGCCGAATTTTATTAAATTTCCGCTCAATCCTCGGGTCCCCCGCAACAAATCTTGCTCGAATCAAAGCTTGATGTTCCCATGTCCAAGCTTCCTTATGCTGGTATACATCAAATGCATCGATACTGCTCACCAAAAAACCTGAGTTGCCGCTAGGGCGTAGCCTCATGTCCACTTCGTACAATACACCCGCCAACATTTTGGTAGCGAGAACATTAATCAGTCTCTGCCCTAGTCGAAAATAAAACTGAGCACAACTAATAGGCATATCTCCGTCAGTCAATTGATCCGAATTTTTAGTCTCGAACAGGAATACTAAATCCAAATCCGATCCGTACCCTAGTTCTACACCGCCTAATTTTCCGTATCCGATAACACCGAAACCGGAAACCTTATTTGGACTGGCTCCAGGCGGAATCCCATGCTTAGCAACAACCATACCCCATGCTATATTCAGGGCCTGCAGTAAGGTAACCTCCGCAATGTCGGTCAAATAATCGCTGACCAAATCGACGGAAATAACCCGCATCGTATCGGCAGCAGCCACCCTAAGTAACTGAGCCTGTTTAAAATGCCGCAGTTCCGCCATCATCCGTTCGAGGTCGTCAAAGTCAACGGCACTAAGACAATGCTGGATCTCACCGATCAGATACTCTTTCGAGAGCGGTGCGTACAGAGAACGTGCATCCAGCAATTCATCCAAGAGTAATGGATAGCGACTTATATAAGCAACAATCCAAGTGCTTGCGGCAGCAAGTTTGACCAACTGCGACAATGCGAGTGGATTTTCAACTAACAATGCGAAATAGACACTTCTACCCGCGATCGCTTCGATCAACCCTAAGATTCGTTTTAACGTCTTTTCTGGATACTCTACGGCACCTACAGCTCCTATAAGCATCGGCATTAGACTGTCAAGATCTTTCGCCGCTTTAGTGCCTAGCCTCGATATCGATGGTGCATCGCGAAACGCCTGTATCGTGCTACAAGCATCTTCGTATTCCCGATAACCCATAGCCTGTAACGCGCTGCATATCTTCAAGTCAGTAACAGTTGCTGCCCAAATTTTTTCGGCATCCCCGTGCTCATTTTCCGACTGAGGTGATTCGAATACTTGCTCAAAGAAACCTTGAACTTGGTCGCGGATTGAGTCTATTTCAAATTTGAACGCTTCCCAAGTAGCGTACCCCATTGAGAAAGCCAAGCTTGAGCGTTGATCTAATAGAACCGGCAAATCGTGGACCTGTTTATCACGGTATTCTTGTAGCCGATTTTCAACAGTGCGTAAAAATTGATACCCCTGTATCAGTTTTTCCACAGTCGTTTTTGGTAGTAGTGACCGTTCGCCAAGCAGGACCAATATTTTTAATATTCTACGATCTTGTAAAACCGGCTCGCGCCCGCCACGTATCAATTGAAATGCCTGACCGATAAATTCAATTTCTCGAATCCCGCCCGGACCCAACTTGATGTTCTCTAATCGGTCGCTGCGTTGCAATTCTTGGGTAATTTTTGATTTCAAACTGCGCAATTCAGAAAAAGCGCCGTAATCAAGATAACGCCGGTAAATAAATGGGTGTAATATTTTCTCAAGCTTCTTGCCTGCTACAAGATCCCCCGCAACGGCCCGGGCTTTTATCATTGCATAACGTTCCCAGTCTCTGGCTTGGCTCTGGTAATATTGTTCGAATGCGCTAAAACTCATCACCAATGGGCCACTATCCCCGAAAGGACGCAAGCGAACGTCAACCCGGAAAACAAAACCTTCCTCCGTCATTGAATCCATAGAGCGGATCAAACTACGGCACAACCCCCTAAAAAATTCGGTATATGTTGTGACGCGTTTTCCGGCTAGGTCGCCGTCTTCCTGGTAGGCAAATATAAGATCAATATCGGACGAAAAATTAAGTTCCCACGCGCCCAATTTGCCCATACCCAAAACGACCAGTTGCTGCGGTTTGCCGTTTGATAGCAATGGTGTCCCATACTTTAAACACGCCGTTTGATATAGATAATTAAGCGCTTTTTGCAGGCAGGCTTCTGCTAAATAGGAAAGATCCAACAATGTGTCTTCGAGACTTGCCGATCCGCTAATATCGCGCCAGGCAATTCGAATCATTTGATAATTTCTGAATTTGCGTAATTGATGATTCAGATGTTCTTCATTTTCAATGACGATATCGCGCAGCCGTGTTGAATAAGTCTCACGTAGTTCCTCGGAAAACAAATCACCCGACTCAAGCAATTCCTTCAAAACCAGCGGATTTCGAACGCAATAGTCTGCAGCAAATTGGCTCGAGGCCCAGACGCGAATGAGAGCGGCATTAAACTTAGGATCCCAATTGAAATCGAGAGCCTTGGCACTGTTAAAAAAAGCCGTCAAATCTCGATGGACTGCATCTCGAATTGCATAGGGTAACGCGTTGAGGTGCGCTTCAATTGGGGCGATTTGGAGCGCCATAAGCAGCCTTATAACCTGGTTAGTCAAATGCAGATAATAACAGAGTCGTCGCCTCGTCTGGTCCAGATGCGCTATCCAACACTTATACGGTACGCGTCAACCATCCCACGTGTCTTTTGCCATTCTCCAGGTCAAAAAAAACCCCATCGCATTGATGGGGTTTTAGCACTTAAAGCCTGGCAGT
>CAZVFR010000123.1:0-10035 GCA_964626505.1 uncultured Methylococcaceae bacterium
AGAGCACTCGGTCGTGCTCCATTCCTGCGCTTCGTTGCACGGCGTGAGCGAAAGCCTTCTCCTCTTCATCGAACTCGGGCGGACCGATCTCCTGGAGGTTTTTGTAGATCAATTCCGAGAGCGGTCGGTTCGGGAGCACCTCGTGGTTATCGGTTATGATTTCCAACTCCCAGCTCGTTTCCGTCATGAGGGCAGCGCCTTCCGCTAACTTTTTGAGACGCTCGAAATACGCCTCCACGTCGTAGTGGCGATCGGCGCGAAGGTAATACCAAACCTCGGCGGTGGGCGGAACGACGTTGGGATGGCCTCCCCCGTCGGTGATAACGTAGTGGATGCGGGCGTCGTCTTTCACGTGCTCGCGCATGTAGTTGGCCGCAATGTTCATGAGCTCGACCGCGTCTAGCGCGCTGCGCCCTTGATGTGGCGACACCGACGAATGTGCGGGAAGGCCTCGAAACCGAAACTTCATACTCGTGAGCTCTTTCGTGTACGCATATCTGACCTGGGTTCTGTCAGACGCGTGCCAGGAGAAAATGATGTCGACGTCGTCGAAAAGGCCGGCCCGCAGCATGAACGTCGAAAGGCTATGCATGCCGTTAATCCCAAATACGTATTGCGGAATTACCTAGCTCAATTGGCTATCGACAAAGCTTATGCGGGCGATTATTCCATGGTTAACGAAGTGCTGGATGTGTTGAGAAATCCTTACGAAGAGCAACCCGACAAGACTGACTTTGCCAAGAAACGCCCAGATTGGGCTCGCCATCGTGCGGGTTGTTCAATGTTGTCTTGCAGCTCGTGATAGGGGGCAGGGTATGGGCTAGTTGTCTAATCGGACCGGCAAAAGTATTCAGTATTCATAATCGTGGCTCGTTGCTTTTGTTTATCGCTGATAATACGATAAATTGACATCAACGTTGCCACTGCCAGTCCGAACATCTATCCCCTGTTGGGTAATACTGTTACCTGCGATCGCCAATGCCTAAAAAGCTTTCGTGGGTGAAATTCATATCTCCGAATTTTAGATTTCCCAGCTTTTCCAAGCCGATTTGATAATCTAAAGAAGCCTTTTCCAGGTTGCCTTTTTTCGCGGCGCTAACTCCGTGCCGTATCGATTTAACACTCCTTTCCAACTTACCAGCCCAACCCTCACTGTTAATCTCTTTCATAGCGGCCAAACCCGCTGCGCCATGCTCCACGGACTTTTCACCATTACCTTCATCGGCTTCCTTAATCGCCATTCGGATCTGTGTAACGCCTTTCAGCAACCAGGCATCATTATCTTCCGGACTGCGATCGCCGATCTGAAATCCTAAAATTCCGGCCGCTAACGCAGAATTAGTGACAAAGAAACTGAAAAACGCTGCTAATAGCACAGCTAACAATACGCGTCGTTTAGCCATTGAATCTTCCCCCATTTTGAGGGCTAGTATTCATCCTAAATATCAGCCCGATTGCAAAGTTCATCATCCGCCCATTACATAGGTATTCGAGACAATGCTGAGACCTTTATGCAAACCACTTAGACCGATAATTAGACCGAGATCTGTGCCTGCATCCACACCTATTATAAACATCTAATTTATGCTTTCATCCATTTTCAGTTTTCCAATGATATTTGAAAAATCGGAACGTGGTTTATTTATAGTGTTTTGGGCGCTGGAGTTTAACTTGTATGGCGCGCACTTACGATATAATACTATACTAATGAATCGCTTATATATTTTATTTAGTATTCTTTTCAAGAAGTAGGGTGGGCATTGCCCACAAATTTCGGTCTCGTTCAGCAACGATGGTGGTCTGTGTCCACTCTAAATCGGATTGAATTCGAAAACGCCTTTTATCTAAATAACAATGGTGATCGAGTACAATAAGCGATTTTTCAGGATGAGCGGAACTATCCTGCTTTCCTCGGAACTAGCGCTAGAATTCGGTTTTCATACGACACGACAAAATAACGAGACGATAAAGGTATTATGAAGAAAACGACTCGATTTCCGTGCGCCTTTAAGCAGAAGTTTGTCTTATGAGGAAAAATTACGCAAGGTTAAGCGACTGGGGTAGCTGGCTACTTGCAATTGGTTCGACGATCTTATTTATCGGTTGCTTAATTCGCCGGAGTTCCCACCCGATTTATTTCTCGCGATACAGTGAAACGCTACTCATAGTAATAATCGGAATGGGTCTGTGCACGATACTCTGTTGGTGTCTGGTTGGGTGGAAATCACGACGCGAAAGATTCCTCTATGCGTTAATCAACTTCAACATGCCCAAGGTGGTTGAATCGCTGGGCATTGGAATAGCTCTTTGCTGCCTGTTAGTGATCTTTTTGGGTCAATCGTTGGCTATTGGTTCCTCGTATATGGTTGTTATTCCACTGGTTATAGGAATCATGATAGCGGCTCTGTCTATGCGGGAGCCTGACCGCTCTCTTCGATACTTTCTAATTCAGTTGGTCATTGTTTTATTCTTGCTAGAAGGTGCTATCGCGATTTATCGTGACATGGTGCCGACCTCGAAGATTGCGCAATTACTTTATGGCGGCGATCGGAATATTATCCAGTTTATGTCTTGCTGCGCGCGATACGATGTTTCGTTGACATACACGCTCAAGCCGGGCGAATTCTCGTTCTCGAACATAGAGTTTAAAACCCAATATCGCGTGAATCATATGGGCTTGCGCGACGACGAAGAATCTTTAAACCGACCAGAAATCATCGTACTCGGAGATTCACAGGCGATGGGTTGGGGTGTTGAGCAGGACGAGACTTTTGCAGCAATTATTGAACAAGAGAGTGGGCTACGCGTTCTAAATACGGGAGTTTCCTCCTACGGTACCGCCAGAGAAATATTGATGCTTCAGCGGATTAATACCGATGCAGCGGCCTACATCGTGATTCTATATGATCCGACCGACTATGTAGAGAACGTGAAATTCAACGACGGTGGTGGCACACTGGAGACAATGAGCAAAGAGACGTATGACAGCACCGTTTCTCTGTACTTGCGGCAGCAGCGCTACTATCCGGGAAAATATACGAACACGCTGGTACGTCCCGTTCTATTCGGGCGGCTCCCTAGGCTTTATCTACCGACCGCCACGTCGGATGACCACGCGAAGGAATTCATTGGGGTACTCATCAATGGCAAGGTCGCCTCGCTCAATTCGCGGCTGGTGGTTATTGGCAGAACCGAAGGCTTTATTGCCGCGCTTCGGAAAAACCTGCTGTCGAACAATTACACCCCCGGCTATAGAAGGATTAATAGCCTTGGATGTTTCGGATAAACTAACGCGTGAACATCACTATTTCGATGTCGATGATCATATGCGCCCATTGGGGCATCGTCTTATAGCTAACGAAATAATGAAAATTTTGCTTCGTCATGATCGCTAACTCTTAGACTTATTGAGAGATATTATTACCGCGCGCCAAAAGATTTCAGGAACTGTCGATCCGCGACAACCGGGGCGTCGAGGTGAATGTAGTCGCTTAATATTCGTGCTGTTTCGGTAAGTAGCGGATCATTTCGGTCGATTTCGTTATTGCTTTCTACGCCGTCTATCACGTCGGGTTTGGAAAAGCTTTCTAAGGGTGGTAGCCCAATGCTTGCGCGGCGTTTGTTCTCCAGTTTCAGTCGGGTACGGTCGGCTTGACTTTTTTCGATGCGTCTAACCGATTCGTTTAACGAAATTTTGGTTTTCGATTTGATCTCATGTTGGTATTTTTGGCGTTCCACCAGATAGTCAAACTCGGGGGCATTTGATGCTCTGCGTGTGTGTTTAACCCGAAGCTCTTCGATTATTTTCTGGGTTTCTCCGTATTTTGGATAGCGTATCGTTGCAACGGTATCCCAGGGTAGGGCATTCGGTAAAGCGCTTTCCCCAATGTCGTCGATATCGTATGAATCCGGAAAAGTGATATCCGGAATGATGCCTCTATTTTGGGTGCTGGCGCCGGAAATTCGATAAAACTTCGATTGAGTTAGCTTCAGTTGTCCTTGGCCCAGAGGTTGCAATGACTGGACCGTACCTTTGCCGAATGTCTGTCCGCCTATCACAATGCCACGTTGATAATCTTGAATTGCACCAGCAAAGATTTCGGAGGCTGAGGCGCTCATCCGATTCACCAATACCGCCATTGGGCCGCTGTATACCACGGCAGGGTCACGGTCGCCTAAAACTTGAATTTCACCTTCGGAATTGCGTATTTGAACGGTCGGCCCGGTTTTGATAAACAGTCCGATCAGTGCAACGGCTTCCTGCAATGACCCGCCGCCATTGTCGCGCAGATCAATTATCAAACCTTGGATGTTTTCTTTATTCAGTTTCTCCAGTAATTTATTAACATCGCGGGTTGTACTTTTGTAATCCGGATCGCCAGCTTGTTGAGCACGGAAATCGGAGTAAAATGCCGGAATGTCGATTACACCAAAGCGAAGTTTATGTCCGGATTGATCGATTTCTATAATTTCTTGTTTGGCGGATTGCTCGGCGAGTTTGACTGTGTCCCGAATGATAGCGATGGTCTTGGTTGCGCCGTCCGCTTTCGCTTCCGCCGATAAAATCTCAAGTCTGACGGTTGAACCCTTCGGGCCTCGGATTAGAGCCACTACATCGTCCAACCGCCAGCCGACCACATCCACAATTTCGCCGTTGTTATCTTGGCCGACGCCGACGATTCGGTCGGTGGGCTTGAGTTGACCGGAATTGTCGGCGGGTCCCGCGGGTACCAAACGCAGTACTTTGGTATGTTCGTCCTCGGTCTGTAGCACAGCGCCTATACCTTCCAAGGACAATTTCATATTGATATTAAAATTCTCGGATGTTCGTGGGCTAAAGTATTGCGTGTGGGGGTCGTACATGCCCGTGAAAGTATTCATGTACAATTGAAACACGTCATTATCCTTGAGCTGGTGGGCGCGTTTGAGTTGATTGGCGTAGCGGGATTTTAATTTTTTGCTAATCTCTTGATCGGTTTTGTCGGATAAGCGCAATACTAATACGGCGTTTTTAAGCCGCTTGCGCCATAAATTATCCAATTCCGCGGTACTTTTCGGCCAGAGGGCATTTTCGCGGTCTATGTACAGTGATTCGTATTTATTGAAATCTAGTTTGTCCAGGCCTTTGTCCAGTAAAGCGAGTAAGTATTTTAATCGTTCGGTTGTTCTTTGCTTATAGCGGTTAAAAATGTAATAAGCGCCGCTAAGATTTCCGTCCTTGAGGTCGTTATCGAGCCTAAAGCGTAAATTCTCAAATTCTTTGATGTCTTGCTGGATAAAATAGCTCCGCGATTTGTCTAGGTTGGACAAATAATTATCCAGCAATTCAGACGATAAATTGTCGTTTATATCCAGATGGCGGTAATGGCCAACGCGTAGAAAGTCGATTACTTTTTTGGCTGTCTTAGATAACTGTGGTGTTGGCGCTAACGGTTTAGAGGCTTCAAATAATTCCTCCGCAGCACCAGTTTTTGCGGATAGAGGTGGGTTAAATACAACTAGAGTTGATAGCAGAATAAGACGGTGAAATTTAGCTTGCATCTGGATTAGACCGTTAAAGATTGATTCGAGCGAGTACGTGATTCGTCGTGGTTAAAAATTCCGCTAGGTAAGCGGAGATAACCGGTTGATTCACTTAAATGAAGTTTTAATGTAGTTAATTTCCAAGTATATATCATCTTTGAGGTTAACACTGTACATTTATGATTGCATGGACACCAAATAACCTTTTTTGCCATCTATCTTTACACACTAATCAGAGTACAAGGAAGTGGCCATGATTAACAAATCACCGTTTATATTCGCCATGATTTTCGCGCTACTAATCGGGTGCGCTGTGCAGAGACCGGAAAGTCTGACTCAAAAAGCCGGCGATCCGCTTGCCGGACTGGGCGGCAATCATTTCCAGATATCGACTGATAGCGGCGATGCCCAAGCTTATTTTGATCGGGGGTTGATCTTGGCTTATGCGTTCAACCACCAGGAAGCCGAGCGCGCGTTTCAAAAAGCACTGCAAATCGATGCGGGTTGTGCGATGTGTTATTGGGGCCTTGCCTATGTGCTTGGTCCGAACATTAATGCACCTATGGAACCATCGGTCGTTGCCAAAGCTTATGCCGCGGCGCAAAGCGCCTTAGCTTTATCCAGTCGCGCAAGCGCCAAAGAACAGTCTGTAATAGCCGCGTTGGTAAAGCGTTATGGGACAGACATCGTGGATGACAGAGCGATGTTGAATCAAGCCTATGCGGATGCAATGAGAAGAGTAGTCAAGGCGTTTCCGAAGGATGCTGACTTGGGAACCCTGTTCGCGGAAGCGCTGATGAACCAACATCCTTGGGATTACTGGACCCCGCAGGGTAAACCAAAGCCCTGGGCTGGGGAAATCGTCGCGACATTGGAAAATGTATTGATCGATGCCCCGATTCATCCCGGGGCCAATCATCTCTATATACATGCGGTAGAGGCGTCCGATAGCCCGGAACGGGGTCTACTCAGTGCTGATAGACTAGGCGACTTGGTGCCCGCCGCGGGGCATTTGGTGCACATGCCTGCACATATCTACATTCGAACCGGAGACTACGAAAAAGCCATTGCAGCCAATGAAAAAGCCGTATTAGTGGATCAAGATTACATGAAACATGGACACCGTTCAGGCATCTACCCGTTGGCCTATGTGCCTCACAACCACCATTTTCTGTGGGCCGCGGCCAGTAAAGCGGGATGCAGCGTGGATGCCATGGCCGCAGCAGCATCCACAGCGGAGCACGCGGACACCAATGCCATGCGGCAACCTGGAATGGGCGCTTTGGAGCATTATTACACCATTCCGACCTACGCAATGGTGCGTTTTGGCAAGTGGCGGCAGATATTGAACTTGTCCAAGCCCGCGTTGGACCTGCGCTATGCCAATGCGGTATGGCATTATGCGCGTGGTATGGCCTATGTAGGCAAACACGATTTGGATTCGGCACAAGTTGAACTAGCATCGATGAATGCCATAGCCGCCGAACCCGCGGTTGCGGAACTGTCTATTTGGGAAATGAATACCATGGGTCAAATACTGGACATTGCGAATCACGTTTTGAGAGGTGAGATTGCTGCAGCCCAGAGTAATACTAACCTGGCAGTTAAATACATGCGTCAAGCGATCCAATTGGAAGATGCGTTGCACTACAATGAACCCTCCGATTGGGTTGCTCCGGTTCGTCAATCCTTGGGCGCCGTACTCTTGAGCGCAAATCGTTTTGTTGAAGCCGAAAGCGTTTATCGAGAAGATCTTGCGCGCAACCCGGAAACGGGTTGGTCATTGTTTGGCTTGGCGGCGAGCCTTAAGGCGCAGCATAAAATAGCTGCTGCAAATGCGGTGCAGGCGCGCTTTGATAAAGCGTGGTCTAAAGCGGATGTGGTGTTGAAAGAGTCCAGAATTATGGATTGAAAGTCTGATTTGGAAAAAATAATTGAGGCGAAAAAGAGGCGAAATCTGGATGATTATGTGGTTTAGATCAAACCTGAGCTGACAGACAGCGGAAGATTCTGTTGCAATCGACTGGCCCTTTGTTAATCGGAAACGGTTGGTTCGTGGGTATAATCTTAACCTGCGGCACCCGAGCCAAAGGAGTATGTCGCATAGGAAAAAGTAAAATGCTAATATGCCCTCAATTATTACTATAAGTAAAGAATTGGCCCGTTTTCTGCCCCGTTTTCTTTGATTTAAGCAGCTAAATGAGGTAAGCGTAATGACTTATATCGAAGTTAAACTGCCGGAGACCATTTCTTCAGTGCTCCATTGCAATCCCACTGAATTAGGTAAAGAAGTTCAGCTTGCCGCTGCCCTGCAGTGGTATCAACAAGGCCGGGTCTCGCAAGAGCTGGCAGCCAATATTGCCGGGCTGGACCGGACGGATTTTTTGTTGATGTTGGCGCGTTTGGAGAAAAATTCTTTTCAAGTCGATTTTAAGGATTTAGACCGCGAGCTTGCGCGTGGCGAGTAGCGCCATTGTTAACGCATCGCCCTTAATCTTTCTGGCCCGCAGCGGCCATCTGGCATTATTGAAAGCCTTTGCCGATGAAATTTGGGTGCCGAAACCGGTGGCAGAAGAAATTCTGCACCGGGGGCCATACGATATCACCGCCAGGGCCATAGAAAAAACAGATTAGCTGATTAGTAAACCAGTTGCTCCTATTCCTGTCGCCATTCTAGACTGGCGTCTGGGCGCGGGAGAATCAGCGGTACTGGCCCTGGCGATCGGGCATCAGCTTGAAGCGATTATTGATGATTTAGCTGGTCGAAAGTGTGCTGCCCGTTTGGGTATTCCGGTGCGCGGCACACTGGGGATTGTCTTAGCAGCTAAAAAGAGAGGGATTATTCAGCAAGCCCGGCCAATCATCGAAGAGATGATGAAAACAGGGCTTTATCTGTCGAAGAAAGTGTTGGATAAAGCCTTGGAGCGGGCGGGGAAATAGATACAGAAGACTTCTCGGGAAAATAAATCTGGCACCTTTTTTAGCCACCTTTTTTAATTCCATGATCAGCTTTTTCCAATGTGAACTGTTGTAGTAATCCCGGTAGGGTGCATTCAATGCACCAGATCCTTTAAAGGTAAAGAATTGATACCATTTTTTTTCGAGCTAATACTATAAGTAAACAACCGACCTCTTTACTGACCCCTTTACTCAGGCTGAGACCGATCACATTTGGCAGCGAAAGGATCTAAAGTTATCGGTGGGTTTGTTGATTTGCGTGGGCTTGATTTGGGTTTATTTTACCGGCTGATTGGTTCGCGATGCCTGAGCTGCGCACTGGAAACATTTGACAGTCTTCCCGTGCCGAGTGTTTTCGTCAGTACATGAGAGAGAAGGTTGAGTTGTCAAATTATCAAGAATGACTTTTAAACGCATAAAAACCAATCATTCAAACCGCCGAGCTGCTTAACTCGGTGCTAGCCAAGTATGACGCTATGACGTCATAGCGGTATACTTGATGTAGGAGGTATAGTCTTATGAGTGAATTATCAAAAAAATCTACGGTTTATTTCGAACCGGACATACATCACGCCTTAAGAATTAAAGCTGCAACTACGCAGCAATCAGTTTCTGAGGTGGTGAATGAGGCAGTTCGAATTTCCCTACGCGAAGACCAAGAAGATCTGAGCGCCTTCGAGCTACGAGCCAATGAAGCTACATTAAGCTATGAGGAACTGCTGGAAGAATTAAAAGCGCATGGCAAATTATAGTCTTTGCTTCAAAAAATCAGTTGCAAAAGACCTTCGAAATATACCAAATAAGGATGTTGCGCGCATACTGAAATGTATAGAATCACTTTGCGAAGACCCACGTGCTAAGGGATGTATAAAGCTTTCTGGCCAGGAACGTTATCGTGTAAGACAAGGCATATACCGAATCAACTATGAAATCCATGATTCAGAGTTGATTATAACGGTCGTAAAGGTTGCGCACCGAAGTGAATCATATAGAAATAGCTAACGAGCATTTGAACATTGCTAGGGCAAGCATATAAAGAATTGCGTCTTTATTTTTAATATTTTATTTTGATAAGATACTAAAACAAATATAGGAATTAGTATGGCGCGAGGGGTCATTATATTATAAGTATAGACTCGACCCCTTACTCTTCTTACTCTTTCCTTACTCTTTTCGACCCCTTACTCTTTTCGGATGTTTCTTATTGTTGAAACGGATAAACTGTAGAATCCAACGAACAAAGCCTCTTCGGTTCGGATCGCATAGTGATGATAGCGTAGCACCTCACGAACCTGATCCATCAATCTTAGCGATGTAGGGTGAAATTTCTCCTTGATTGTAGCGCGAGGATATGGCATATGTCGGTTTCCGTATAATAATGGACTATTGGATATGTCCTTACTATAAGGAAAAATTACGCCGTATACAGTGACGGAATACACGGAACTGATATTGATATGGTCTGGTATATGCGGAATTTGGATTCCGTTTAGTAACAAGTTGAACTAAACCGCTTCGCGGTAGCGACCTTCGATCAATATCGGAGGTTTTTCT
>CAZVFR010000124.1:0-9922 GCA_964626505.1 uncultured Methylococcaceae bacterium
AAATCAAGGCCGGCCTGCATCTGCGACCAAAACGCGCCTTCGTCAACGCCCAATAAGCCCACGCCTACGAAATACCCACCCAATACACCGACCATACTAAATATTGCAGCGAGTAGCGGCATCGAAATCAAGCCGGCAAAAAATCTCGGGGCGATAATTCGCTTGATAGGATCCACCGCCATCATTTCCATACCCGACAATTGTTCGGTTACGATCATAATGCCAATCTCCGCGGTCAATGCCGAACCCGCGCGGCCCGCAAACAACAAAGCCGCAACGACCGGACCGAGTTCTCTGACCAACGACGCCGCAACCATGACCCCGAGCGTTTGTTCAGCTCCAAAATCGGACAATATTGTATAGCCCTGGAGCCCCAAAACCATGCCCACGAATAAGCCTGAGATCGCAATCAGCAAGAAGGTCAGTACGCCAACCGAATACAACTGCACGATTAACAGACCGGGACGCCGCAGCAATTCGAACACACCGCCACATATCCGCAATAGAAACAGGCTACCTCGACCCAGTTTCTCAAGCGTGCCAATCGTCTTGGAACCTAATCGCTCAAATATCGCGAATATTGGGGTTTCTTCAAACTTCACGAAATCGTACCCAGCCCTGTTTACGCCACTGTTTCAAATCGAGAACTCAGGACAGAATATCGGTGGAATAATCGATAGCGTCATAATGAAAATGTACCGGCCCATCTGGAGCACCGATCATAAATTGCTGCACCCATTCCGAGTCCGAACGACTAATCATTTCAGGTGCCCCCTGACCGACAACTTTCCCCTGAGATATAACATAGATCTGGTCGGCTATGGCCGCGGTCTCTTGTACATCGTGAGACACCACGATGCTGGTCAGCCCCAATGCATCGTTTAACTCCCGAATTAGTTTAACCAATATTCCCATTGAGATCGGGTCTTGCCCCGTAAACGGCTCATCGTACATGATCATCATTGGGTCCAACGCTATTGCTCTAGCCAAGGCAACCCGTCGTGCCATGCCACCGGACAATTCAGCCGGCATCAGTTTCCGCGCACCGCGCAAACCAACCGCCTGCAATTTCATCAACACCAGACTGCGAATCATCGATTCGGAAAGTACTGTGTGCTCCCGCAACGGAAACGCGACATTTTCGAACACGCTCAAGTCGGTTAATAATGCACCACTTTGAAATAACATTCCCATTGATTTACGCAGATTATACAAAGCGTCGTTGCGCAACTCATGCACTGTCTGACCGTTAACCACGACGCGACCCGCCTGCGGGTGCAATTGGCCGCCAATCAGCTTTAACAATGTGGTTTTACCGGTACCGCTAGGACCCATTATCGCTGTGACTTTCCCCCTGGGAATATCCATATCAATAGCGTCGAAAATTTTCCGACCGCTCCTCGAAAACGATAGGCCTCGAATAACTACGACATTATCACTGCCATCTTGGGGGATTTCCATTTTATCCAAGGGGTAAATTCGATCCGGCATGTAAAAGCCGTTCATTCTCCCCGAGGTCCTACCACTCAGTCAATAATTGCGGTAAGTTTTATTGTCTGGGAAATGTTGGGTGATGCATGGCATGATGATGTACGACCCGATGACAATGTAGGGATTGAGCCCGTTATAGAAGCATCATTTGAACTTTGTGCATTGGAAAAATCCTATATTGTTGTTTTGAAGTTCCATGATTGTGATTCAATGAGAATGGAAACATTCAACCACCAGAATGCGGTGTATGACTTAAGGTTCAAATTTGAGGCGCGGGGCTCTCGTCAAGATGGAAAGCCTTTGCCGGCTCAAATTTCAGTTGCTTTTGAGCCGGCATTTGGTATTGCCCTACCCTCCTGATTTTGAACAACAGCCTTAATGACCATCTGTTTGACTTCAATGCTCATCGAGTTACCCGATTGGAATTTCTGCCCTGATGCAGTAACTATAAGCCAGTTCAATGGTTTCAATCGCCACCTCGTTTTTGGTCGAATTGAAACCCTCCGTTTGCCATTTCACCGGATAGGCATTGGAGAAACTCCAGCAGCGGATGGGAATCCTGTTCTCATTGAGCAGGCTCACGTTCAAGGGCATCGGAACAATCGGTGCGATTAAATCCCCCTGAAATACCGCCATACACCAAATCACTAAGGGCGAAGTCATTTTACCAATGCCCCGTTTTAAAACCAAATTGCCATGTTTGACCCCTTTGGGGAGCTGATGCACAAACCGATTTTCTCCTCCTTCGACAACTGCTTCCGTTTCGATTTCATAATCGATGCCGCTCACATCTTGAAACGACGTATCCGTTAATCCGAGTGTGGCACCAAAATAGACACCAAAATGAAAGGCGGGGATGGGATAATCTGACATAGGTTTTCCTATTCAGTCGATAGTTTGTTTATTTGATTCAGGTTATTTACGCTTTATTCGTGCCATTTTTCACAGACTGGAAATCGATTTCTCCCGCGCAAAAAGGACTCATTCATTGATAACCTTGAGTAGATATGATGTCCTAGAGAGCCATTTAATTATTTCAAAGCAAATGGACCCACGTCTCCCATCAGGAGAGAATTGGAGGACCTGGGAGCCCCCTAAACTCGCCTCTCTGAGTATAGGAAATATTAACACCCTATTTTTACTAGTCAACCAAGTAAAGAAAGCGTTTCGCGACGCTGTCCGGCCTTGAGGGCATCCAAATTCTGACAAATTCCGGCCAACGCTCTGGATTTAGCCTCTTCTCGCCAGTCAACCCTGACTAAATTCAACCACCAGACCTGCCGATCACCGGCAGTTGAACTGCTCTCGTCGGCTACCCGAACAAACTTCCTTGAGAATAGGAAAAATAAACGTTACTACGAGCCCAGTTATTCCGACCCAAGTTATTCACGCTGACACTGTCTGTCAAATCAGATTCCAATTATTACGATATAGCAATCTCCTTATTTCCGAGGCACTTTTCGCCAACTGAAAACCGCCGCCACTTTCACATCCTAAACACTCCAAACCGCGTCGTCCTGACCGGCGCATGATCAACCGCGGCCAGGCTTAGACCCAACACCCTACGGGTGTCAGCGGGATCGATAATACCATCGTCCCACAATCGAGCGCTGGCATAATAAGCATGGCTCTCGGTCTCGTATTGTTGCTTTATCTTTTCTTTGAATTCGGCTTCCTGGTCGCTGGGCCAGGATCCACCCTGGGCTGCCAGGTTGTCGCGTTTGACTTGTGCCAATACGCTCGCGGCCTGATCCTGACCCATGATCGAAATACGCGCGTTAGGCCATGTCCACAGAAACGAGGGTTCGTAGGCGCGTCCACACATCGCGTAGTTACCCGCACCGAAACTACCCCCGATGATCACGGTAATTTTAGGGACTTTGGCGCACGCCACGGCCATTACCATTTTGGCGCCATCTTTAGCGATTCCGCCGGCTTCATAGCGAAGACCCACCATAAAGCCGGTAACGTTCTGCAAAAATACAAGGGGTACTCCGCGTTGACAGCAAAGCTGTATAAAATGTGTGCCTTTCAATGCTGATTCGGAATACAAAATACCGTTATTGGCTATAATTCCGACCGGAAATCCGCAGATTCGTGCGAATCCACAAACCAAAGTCGTCCCATACAAACCTTTGAATTCCTCGAAATCACTGTCATCCACGATACAAGCTATTACTTCGTGTACGTCATATAAATAGCGAAAACTACTCGGTACGATCCCATAGATATCGTGTGCTGGATAAATGGGTTCTGAATATGCTGTTCCTGCCGAAGTCTGCGTCGGGGACATTCTCAGATTGGCGACAATACCGCGTGCTTTCAACAGCGCCGCGTGATCGTCCTCAGCCAGATGATCCACCAGGCCGGACAGACGCGTATGAACATCCGCTCCGCCTAATTGTTCGGCGCTAACGTCTTCCCCGGTTGCGGCTTTGACCAACGGCGGACCGCCGAGAAATATAGTTCCCTGGCCTTTGACAATGATGCTTTCGTCTGCCATTGCCGGCACATAAGCGCCGCCCGCTGTACACGAGCCCATAACGACAGCGATCTGCGGTAGTCCATCGGCGGACATGCGAGCCTGATTGTAGAAAATTCGTCCGAAATGGTCGCGGTCCGCAAATACATTGGCTTGTTGCGGCAAAAACGCACCCCCCGAATCCACCAAATAAATACAAGGCAACCGATTCGTTCTGGCAATCTCTTGGGCGCGTAAATGCTTTTTTGCGGTTAGTGGGTAATAGGTCCCGCCTTTGACGGTTGCATCGTTCGCGACGATGACGCATGGCTTGTTTTCGACCCACCCAATTCCAGTGATTATGCCCGCTGCTGGAACATCGTCATCATAGACCTGATGCGCAGCCAACGCGGAAAATTCCAGAAAGTCCGATCCCTCATCAACCAGCAACAATATCCTATCGCGGGCTAACATTTTGCCCCGGGCCAGGTGCTTTTCACACGCCGCTTTAGTGCCTCCCCGGACAATTCTTGCTACGACTCCGCGCCAATCACTCACCGCTGCTTGCATCGCGCTGACGTTTTCTTTAAATGCTGCGCACTGCGTATCAATATTGCTCTTGATAAGGCTCATCGTTGCACCGCAATTGCTGTGGCCTCACCGCCACCGATACACAACGATGCGATGCCCCGGTGCAAATCATACTGCTGCAATTCCGCCAGCAAGGTGACCACTATTCTTACACCCGAGGCACCGATAGGATGCCCCAATGCGCATGCACCGCCGTGTATATTGATCTGCTCATGCGACAATTCAAGTGATCTCATGGCAGCCAGCGCAACCACCGCAAACGCCTCATTGATTTCGAATAAATCCACAGCGGAAATCGGCAAATCCAAGCGATGCAACAATTTGTCAACCGCTGAAATAGGCGCTGTAGTAAATTTTTCAGGCAACTGAGCATGGGTTTGATGCGCCAATATACGCGCCAAAGGCTGAATCTTTAGTCGCTGAGCTCGATCTGAGCTCATCAGTACAATCGCCGCCGCACCGTCCGAAATACTGCTGGAATTCGCGGCCGTCACGGTTCCGCCGGTTCTAAAAATCGGTTTCAAACGTGGGATTTTTGCGGCATCAACCGATAGCGGATGTTCGTCCGTAACGAAATCATAAGTTTGTTCGCCGCGAGCTACCGGCACCGGTTGAATTTGGCTTTGAAACCACCCATTTTTTATCGCTTTCCGCGCGCGCAGCAGGGATTGGGTTGCGTATTCATCTTGTTGCTCGCGGGTAAAACCGTATTCGTGCGCGCAATCCTCCGCATAACGCCCCATATGATGCCCCAACCACGGATCTTCGAGTCCATCACAAAGCAAGTGATCAACCAGGTCAGCATGACCCAAGTTTAATCCGCACCGCGCTTTGGGAATCAAATAAGGCGCGTTGGACATACTTTCCATACCCCCGGCGACTACGATATCAGCGCTGCCGGCTTTGATCATATCGCATCCCAGCATGATCGCCGACATCCCGGAACCACACATTTTGTTCAGCGTAATACAGCCTACGGACTCGGGCAGTCCGGCTTTAATCGCAGCTTGCCTGGCGGGTGCTTGGCCTAGTCCTGCCGCCAATACACAACCCATTAAAACCTGATCGACCAAGGATAAATCGGTTAGTTGGGCTCGGGAGCATGCCGCTCGAATCGCACACGCACCAAGATCGGGTGCCGTCTGGCTGCTTAATCCACCCTGAAAGTTGCCGATTGGAGTCCGGCTGTAACCGACAATAACAACTGTATTCTGCTTATCAGACACCTACACCCCCTATTCTTCGATGATAGCCCACAAATTCTCAACCTAAGCAGTTTTATTAGATGAGCTATAAAGGTTTATGTTCCATGATTGAACAAACCAGTTGGGCAACGCTCTAATGGCAATGTGACCCAGGTTTTGCGGCAGCGGTATCCACAGCGCCTCACGCTACTCCGATTAGAAATTCGGACGAAGTGTATCGATGCCGGCAACTTCGGGCATTTGGAGGCAGCCCACCATCTGACCACTCTAGTTTTAAAGTTATTACGCGTGCTCTATGAGCCTCTTAGTTGCCTCCCATTATATTTTCGATTTGACTATGTCGGCGTTTCGGTCGACAGGAGTAAGCGATGCAACCCGCATGGATGATACCGGCCAGTGACCCAGACCATAAAATACCGCCGCTGCGATTTTTAACCGCAACCAGTATTTTCGACGGACATGATGCGGCTATCAATGTGATCCGCCGCATACTCCAAACCCAAGGCGCCGAAGTCATTCATCTGGGGCACAATCGGTCCGTCGCCGAAATCGTTACCGCAGCAATACAGGAAGATGTCCAGGGCATCGCGGTAAGCTCGTATCAAGGTGGGCACACTGAGTTCTACAAATACCTGATTGACCAGCTTAGAGAAAAGGACGCTGCCACAATCAAAGTGTTCGGTGGCGGTGGGGGGGTCATATTGCCTGATGAAATTCACGCGCTCCAGCACTATGGTGTAAACCATATTTACTCACCCGAAGATGGCAGACGTATGGGCCTGCAGGGAATGATTTCGGATATGATAAAGCGTTGCTCGGTCAAATCTGACACGGGCAAATGTAGTACAGAAAATAGCGTACTTTCCAAGCAGGCTAATTTCGCGCGACTTTTGAGCCACATCGAAACTGATCGCTTGTCCGCCCGAATGCAGCGAAACCTACTGAACTTAGCCCAACGCAGAAAGAATCAAGTCCCGGTGCTCGGCGTAACAGGGACAGGCGGCGCGGGAAAATCCTCTCTGTTGGACGAATTAATCCGCCGCTTCAGATCTGATTATGGCGACACAATCAAGATCGCATTATTCGCACTGGACCCCACGCGCAAAAAATCTAACGGCGCGCTATTGGGTGATCGTATCCGCATGAACGCCATTCATTCACCCGGGATCTTCATGCGTTCTGTCGCAACCCGCAACTCTATCACCGAAATACCAGACCACCTTAGCACGATGATTGCCGCCAGTATCGCTCATGATTTTGACCTGGTAATCGTTGAAACGCCCGGGATTGGCCAGGGTTCAGCGGGTATCACCCGGATTACAGATAGAAGTTTGTATGTCATGACACCCGAATTTGGCGCCGATACACAGCTTGAAAAGGTCGATATGCTGGATTTTGCGGAACTTATCGCGATTAACAAATTCGACCAGAACGCAGGACTTGATGCGCTACGGCGAGTCAGAAAGCAGGTGCAGCGAAACCGCGAAGCCTTCTCTATTCCGTTGGATGAGCTCCCTGTCTTCGGAACCGTAGCCTCTCGCCCTAACGATCCGGGAATTGATAACCTGTACTGCAAATTGCTAAAACTTTTAATCGATTGCGGTTTACGCGCAGCCGGCAAACCAGCCACAATCCGAGCGATTGACACGGTAGCGCCGAAAGTTTCAGTCATTCCGCCGTCCAGAACCCACTACTTATCCAAGATTGCAGAAACCATCCGCGCATATCATAGACAAGTCGAATCCCAATCTGAAATCGCCAGCGAATTACAAAGCCTTAAATCTACCCGCACTCGGCTAACAGATTGTGACAATCAGGCATTGGATGCGTTGATCGAATCCAGTCAAAGCCGCTTGAACCCAACCAGCAAAAAGCTGCTGGACGAATGGCCGGAACTCAAATGCTTGCACTCCGGAAAAACCGTCGATGAGGCAAAAGCCAGCAATAATCCAACATCCGAGTATTCCAAACCCAGCCACTCCGGCATGCCGATTCCAAAAATAGCCTTGCCAAATTATCGCGGCCATGGCGACCTATTGCATTGGCGCATGCTGGAAAATTTACCGGGTTTTTTTCCATTCACTGCCGGCGTATTTGAGCTCAAACGCGATGACGAAGCCCCCACGCGCATGTTTGCCGGCGAAGGTAGCCCGGAACGAACCAATAAACGCTTCAAGCTATTATCTCAAGCATCAACCGCAAAACGCTTATCCACGGCTTTCGATTCAGTTACTTTGTACGGTTTTGACCCGGACAGGCGTCCGGATATTTTCGGTAGAATTGGAAATTCAGGGGTTTCCATCTCGACCTTGGAGGATATGAAAATTCTCTACGATGGATTCGACCTGTGCGCCCCCAATACCTCCGTATCGATGACAATCAATGGACCCGCGGCAACCCTACTGGCCATGTATTTCAACACCGCGATCGACCAACAGGTCATTCGATTCGAAACTGAACACTCTAGATCGCCAAGCCTGGAGGAATACCAAGAAATTAAAAAGACAACGTTAAACATCATTCGAGGCACGGTACAAGCCGACATACTCAAAGAAGATCAAAGTCAGAATACCTGTATTTTTTCCACCGACTTCAGCTTGAAGATAATGGGCGATGTGCAGGAATATTTCATCGACAACAACATTCGGCATTTTTATTCCGCATCAATATCGGGCTATCACATCGCCGAAGCAGGTGCGAACCCCATTACCCAACTCGCGTTCACATTGGCAAACGGCTTTACCTACGTTGAAACCTACCTCGCTCGAGGCATGCATATCGACGATTTCGCCAAGAACCTTTCGTTTTTTTTCTCCAACGGTATGGATCCCGAATATACCGTGATCGGACGGGTGGCGCGCAGAATCTGGGCGATAGCCATGCGTGATCATTATGGCGCGAACAAACGCAGTCAAAAACTCAAATACCATGTGCAAACGTCGGGACGATCCTTGCACGCCCAAGGCGTCGAATTCAACGACATTCGCACCAGTTTACAAGCGCTGAACGCACTCCAGGATAATTGCAATAGTCTTCACACCAATGCCAGCGACGAAGCAGTCACCACCCCAACCGAACAGTCGGTACGCAAAGCCCTAGCCATCCAAGAAATCATAAATCGCGAATGGGGCTTGTCCCAAAATCAGAACCCGAACCAAGGTTCGTTCATAAATGAAGCACTCACCAACCTTGTAGAATCCGCCGTACTGGAGGAATTCGATCAGCTATCCAGTCGCGGCGGTGTGCTCGGCGCTATGGAAACCGGCTATCAGAGGAGCAAGATTCAAGACGAATCATTGCGTTATGAGACAGGTAAACATGACGGAAGGCTGCCTATTGTTGGCGTCAATACATTTCAAAACCAGAATAACAAGGCGGCGCCACACTTGAACGTCTCCCGCTCGACTCCGGAAGAAAGACTAAAGCAGATTAAGCGACTTCGTGACTTCAAACGTAATCACGAGCACAAAGCACCCAAAGCATTGCAGGACTTAAAATTGGCCGCAATGAATAACGCCAATAGTTTTGCGGTTTTGATGGAAACGGTAAAAGTATGCAGCCTAGGGCAAATTACCCAGGCTTTGTTCGAAGTCGGCGGCGAATACCGTCGCAATATGTGAGGCCTAATCCGTCTTGGTTTTGGGTATCAAAGGCGGACACCTTGTTCTTTGGTTGTTTGATGCGTCTTATCTATGAGCTGTGCGGATTTCCTTATCGTGATGTTAATACTTTTTGCACCCAGCCTGTCCCACAACAAATCCAGAAAGTGGCGCTTTTTCGTCGCGATATTTTCTAGGATCTCAGCTTCAATATAAAGGTCGATATCGTTATTCGAACGCATACTTAAGTGCGCACCGGACAACCAAATCTGTGCATCCAATCCGAAAACTTGCTGGGCAGCTGCTTTGATCTCGCAAACCTGAAGGAGGTTTAGTGCCATGGCGTGAAACCAACGAATTATTATTCAGCATTACCGACTCATGATTCTGTATCACCCTGTCGGTACCAATACAACGAAAACCTTAAAGTTATGCAACTATCAAGCCATACTGGCAACTCTGAATAATACCTTGTCCTCCAGCGCATAGAATGCCCTGGCAGCGTAAAGTTCGGGCACTAATCTGTTACCCCACAGCGACACCATTACAAACGAGACACCGCGTTCCCTGCACCT
>CAZVFR010000125.1:0-9915 GCA_964626505.1 uncultured Methylococcaceae bacterium
TAACCTGGTGACATCGGCGGCGACCAACGCGATCAAAGTGGTAGTCCGCGAAGGTCTAACACTGCTTGGCTTGTTGGCCTATCTCATGTACATGAACTGGCAGCTATCTATAATCTTCCTGGCCATTGCGCCCGTGATCGGTTATCTGGTCAACTACGCAAGTAAGAAATTCCGCGCCATCAGCAAGAAGATTCAAGTCTCGATGGGCGATATCACCCATGTAGCGTCAGAGTTGGTTACCGGCCACCGCATGGTGCGCAGTTTTGGTGGAGAAGAATACGAAAAAGCCCGCTTCTCAACAGCCAGCCGCTACAATTATCGCCAACAGTTAAAATTGATGAAAACCATGGCGATTCATTCGCCGCTACTGCAATTCATCGTAGCCATCGCCTTATCCATCCTGATTTACTTGGCGCTGGTATTAATGACGGAAGCCAGCGCGGGCGAATTTGTTGCCTATATCACCGCGGCTGGTTTGATCCCACGATCACTAAAACAACTGAGCAGCGCCAATGCAACCGTCCAAAAGGGCATCGCGGCGGCCGAAAGTGTATTCGAGGTTCTAGACGAAGCCCAGGAGATCGATCAAGGCCGACACGAAGTTAGCCGAATCACGGGTAAACTCGAATTTCGCAATCTAAGTTTCAGCTACGATACATCTGAAGAACCGGTACTAAAAGAAATTTCGTTTAAGGCGCAGCCCGGACAAACCATTGCGTTGGTGGGGCAATCGGGCAGCGGCAAAACTACCTTAGCGAGCTTGATACCCCGATTTTACGATTGTGAACATGGCGAAATTCTACTCGATGATGTCAACATCAAAAGCTATACCCTCAAAAATTTGCGTGCGCAAATTGCTTTGGTCACCCAGCATATAACTTTGTTCAACGATACGGTCGAGAAAAACATCGCCTACGGCGGGCTCGCCAGCGCAAGCCGTGAACAAGTAATCGAGGCGGCCACCGCGGCGAATGCTATGGATTTCATCGACAATCTGCCCAATGGACTGGATACCCTGATTGGAGAAAACGGCATCAAATTGTCTGGAGGACAGCGCCAACGCCTGGCGATAGCACGCGCACTTTTGAAGGATGCGCCTTTATTAATCCTGGACGAAGCAACGTCGGCTTTGGATACTGAATCCGAACGTATCATTCAAAGTGCACTGGAGAGAGCGCTACGAGGACGTACGACTGTGATTATTGCACACCGGCTTTCAACTATCGAAAAAGCCGATATGATTATCGTGTTGGACAAAGGGCAAATTGTTGAAATGGGTAGCCACACGGTTCTGCTCGCCAAGGGTGGTTATTACGCGCACTTACACAATTTACAGTTCCACGGCAAAATTTCTGCCATAGGGTAGATCTACGGTAGATAAACCTGGTTGAGTCAGCCCCTTCGCGCGCCAACTCCAAGTCTATCCTACAGTCATTGCCAAAACCCTCACAATGATCTTTAATAGGTATTAGAAGGAAGCGAATGATCCTCCCTTTTAGGTATTCTGATCGTATTATTTAGCATCGTATAGACCATGGCCGAGGAACAAACCTCTACCTTTGAATACGAAATAAACCAATCAACCTACGATTGGTCAGTGCGCGTATTCAGGACACTTAAGAAACTCCTCAGCGTTAACGTCAAACTGCACTCCGAAAAGGAAAAGCTTGAACAAGGTGAGATCTTCTTGTTCAACCACTTCGCCCGCTTCGAAACATTCATTCCCCAATATCTGATTTACGAAGAAACCGGCGCCTATTGCTGCTCAGTTGCGCACAGCGAATTTTTCGAGGGGGACGTTGTATTATCCAACTATCTCCGCGCGGTCGGCGCAATCCCACATGACCACGAAAACCTTCTGGCGATACTCACCGAACAGATATTGCGTGGTCGTAAGGTTATCATCTTCCCGGAAGGCGGTATGGTTAAGGACCGCCAGGTTATCGACGCAGCGGGTGAATTCAGTATTTTTTCGCGCACCTCCATGGACCGGCGCAAACAGCACACCGGTGCCGCGGTATTAGGTTTGGGGGTCGATGCATTCAAAAAAACCATTCGACAAACTTACTATGCCGGAAACATCGACCGGCTCCAGCAATGGGCCAGCGAATTCCACTTCGAGAAACTAGGGGATATGCTTACCGCTGCGTTGCGGCCTACCGTTATTATTCCGGCCAACATTACGTTTTACCCAATGCGCATCAATGACAACATTCTGCGCAAGGGCGCTGAATTACTCAACAAAGGCTTAACCCGTCGTCATTCGGAAGAATTACTGATCGAGGGAAATATTCTGTTAAAAGATACGGACATGGATATCCGGCTCGGAACACCGGTTAAACCCGGCGACGCCTGGCACTGGTGGGAAAACAAGCTGATCGATCAACTCGCCCCTAATATCAAATCCATAGGCCATATTCTTAGTCTTCGCACCGAGTCCGAAACTAAAAGCGAGAGGGTTCTCGCAAAAGGTATTCTACGCAACGCTAAGAAGCTGCGTAATGTGTATATGGAGAATATGTACGAAACAGTGACCGTGAATCTGAGTCATTTGGCAGCCTCGATCATTATGAATTTAGTCAATCGCGGTAAATCCAATGTCAACCGCGAACATTTCTACAAAGCCTTATATTTAAGTGTAAAAACCGTCCAACAGGTCACCTCCATTCACCTTCATAGAAGCCTGCAAAATCCGGAAGAATACGGCAATCTGATAGAAGGCAACAGCAAGCGCCTGGAGCAGTTTATTCGCATGGCGGAATCCAGCGGACTGGTCGAATCCGACCAGGATCGCTACCGCTTTCTTCCCAAGCTGCTTGAAGATCAGGATTTCGATACCATACGCACGGAGAACCTAATCGCGGTTTATTCCAACGAAGTCGCACCCATTCAGGCGGTCGCTAACATCACCGAAAAAGCCTTCCACGAAGCCGAACAGTTGAGCCACCAGGACTTGGCTGCTCTGTATTTTGATGACGAGGTTGTCTCATGGCGCTGGGACAAAGCCTATTTCGCAAAGCCTTGTTTTGATGATATCAACGATCAGGAAACCGCCGATCAGAACGCCCAACCTTTTTTCATAAGGCCGCACAATCGGAACGGCATAGGGGTTGTAGTGATCCACGGATTTCTGGCATCACCGGCAGAAGTGCGAGGTTTTGCGGACCGATTGGCGCAAAACGGCTTTACGACCATCGGAGTCCGTCTGAAAGGCCACGGCACATCGCCCAAGGATTTGCGAGAAACGTCGTGGCAAGAGTGGTATGAATCGGTTGTACGCTGCTACAAAATCATGCAAGGCTATACCGATCGAATCATGTTGGTTGGATTTTCTACTGGCGGCGCATTGGCGCTGCAACTCGCAGCAGACCAACCCGACGGACTGGAAGCAATAGCGGTGGTTTCTGTTCCAATCAAATTCCGCGATGCGAAAATGATGTTTGTGCCTTTGGTCCACGGCACCAATAAATTGGTGGGCTGGTTATCCAGCTACGAAGGCGTTAGACCTTTTCTTCAAAATGTCCCCGAACACCCTGACATCAACTACCAAAACATTCCCGTGCGGGGCCTTTACGAATTACGCCTGCTGATCGGCGAATTGGAAAAACGCCTAGCGGACGTGCATTGTCCCACGCTTATTCTTCAGGGTGACAATGACCCCACCGTGGACCCTAAAAGCGCTGAAATTATCTACAAGAAATTGAGTTCCGTGCAAAAAGAACTGGTAACCATTGACTCGCGCAAACACGGTATATTAATGGACAATATTGGCTTTACCCAAGAGAAATTACTCAGCTTTTTGACCGAACGCAACGCTTCAACTCTGGCGCCTGAAATGGAATTTACCCCATCACTCCCCAACCCTTAATCACCTAAGCAACATACATTAACCTATGGACAAGCCCTGGTTAAAACAATACCCGGAAGGGATACCAGCCGAAATCGGCCCCGGTGAATATACGTCTATTGCCAATTTCTTCGAGACGGTCACCCAAAAACACCCCGACAACCCCGCGTTCTCGAATATGGGAACCGTATTGACTTACCAACAGGCCGAAGAATACAGCCGTTATCTGGCCAACTTTCTGCGCCACGAATTGGAGTTAGAAAAGGGCGAGCGGGTGGCGATCATGATGCCCAACCTTTTGCAACACGCTGTAGCAATTCTAGCTATACTCCGCGCGGAATTGGTTGTGGTCAACGTCAATCCACTATACACGCCACGAGAACTGGAGCACCAACTCAAAGATTCCGGTGCCAAAGCCATTATTGTGTTGGAGAACTTTTGCCATGTCCTCGCTAGCGTAATCGACAAAACATCCTTGGCGCATGTGATCACAACGCGCCTGGGCGACATGTTGCACGCACCCAAATCGGTTGTGGTTAATTTCGTGGTGAAATATGTAAAGCGGCTTGTTCCAGCTTATTCGATCCCGAATCGACTGGATTTTAAACGCGCATTACAAGCTGGCCGCCGACATGACTTCGTTCCTGTCGATACCATGCTGAATGATATTGCATTTTTGCAATACACAGGCGGCACCACCGGCATATGCAAAAGTGCGGTACTTACTCACGGCAACTTGTTGACGAACATGCAACAGGCGACCCAGTGGATTACCCATGGCGCTAAAAAGGGTAAAGAAACAAAGTTCGGGCAAGAGATTGTAATCGCATCACTGCCTCTGTATCACATCTTTTCCCTGACCGCGAGCTTCCTTACTTTCATGAATATAGGCGGCCTGATTCACCTGATCACAAACCCGCGCGACCTGCCTAACTTCGTCAAAGAATTACGCAACAACCGATTCACGGCTATCCCGGGTGTCAATACACTATTCAATCATCTGCTAAATACGCCTGGCTTTTCGGAGTTGGATTTTTCCGAACTTAAAATTACCATAGGTGGAGGCATGGCAATACAACGCAATGTCGCCGAGAAATGGAAAGCCGTAACGGGTTGTACAGTAATTGAAGCCTACGGTCTGACCGAAACTTCGCCGGCAGTTTGTATTAACCCGCTGAATGCTGAGGAACATAACGGCAGTATCGGCCTACCTATTTCATCTACAGACTGTTGCATCATTGACGAAAGCGGCGAACAGCTTCCGTTTGGCGAAACCGGAGAATTATGCATCCGTGGCCCCCAGGTCATGCAGGGCTACTGGAACCGACCCGAGGAAACAGCTAATGTTTTTACCGCGGACGGATGGTTTAAGACTGGTGACATCGCGAAAATCATGGACGATGGGTATATTTACTTGGTGGATAGAAAAAAAGACATCATCCTAGTTTCAGGTTTCAACGTATTTCCCAACGACATAGAATCAGTCATATGCAGTCACCCCGGCGTAATGGAATGCGGTGTAATCGGTATTCCGGACGACGATACTGGCGAAGCCGTAAAAGCATTCATTGTTAAAAAACACCCAAGTCTGGACGAAATCGCCATACGCGAATATTGCCGCGATAAGCTAACGCCGTACAAAATACCCAAGCGCATCGTATTCATTGATGAACTGCCGAAATCCAATATCGGAAAAATTTTACGCCGCGAGCTACGCGAGCAAATGGAACCCTCATGAAAAACGTGATCATAGCGGGATATTACCGCTCTCCTTTTACCCTTGCGCACAAAGGTACGTTGCAACGCGTTAGACCTGACGAGCTGGTAGCCCAGGTGATTCGTGGACTGGTAAAAAACACTGGTGTTGTAGCCAATGACCTGGAAGATCTGATATTGGGCTGCGCGTTTCCCGAAGGAGAACAAGGCTTCAACCTAGCCCGTCTAGTGGTTTTTCTGGCGGATTTACCACTGAGCGTAGCCGGCGTGACCGTAAACCGGTTTTGCGGATCGTCCATGCAAGCCATACATATGGCCGCCGGCGCCATACAGATGAACGCGGGCGATGCATTCCTCTGCGCTGGAGTGGAGTCCATGTCGCGAGTGCCTATGACCGGCTTCAACCCGCTGCCCCATCCCGGACTTTACGAACGATACCCCCAAGCGTACATCAGTATGGGACAAACCGCGGAAAATGTGGCATCGAAATTCGCAATTAGTCGCGCGGAACAAGAAGAATTTGCTCTGGCCAGTCAGCAAAAAGCTCTCGAAGCACAGCAAAAAAATAAACTGCACGATGAAATTATCCCAATTCAGGCAACCGATACCGAAGCCGTAGACCAAGACGGATGTATACGACCCGAAACCAATCTGGAAACTTTATCCGAGCTCAAACCCGCATTCCAGGAATCGGGGAGTGTAACAGCGGGAACTTCATCACCGCTAACCGATGGAGCCGCGGCGGTGCTGGTATGCAGTGAAGATTACGCCCGCCAAAATTCTCTACCGAGTCTGGCCAAAATCAAAAGTATCGCCGTTTCAGGGTGTGAACCCGAAATCATGGGCATGGGCCCGGTCGCCGCTTCGCGCAAGGCATTACAACGTGCGGAACTGAGTGCGGATGAAATCGATATCGTCGAGCTAAACGAGGCTTTCGCGTCGCAATCTTTGGCGTGTATCCGCGAACTCGGATTGGATCTCGAAAAAATCAACATCGATGGCGGTGCGATTGCGCTAGGACATCCGTTGGGCGCAACCGGCGCCCGCATCACAGGCAAGGCCGCGGCTTTGCTACAACGCGAAAATAAACGCTATGCTCTGGCGGCCCAGTGTATCGGTGGCGGCCAAGGAATCGCTACCGTGCTGGAACGCAACTGATGAACATCACCAAAGCGGCTGTAATCGGTGCCGGCGTGATGGGCGCACGTATCGCAGCGCACCTTGCCAACGCGGATATCGAAGTTATCCTACTCGACATTGTCCCAGACGGCGCGGCGAACCGAAATATCATCGCCGACACGGCTTTGGCCAATCTGTTAAAATCGCGCCCGGCCGCGTTTATGCACCGGCGCAACGCAAGGCACATCACAACCGGCAATATCGACGATCATATTTCTCTATTAGCCGAAGTCGACTGGATAGTCGAAGCAATCGTCGAACGTGTCGACATCAAACAGCAGTTGTATAAAAAGATCCAAGCCGTGCGCAAACCGGACTCGGCTGTTTCTTCGAATACCTCGACCATCCCGCTCGCCGCCTTAACCGCGGATATGCCGATCAGTTTTCGGCAATGCTTCCTGATCACCCATTTTTTCAATCCACCGCGCTACATGGGCCTACTGGAAATCATTGCCAGCGGCGATACACACCCACACATCGTTCAGGCACTGGAAGATTTCGGCGACCTTAGATTGGGAAAAGGCATCGTAGAATGCAAAGACACACCTGGTTTTATTGCTAACCGCATCGGGATTTACTGGCTGCAATGCGGTGTATTGGAAGCGATTGACGGTGACCTAACTATCGAGGAAGCCGATACGGTTATGGGGCGCCCGATCGGTATCCCCAAGACCGGTATCTTCGGATTACTTGATCTGATAGGCATCGACCTACTGCCGCATATTATGGCCAGCATGGGTGCTCTGCTGCCCAAGAACGACGCATTCCACACTGTCAATCGGGTACCCGAAATCATCAGCAAAATGTTGGCCAAAGGCTACACGGGCCGCAAGGCTAAAACCGGCTTTTACCGCCTGGCACCTTCAGGTCAGAGAAAGGTCAAGCAAGCTATAGATCTGAATACAGGAGAATTTCGCACCGCCTCCAGACCCGAACTGGCAAGTGTCGCCGCAGCTAAATCAGGCGGTCTACGAGCCCTATTGGAATTCGATGACCCGACAGGACGCTACGCTTGGCGCGTTTTGTCCAAAACCTTGAACTATGCAGCCAAACTGATCCCCGAAATAGCCGACCATCCGAATGCCATCGATACAGCGATGAAGCTGGGCTACAACTGGGAATTCGGACCGTTTGAGATAATCGACCGGCTGGGTGTGGATTACTTCACCAAGCGCTTGCACGAAGAAGCGGTTGAACCCGCCCCGCTACTCATGCCCGGTGGCACACTGTACCGGGTCTCGGAAAACACATTGGAACAAAAAACAGCAAACGGCAGCTATACAGCCGTAGCCCAAAAGCCCGGTACATTGTTGCTGGAAGACATCAAGCGCAACACCCAAGCACTGATCGAAAATGCGTCGGCAAGCCTGTGGGATATAGGCGACGGCGTAGTTTGTTTTGAGTTTCATACGCAAATGAATGCGCTGAATATTGAACTATTGGAATTACTCAAGCAGAGCATCGCGCTGGTTATAGAAAAATACAAAGCCATGGTAATTTATAACGATGGTCAACATTTCTCCGCTGGCGCGAACTTAAAAGTACTAATATCGGCGATTAAACAAGCCCAGTGGAATACCGTCGAAAGCATTATCAATCAAGGTCAAAGCGTATTCAAATCGCTAAAATACGCACCGTTCCCCGTGGTCGCCGCGCCGTCCGGTCTGGCTTTGGGTGGCGGTTGTGAAATTCTACTGCATAGCGATGCCATCCAGGGGCACGCGGAACTTTATATGGGACTGGTGGAGGTTGGTGTTGGGTTGGTCCCGGGTTGGGGTGGCTGTAAAGAAATGCTACAGCGCTGGTACACCCATAAGGATCGTCCTGGCGGTCCAGTAACTCCAATGGCCAAGGCTTTTGAAACAATTAGCACCGCGACAGTTTCCGGATCGGCAGCGGAAGCCAAAGACCAATTGTTTTTGACCGCTAAACACGCAATCACCATGAATCGCGACCGTTTACTCGCCGACGCGAAATCCAAAGCACTTGCTCTAGCGATAGACTATGCGCCGCCAGAATCAACAGAAATCAGTCTTCCCGGCCCTTCAGGCAGGGCAACGTTGGACATGAGTGTCGCGTATTTTGAACATTTAGGCAAAATCACGGCATACGACCGCGTGGTTGCCGATCAACTCACTTTCGTACTAAGTGGTGGCAACACCGATGTTACCGACAACCTTACCGAAGATGATTTATTGGACCTTGAACGGGAGGCATTTATGACTTTGGTGCAGCAGGACGGAACATTGGCACGCTTGGAACACATGCTGAAGACTGGGAAACCTTTAAGGAATTAACCTGGAATCTCACCAGAGGGCAGGCAGGTTCAAGGCGTATCTGCGGTATTACCTATCGGATCATCCGCCAATGTGGGCAGAATTTGGAAATTCTTAAGGTAAATATTGCGACTTCAAACCGCTAAACAGGCTCTAAATTTTGATCACACACCCTCACCTCAACCTTCCTTCCTAATCTAGCCACAATAATCATCAACCGATCAATGGTGAAACGGTCCAGATCGGCATTTCGGATACGAGAAAAATCCGCATAGGCAATCCCGGTACGTTTTTCCGCGGCCCGTACCGATAGTTTTTCATCGTCGAGGATACCAATAATCTCAGTAGACAGTAATGCTTTGGCCTGTTTCAGATCGGCATCCTGGGCACCGATATCACGGAAAACGTTCCCGCTGCCTCGGACCAGTTCTAGTTTTTCTGTCATTGCAACTGCTCCTTCAATTGTTTTATGCGTGACTGGATCAGATTAATTTCCTGCTTGGGCGTTTTGATACCAGTTTTGGATTTCTTCTGGAACGCATGAACCACCCAAATTGCTTCACCGATCTGAACGGCATAAACCACGCGAAAAGCATCGGATCGATAAGCCAGGGCAATTTCAAAGACACCAGAACCCATGCCCTTCATCAGTTTGGCAATATCCGCCTTTCGGCCGCCTGCGGCAATGGTCAGCGCCGTACTGATACGTTCCTGAGCCTTGCTCGGAAAGGTATCAAATACTTTCCTGGCCGCTTTGATCCATGCGATTTCACGTGTAGGTTCCATCTTCGCCCTATGTTGTCATTAGTGACAACACCTGTCAATAGAAAGTCTAAGTGGGTCACGGCGAAACGGTTCTAAAGATCTTGACTATAGGATCTAATTCGAGGTTGAGAA
>CAZVFR010000126.1:0-9891 GCA_964626505.1 uncultured Methylococcaceae bacterium
CAAATGCGTAGCTTCGCAACCGTCGATGTAAATTACAAATGAACGGCGAAGTGGTTCCACAGCAATATTGAGTGTGGTTGTACGGGAAAATTCTTCGATCGTGTCTGCGATATTGCGGCTAAATTTTTCGGCGAGTTCGTCGGCCGCTTTGCTTTGTGCATCATTAAAAAAAGGTGACAGATTTATTTTTCCAAGCTCGATAGTGAAAAATCCAGGAAGGGTGGACAAGCTTTTTTGCCCACCGTTTTAACTATTCTCTGACCCGTTTTAACGCCTCAGTGGCATTGAGAATTTGTATCCCCTGATAGGGATGCAGCACCAATAAATCACTGTCGCCTGTCGCGATAATATCGGCTTGCGCGGCCAGTGCCGTGGCAATAACTACATCATCATCGGCATCTCTGGGCACGGTACGCTTAATCGGTTGCGGTTTCACCAGCGTGGTCAATATTCCGTAACGCTGCATCAGAAAGGTCGGAGTAAGTCCTTGAGACGCCAGCATTGCACCAAACTTACCGCGTTCCAACACATAGGCTAGTTCGTCAAGAAGAACGTTACTGGTGAATAACATCACCTGGTCATCCCGACCGAGATCAAGCAATCGGCGTGGTATGCCGCCCCAGATCAATCCCGATACGATGATATTGGTATCAAGTACCAGGCGCACGTTGCGTTTTCCGTGCGCGTACCGCGTTGACTTCTTCTTGAATCTCTTCCATCGTCATGGGCGGAAAGTTAGCGGCTGTTAGCTTATCAGCAGCAGTGAACAGGCCGTTCACGGCACGGCGTCGCAGAGTCTCGCGCAGCATTGTCTCAATGGCGTCCGGGGCAAGTAGCCCAGCGTTTTGGGCTTCCTCTGCTAGATTATCCGGTAAATCAATAGTTAATGTTGTCATGATCTGTCCTCAACGGGCAAGGATTGCAGGTATTTCTTGGTTAGGTTAGAAAGCGTATTAAAAAAAGCGTTAAGTTTTGCATTGCTACATAATCCATCCATCCTGCGTACTAAAGCTTAGCCACTCAAATTACGGACCATTTGCTTGGTCTGATGCTTGAGGATCATCCCCTCGAGCAGGGCTTTAATGATCTTCTTTTCTTCCGGTGGCATACGTGAAACGGCTTCAAACTGAAGCTTAAAGTCCTCATCCGGTCCCCGCTCGCTATCCTCGAACACTATTTCATCCAGGCTGACGTGGAGAACTTGGGACAGCTTAATCAAAGCACCTAAGGTCGGTTGGGCCGTACCGGCCTCGTACTTCTTTATTTGATTAACATGCATGTTCACGGCATCAGCCAGGCTCTGTTGGGTAAAACCATGGGTCTTGCGGGTAGTGACCAATCGTTTCGGGAAGTTCATCGCAATCATCCGCGAAAAGCTAATAACCTCCATACTGTACCCCCTGGTATATTTTAGTGGTTGACAAATAGATATTATAGAAGACTATAATAGCACACCATAATGGTCTTGACAGATTTTGGGGGACACAGAAATGGATCGAATACCAGACAAACAACAGGTGCCCAAGATCAGCGGATAATCAAACGGATCCTGGGTCGATGCCCGCTGGGTATGGTGGTGACGCTCGGTTTGCGCCTCCAATAGTTTCTTGGCGACATCGCGGGCAATTTCCAGCGTTTCGGTAATCGTGCGCCCCTGGGCCAGCAATCCCGGAATGTCCTTGCAGGTGGCTAAATAAACGCCTTCCGGCAACTTCTCGATATGTAAATTGGCAATTTGTTCCATTGTCGTCTCTCGTGTTTTCAGGAGGCATTCGCCTTCTGCTTGAGCTGCTCGGCCTCAACAAAGGCATCGATCAGCTGTGTGATCTGTTGGCGGGGCCTTGGCCCTAATTTCTCAATCTGTCGAATCCGCCGCTCTAGCCGACTGCTGATCGGTAGGGTCTCGACAGGCTTGATACCCAGCAATTCATCCGCACTCATATTCAGCGCCCCGGTTAGATCGACCAGCATATTGGCGGGCGGATGCTGACTCTCTGATTCATAGTAGGCAATCATCCGACGTGTTGCGCCGATCTCATCGGCCAACTGCTGCTGAGTGTATCCCGCAGCCTTGCGCAGCTTGGCCAGCCGTTTGCCGAAGCTGCTGAGTTCTTCATTGATCTTCTTGGACATACATAAATCCCTCTACACGGTATGTCCAATAGTGTAAACCCGATATTTGTTCATGGGTGTTGCACGGTCTTCGTTTTGTCTTCAGAAAAGTCCGATAATCGTACATATCGTTGACATAAAAATCAACGGGGAAAATATCCTGAAAAGGTCTTGACATGTTTTGTATGGAATATGTGTGGGATATGTAATAAGCGGAAGGTAGATAAAGGTCACCATTTAGCCAACGCCTGTTAGAAGGTTGAGAAATTGTCTCACTCGTAATACGCTACCTCTATGACTAAAGTATCTATTAGAGAACTGAGAAACCACGGTGGCGATGTGGTCGAAAGGGTGCTGGCTGGAGAATGCCTAACGGTCACTCGTTCAGGGAAACCGGTTGCGTTACTCCGCCCGCTTCCTAAGCAGGGCATTGATGCCACTACACTGCTGCAGCGCTGGAAAAATCTACTTCAAGTGAATGCAGAAGAATTTCGGCGCGATGTTGATGAGATACTTGACACCTCATTATGAATGCCTACGGGCTGTCATGCAAATGCGTAGCTTCGCAACCGTCGATGTAAATTACAAATGAACGGCGAAGTGGATCCACATCAATATTGAGTGTGGTAGTACGGCTAAATTCTTCGATCGTGTCTGCGATATTCCGGCTAAATTTTTCGGCGAGTTCGTCGGCCGCTTTGCGTTGTGCATCATTGGCATCTAGTGCAAATGGATCCACGCCCAAGTTGCTTTCCGTAACGGCTTTTTGAAAGCTAACTAAGGAAAAATCTCTGATTTGTCGTTCGAACCGGCCAAATACATCATCACCTTGTTCTTTTTTGATGCGCTCGATATCGTCTGGGTTTGCGTAAACCAGGAATACCCCTTTTGCGCCGCGTTCGTCATCCTTGCAAGCACCGCCTTCCATTGCCCGAACAAGGTTTAAGACTTGCCCATTCTTATACTTGGTATGGGGTAGCAACTCTTCGGAAGGCTGCGCTGGGTTTTTGTCCCACTCCGCGGAACTGTCCGATGAATCTCCAGTAGTATCTTTGGGGTGTTTTATATCGAGGCTTGCGCACGAAACTAACATTAGCGTGCTTAGGAACACGATGCATTTTAACAATGGGTTCATCGAGGTCTCCAATAGTTTAGATTCATCCATTACGCCATAAAGAATATCGATTATGTACTGCCAATCCAACTGAATGCAGGCATCGAGCACCGCTTCCCCCAACCAACGGCAAGCATTATAATGCGTTGCTATCGTTTGTTTCTGATCTGATTATAAGGAGCGATACAGCTTGTATAGTCTGCAATCTCAGCAATGGCTGATAACATCACTAAGTGCCAACGGCGGCCCGTTGATGAACCCAACAATAAGGATGTGTAAATGGTGGATCGCCATTCAAGCAATGATTTAACCCATTCTTTGCTAATTTATACCACAATTCTTGCTGCCGCCTTGATTTGTTATATGTCGGCAACGCCGGTTGATATAGTGACTCAGTCACAGCTGGTTGCAGCGATAGTCTTAGCGCTTCTGGTTCTGCGGCAATTTAGCCATTCAGGGCTATTGCGGATTGCTTTTTTATGCCTCTCAGCCTTTGTCGTTTTGCGTTATCTGACCTGGCGCACCACGTATACGGTGGGTTACCATGACTTCTTCAGTTTTGTCGGTGCACTGTCTCTATATCTGGCTGAAGTTTATGGTATAGCGATGTTTTTTTTGAGCATCGTGGTTAATTCAAGACCCATTACCAGGTCTTCGCCCGCTCTACCTGACGATGCATCAGTGTTGCCCAGCGTCGATGTATTAATACCGACATTTAACGAAGAGCCTGATTTGGTCAAGGTCACTTTGGTTGCAGCAACCGCGATTGATTATCCAAAGGAAAAACTTAAGGTTTATCTTTTGGATGACGGCGGTACGGTGGCTAAGCGAAACGATCCTGATGAGGCAGTCGCGGCCAGGGCTATACGGCGGCACGAAACATTGGTTGATTTGTGTAATCAAGTCGGTGCGCAGTACATAACCCGTGAACAGAATTATTCCGCCAAGTGCGGAAACCTGAATCATGCACTTTCCAAGGTGAGTGGCGATTTGATTTTAGTGCTCGATGCCGATCATGTGGCTACCGTGGATATATTGCAGCAAACCGTGGGACATTTTATCGAAGATCCCCGTCTTTTCCTGGTGCAATCCCCACATTTTTTTATATCGCCGGATCCGATCGAAAGAAATCTGGAAACTTTTTCGCGTATGCCGTCAGAGAACCGCATGTTTTATGGTGCGATTCAGCCGGGTTTGGATTTTTGGGAAGCTTCGTTTTTCTGCGGTTCGGCCGCCGTGCTCCGGCGTGAAGCATTGGATGAGTCTGGGTTTTCCGGAGATACAGTTACCGAAGATGCCGAAACATCGCTCAAGATTCATGCGCAAGGGTGGCGCTCGCGTTATATGCAGTATCCGCTGATTTCAGGCTTGCAGCCGCAAACCTTCGCGAGCTTCATGATTCAGCGAATTCGCTGGGCGCAAGGCATGGTACAGATTTTTGTCCTGCGCAACCCGTTGCGGCAAAGCGGGCTGCGTATTTGGCAAAAAATCAGTTATCTTTCGAATACGCTGTTCTGGTTTTTTCCGTTTGCGCGGGTCGTCTTCCTTATTGCGCCGAGTTTATACCTTTTGTTTGGCTTGAAAATATACGACGCGAGTGTCAACGAATTATTTGGCTATACGTTCCCCTATTTGATTTGTCTGTTGTTGACGGATGATTATTTGTTCGGCAAGGTTCGTTGGTCACTGGTTTCAGAATTGTATGAGACCATGCAATCGTTGTTTTCACTGCGGGCGATCACCGGTGTATTGATGAATCCTCATGCCCCCAAATTCGCCGTAACTCCCAAATCGGAGACCCTGCAGAACGATTATATTTCTCCGCTTGCAAGGCCGTTTTATTGGTTTGTTGCGTTTACCGGTACTGCGTTCGTAGCAGGGATATGGCGTTATATGGTTGTTGTCGATGACCGGGGGATTACACTCGTTACAATGTTCTGGGCGGGACTCAATATGCTTATTCTGGTCGCGAGTCTGGGCGCATTATATGAACACCGGCAACGTCGCTCAAATCCTCGGATTCCGGCCAATATTGATGCGCAGATCGAGCTGGTGCATGGCTCGGGTCGTCCGTTAAAGGTTCTGATTAAGGATATTTCGGTTGGCGGTGCTAGCGCGGTTATAGATGCAGCAGATGCCGCCGCGCCGGTATTGGCAGGACAATCATTGATTCTCAGACTGGTCCACCCGGTAACTCAAACTGAGGAGCGAATCCATGTGTCGATTGTCAGCCATTTATCAGCAGGCGATCAAACCGACATTGGATTACGTTTCGAGCCTAAGGATTTAACTGAATATCGATCTATCGTGTTGCTGGTTCATGGTGACAGTCGACGATGGCGGGCAATTACCGATCAGCAGGATTTCGATCCCGGAATTATTTCGGGTATGCTGTTTTTGTTCGGAGCAGGGATGCGGCAATGTGGCCGCCATGTAGTTAGTATTCTGGATCTCCAACGTGCAGACCGTATATCAGCCAACATTTCACACCAGAATGACAATTCTTAGCTTGATCTTTGTTTCGACAAGGTCTTCGGAAACCAGCCTGAATTCCACTTGCTCATAAATGTCCTTGTGAGAAAAGATCTCTGCGCGATCATTTTGCCTATTGTCGAGAAATACGTGTGGAACTATTTTAACTTGCAACGAATTGTTACAGAACGTTTTTTATATGGAACAATTCTTGTCGAAAACGTTAGACTTCATATTTTCGATAGGGAAGTTAAAGCAGGATGTCTAGCCGATTAGCTCGGGAATGGAATTTTATGGAAACTTTTCCCCTTGTACTCGAATATAATTGAGGGCAAATTGAGCAATTACGGAATTTTTTAAGTTCACTGAGTAGTCACATAGATACAAGGAAATATGAAAATCTTCCCGGCAATTCTGTTGTACGTCATGGTCCAATCAGCGTTCGGAGTATCCGCTGCATCCAGTCCTGATGAAACTCTGCGGCACACCTATTCGTTGGCTAAGTTTTTGCCTTGGCAGGAGCCAATCTCGCTACGCAATATTTCTGGGGTATACGAACTATCTTTTCCGTTGGCGGATCGTTTCTCGGTGAATTCCGCTAAATTGCATCTGGAGCTGACTAACTCTAACGCCTTGATCCAATCCAGGTCTCAGTTGACTGTTCGATTAAATAAGACGGTTGTCGCTCAGATCAAGCTGGATCCGGATAATCCACGCACGTTTGCGGATATCGTTTTGCCTACGGATAAATTGATTGTGGGCTACAACCAGTTGCGCTTTGCGGCTGCACAGCATTATACCGAGGACGAATGCGAGGTACCCGATGCACCTGAACTTTGGACCGAAGTTGATCCAATCAAGTCGCAACTTGCGTTTGACGTAAGTCCGCGTTCTAAAACGCCAACTTTGGCGTCGATTCCGTATTACATTGATGACAAGCTACCCGCTTACACGATTAAAATTCTTCGACCGCAAACGGAATTTAAGACTCAGGATCTAGAATGGGGTGCGTTGATAGCTCAAGGCGTGGCCCTGCGATTGCAACACGTACCCTTCGAAATAGAACAAGGTGTCGCTGATATCACGGAAAGTCTTAACGCGGTACCGGGTGTGGCTGTCGATCACCTTTCCGGGGCTGGACTGGATACGGTCATCGTAGGGAAACACGCCGATATAGAAGCGTATTTGGACCGCGAAATCAGCGAGCGCATCTCCGGGCCGTACTTGGGTATTTTTCCGCTGAAGAGTGACACAAGGCGTTTTTTGTTGGTCGTGTCCGGAGTTAACGATGCGGAAGTAGCGGTTGCGGCTAAGACGTTCGCATCGATTACGTTTCCGTTTCCGGATACAGCGGATACGCTTATCAAGAAATTCGAGCAACCGACGCCCAAGGCTTACCAACTTGCGGGTCTAATCCAACCGGATACGACTTATTCTTTTGCGCAGCTTGGTTTGCACACCACCAGTATTAGCGAAGGACAGGACAGTGCTATACATTTGGCGTTGAAGTTGCCTCCTGATCTTTATGCACGCGAAGACTCTGAGGTCGTGTTGCAATTACATCTGGCCTACGGCGCTGCGATGCGCAGGGACTCGACTCTCAACATAAGCTTGAATGGCGTATTTCAACAGGCCATCCATTTGCACCAAATCAATGGCGCGCACTACCAGGGCTACCGAATGGTTCTTCCACTACGCTCGTTCCAGCCCGGTGATAATACGTTGGCATTTCATCCGGTACTTACGCCATTGGAAACCGGCGAATGTTTATACCGCCAGAACAAAAATCTGGTATTCAGCCTGTTCGACGACTCGACGATCTTCTTTCCACCCGCGGATCATTATGTGCAACTACCTGATTTGAAACTTTTCGAGCGTACCGGGTTTCCGTTTAGCCGCGTGGCGGATGGCTCGGAAACGGGTGTTCAGCTGTTGGATAAGTCGCCCCAATCGGTGCTTGCGGCTTGGCAGATTACCGCAAAGTTGGCGCAATTGAGCGGTTTACCGCTATACCGGGCCAGCTTGTCGTTCCAGCCCATTCGCAAGGATTTGCACCTGGTTGTTATCGGCGATGGACAAGCTATGCAAGCGGAACTATCGGCCGGTGCGCCGATAGCTTTGGATGCTGCTGAGAACCAGTTTGTGTACCCCTTACAATCGTCTTCTACAAGAGAAACCACGCCGTTCTGGGAGCAATGGCTGGCGACATTATTGGGCGAGCCGGCGACCAAAGGACCCACCAAGATGCAAGCTAAAAGTTTGTGGAGCGTCCAAACCGGCGGATTAGGCGACTATGCTTTGGCAATGGCTTACCAATCGCCTTTGCATAGCGATAGAATGATTTTGGCCATCACCCACCAACAACAGCCTGAAACGTTTTACCAGAGGATCAAAACCTTGGTGGCGCCCGAGGTTTGGTCGCAGTTGCAAGGGGATATAGTGGTATGGAAGGATGATTTCAATTCTTTGGTCTGGCAACAATCCGATGCCGAGTTTTTTGTCGGCGAAACCACACAGCGGTCTAAATTGGCTTACTATTTCTCGCGCCACCCTTTGGGATGGGTTGTGTTTGTCATGGTCTTGCTGTTGTTGTTCGCCTGGTTGACGCATGTTTTGTTAAACCGATTCAAAAACAAGCATCATCCGAACGTCAAAGAACTTGAATCGTGATCCGAACGGCTAGCCCGCATTTCTCACCAGAGGGCAAGATGATCGCGCAGCGATTTGTTTTCACAAGGGATTTTCTGACTGAGCGGAATACGGACTGTCTTTCAGAGGGCAGAAAAATCCTTGTGAAAACAAAGATCAAGCGAGGGCTTGTCACTCTGGTGAGAAATGCGGGTTTGGGCCTTGTAAGAAATTGAGCCTGGGATTGGGAAAGATCTGATCGTTGTGGTGAGACATGCTGGCTAGATGGACAGTTTGTGTGGTTTTAAGCTTTTCCCTGCTATCGTGTGGGCGCCAACCACAGCGGTTTTCACCGTCGGATTGGGATGTTTATCGCCAGCGCTTTGTGGCGGACGATGGTCGCGTTATTGATACTGGAAATGGCGGGGTTTCGCATTCGGAAGGACAGGGATATGGATTGCTATTGTCACTTGCGGCGGGTGATCAAACACGATTCGAGACGATTTGGCACTGGACGCAAAATAATCTGCAGGTTCGTAGTGATCATCTGTTTATATGGCGGCGGAGCCCCGGACTCGCACTTAGCGACGAAGATCGGAACAACGCGAGCGATGGCGATATTTTAATCGCCTGGGCGCTGAGTATCGCGGACCAACGTTGGAACAAGCCCGAGTACGGAAAATCCGCGACGGCCATACTGACCGATATTAAGTCTAAACTCACCCGGCGTTGGCGCGGCACTACCGTATTGCTTCCCGGAGCTCAGGGTTTTGAAAAAGAACAACGTTATACCATTAACTTGTCCCACTGGATATACCCGGCATTTAAATATTTTGCGCGGACGGACGGCTCTCCGATCTGGCAGGCATTGATCCAGAGCGGTGATGAGTTATTGGCTCAAGCTCGGTTTGGCCGCTGGGGATTGCCCCCGGATTGGTTGGTGTTGGGCGATGATCTGTCTATCGATACGATTAAGCCCCCGTTATTTGGCTATAACGCAGTACGAATCCCGTTGTATCTGGTCTGGGCAAACAAGGATAATGCGGCCAATCTTGCACCGTTTCTGAAATATTGGAACAGTTACCCGGATTTTGTTCCTTCCTGGACCAACCTGATGGATGACAGTATCGATTCGTATCCCGCTTCAGATGGCGTTATAGCGGTCAGGAATTTAGTTTTTTACACAGCGGGCAGGCGGGGAATAAAATCCGAACTTTCGGTGACCGGCAAGCAGGATTATTACTCAGCTAGTTTGGTCCTACTGAGCCGTATCGCGGCGTATCGGGATTTTTAAATGAGCGGTTTGTTACGGCTAGCTGTGTGCTGCGCTATGGTTCTTGTAGGTGCTTCAGGACTATTCGCGCAGACGATAATCGAGCGTAGTGCCGATAGTGTCGATGTTGCCAAGCAACTATCTTCAAAAACGCAAAGCAAACAGACTGAAACATCCAGCACAGTTAACAAACACGCGCCGGTAACTGTAGAGCAACTGCCTGCGGATTTGCATTTGTTTAAACCTGTTCCGCAAGTCCAAGCACCGGAAGTTGACGGTAGCGCGGCTGACC
>CAZVFR010000127.1:0-9751 GCA_964626505.1 uncultured Methylococcaceae bacterium
CCAAAATGGCCCATTTTTCCGATTATTCTCGTTAAATAGGTCAACTATTCGCCTCACTAATTAGCCTGGAGCTAATTAGGACCGCGCAGCGACCCTAACAGGGTGAAATACAAGGATGTATTTCATCAGATAATCGATAAAATGGCCTCATTCTGGAACGTTTTCGCTGCAATACATTTTAACCAGACAGCCTCTAAAACCAGCTGGATTTTTTTGCGCTTTCCCTGAATTTGTATTTTGTAATTATGCCGATGCTGGTATCTTTCACATTGATGGTAAATGATTTGGCTGAAATACCCTTCAGATGGACTTCACCGCCATCGAATGGCTTGATGTTTTTTCTGTCTCGCTTTTCGGTGGTGACGGGAAATAATGAAGAAGAACTGAATTTACCGCCCAGCTTGGCGGCAATGCTCTTCTCGATTTGTTCCGTGGTTTTGTTGGCTGTATCGATCTTGACCGGCTTTTCGTCCCCAATCGAAATTTCGATTCCACCGCCTCCAGCACGGAATGTCTTTCCTGGCCCCGAGTAATTAACCGGGGCTTGAGCTATCGAAGCTGCTTCAGCAAAATCCCACCCGATTTGCACACCATGGCTGGAAAACGATTTTGCCCCGATCTCAGCGGTAAATTTTTCGCTGGAGAAATCTCGGATGATTATGCTTGAAAGAGAAATACCCTTTTTGTTTTTTATCACATATTGGGGCTTCTCCGTGTCTTTTGTGGCATTGGCAGTGATACCCCGAAGAGAAGTCCTTAAATACGCCATCCCTCGTTTAACGGATTTTGCAATCTTTCGGGCCATCGAGGCCGCGCTATCGGGTTTGGGCCGATCCGGGCCATTGACGAATGTCAATGCCGTAAATCCGCTTTGCAGCTCGTCGCTTGTCATCCACCGTCCGGATATTGAGACAAACGATTCACCGTTTGTCTTTGGCGCCCCCGTATAGATACGCAATTCATCCTGCCCTTCAGGAGTCTCCGCCATGGCTAACTGTGTGGTCAACGCAACTGTCAGAATTGATATTATGCAAAGCCGTTGATTTATAGTTCTTTTCATGTGGACCTCAGGATAGGAAAAATATGCATCATCTTTACAATGGAAAGTACTAAAGGTGCCGTGAATTGTCAATCGTGTGAAGATTTTCTGGCACGGTGTGCGCATAAGTCGAAATTTTAAGAAAAGTGTGTAGAATATTTGAAAAATGACTGGATGCCACCAAGTGCTTAAGTATAGAGCAGCGTCTTTAGTGGCCTTTTGGGTTCCGTACCTGTTCAGATTGCATGGATTTGGCATAGCACGCCAGCTTGATGCCAGGGTTCAAGCCAATGAAGCTGTTAGACATCCATGCAGTAACACTTTTGGATTCTGCCGACAAGCACATCGAGAAGGTTTATTAACGATCAGACACTGAAATTCAGTGTTGCGAAAAAAGAGGATTATATGAAAAAAATTATTTTCGTCTGTTTTCTAGTTGTTCTTGCAAGCTGCAAACCTCCGTTGGCAGAGCCGAAATATAACTACCAAACTATAAAACGTGAGCTGCCCTATACAGACTGGAAAAAAGATCGAGCCTCCGCGGAGAAAAAAGTTAAATATGAAGTCAATTTCTATTCTAAGGATGCCTGTCGGAGAATCGCATATGGTTGGGTTCTTCACAAAACTAAGAATCCAGGCGTAATGGAATGTCAGGAATCAGCGGAAGGGCATCACTGCCGCTTTAATAACATTGAATTGGAGTGTCGCAAGATTACCGAAAGAAAACTGTAACCAACGATAATTGGCTACGTAACTGCGCCAAGAAAACGCCTGGTGAAAACCTATCTCTGATCGATCATCTTGCCTTCTGGTGAGAATTTCGAGTAGATGCTAAAGATAAAGCTGACTAAATCTAGTGATTAGTGCGCACGAATGTCGTGGAATATATACATGGAATCCGTGGCGAATTTGCCGGATACTAGTACTCCGTCTAATGTAATCTGGACGGAGTACCCAGCGGAGATGCATAGTTCGATGCTGTTTCGAGTCATTGTGGAGTAGTACAGTGGATCGATAAAATTGCAGTGGTGCATTTCTGTGTGAAATCAAGTTCGTGGCCTGATTGCCACCGGAATATCTGCGTTCATTTGTTGCAAAGACTGCAACTGTTTGGTGAGGGCAATATTGCTCAAATATGGGCCTGGTGGAATATTGGGCCGTAAATGACTAAGTGGTTTGTTGGTCGCCAGCTTGCTACTAACCAATAAGGGAAGGAGTAGAAAATGGAACTTAATTTGAACCCACTTATTCGGGTGGGTGTCACACTTTGTATTATTCTGGTATCGGCAAATGCGTTTGCGTATCGTACCGATCATGGCGTCTTGCCAGAGGGAACCTCGACCTGCGATGCGCATGTGCCGGTCACGCTAGAGATACCCGATAATGCCCAAGCGATCCCGGATCCGTTCAAAGGCGAATTCAGTGGTGGTTTCTACCATGTGGAGGAGCTAAAAGACGGGTTGTTTTATATGACGGATGGTGCTTTTCAAGCCATGTTTTTGGTTTCCGGGGAAGGCATAATCTTGGTCGACGCGCCACCTTCGATCGGTTTTAATCCTGTAAATCCTGCGAGTTCGGTGAGCCTCCTGGACGTTATCTACAGCGTCCCGGAAACACAGGGTAAAGCCATTAAAAAAATGATTTACAGTCATTCGCCGCTGGATCATATTGGTGCCGCCAGCCTTGTTAAAGACGCATTCCCTAACGTTCAAGTCATTGCTCATAAGGAGACCAAGAGACGAATAGCGCGAGCCACTGATAATAAGATTCAGTTTCTGCCAGGTTCCGGCGCTTTACCGCCCCCATTACCCAACAAAACGTTTAATAAAAGACTGACCGTGCGATTGGGCGGTCAAAAATTGAAACTTTCGTATCATGGTCCGGTGCATGAGCCAGGTAACATCTTTGTCTATGCACCCAAACAAAAAGTTTTGATGTTGGTGGATGTGATTTTTCCGGGTTGGGCGCCGTTCAATGATTTGGCATTGGCCGATGATGTACCGCTCTATATAGAAGCGCACGATATAGTGCTGGGTTTTGAGTTTGAGACATTCATTGGCGGTCATATAAACCGATTAGGATCGCGGGTAGATGTTGAAAATGCCTTGGAATATGTTCAAGACATAAAAGCCAATGCAACATCGGCGCTATTCGATCCTAGCTTGTTTGCGGTTTTTGGAATTTTGCCACAGCATGCTCTGGGTAGCTTGGGTATTTATCTTGACCAAGTGGCCTGCTCTTGCGCGAACACTACGCTGGACGAAAATCTGACCCCCTCGGGTACAAACTGGCTTCAGCAGCTAGGTGCGGCGGATATCAATACCGTAGGGCATTGTTGGGCGATGGTCGAATCGTTGCGCGTTGATCCGTGATTTCTTAGACCCACGGGGTTGCGGGTATTTGCTTGTACTTGGCGATTTCAGCTAAGTCAGACAGTTTCTGCGACCCTGTGATTGCCTTGCGTGAATAGTGGGCTTTTCTGTGCCAGAGGCGTCGATGACTGGGTTTTGGTTTCGCTTTGAACTCGCATGATAACCCGGAACTCCGAACACCGCGCCAAGCACAACGATGATAAGCTTGACCTTATTGTCTTGTGTGAGTCCAGTCCATTTCTCAAGCATGGGGCTTACCCTGGTTGTTATTGTTTACACATCGGGGTGCGATAAGGCGAGTATACCGTAGTTTAACTTTACGCAGAAACACCACCCATCCAGTCACGGTTGGCGGAATGTTTGGGTCTTGGATCGTTGCATTCATGTTGGGAAATGCTCGTATCGTAGCATAGCCCTGCGTACCATCCGCACTACAGTCGGCAAATGGATGTCGAAATGCACCGAGCGACCTGCCATTAGCGTTTCTCGAATAAACAAACCCGTTCAAAAACGCCCCAAACTAATGCATGCGCTTGTCTAGTTGCTCCAGCATGGTGCGCGCTAATCAATACAATTCCCCCAGCTATCAGACACATGGAATTGGAAGATCATTTGCGGTATCGTATGTAGCCTAAGGTACGAAGCAACATACACGGCGGCAGCGCACTCGAAGCGGCTGAATCTTGCTGCTCACTTCTCGAAGATGACCCCCTGTTTAATGCTGGGTGCGGTTCGGTTTTGAACGAGTTTGGCAAAATCGAAATGGACGCCGCCCTCATGGATGGCCGCAACCTATCCGCGGGCGCCGTGGCTGGTATCCACAATATTGCTAATCCCATTTACTGGCGCGATTGGTTCTAGCGCGCAGCGAGCACGTCATGCTCGTTGGTGAAGGCGCTATGCGGTTCGCCGATCATTGTGGCGTGGCGCAAACGGAAGAGGCCTACTTTCTGACAGAGGACCGACTCGAGCAGTTTAAAGAAGCACGTGAAAGGCATCAGATCATGCTTGATCATGATGAAGTCGTTGCCATACAGGAAGAGAAATACGGCACCGTCGGTGCGATTGCAAGGGATAGATTCGGCAACTTGGCTGCGGCTACATCTACGGGAGGAATTGTTAACAAACGCCAGGGGCGTGTCGGTGATTCGCCGCTTATTGGCGCCGGTGTCTATGCGGACAATGAAACCTGCGCCGTGTCCACGACGGGTTACGGGGAAGATTTTATGCGCACAGTCCTAGCGAAGAGAATCTCCGATTCAATCGATTTTCTGCAACTCGATGCCAAACAGGCCGCGGACAGTGCGATTCAATATTTGACGGACAAGGTCAACGGGCGTGGTGGTATGATCGTGATCACTTGCGACGGCCGTTGCGCAAGCGGTTTTACTACCAAACGTATGATACACGGTTGGATCGAACACGGTGGCGAAGCGATTTGTACGTTCTAGCCTGAATGAAAAAATTCGATAATAAAACCAAGAAGAGTAAATCGACGAAGAGTAAAAAATCGAAAAAGAAATAAACCCTGATGGACGACAACGAACTGGATAAGCCTGAACTCTTTATAAACCGTGAACTCAGCCTGCTTGAGTTCAATTGCCGTGTACTCGAACAAGCTAAGAACGACCAGGTTCCGTTACTCGAACGGCTTAAGTATCTGTGCATCTCGTGTTCGAATCTGGACGAATTTTTCGAAATACGCGTTGCCGGGGTAATTCAAAAGGCCGAGCTTGGCACAACTCAACCCGAGCCGGATAATCTGAGCCCTACGGAAGTGCTCGCGGCGATCAGCACCAGAGCCCATGAGTTGGTTACAGAGCAATACCGGGTATTGAACGAGATCCTTTTGCCTTTGCTCGAACAACAAGATATTCGCTTCATTAGACGCTCAAATTGGAGTGAGGCTCAGCAGCTTTGGTTACATGAATATTTTGAAGAACAGTTATTACCTGTTCTGAGTCCTCTGGGATTGGACCCGGCACACCCGTTTCCGAGTATTCTGAACAAAGGTTTGACCTTCATGATTTCGTTGACGGGCAAAGATGCCTTCGGTAGAAATATGGAGCGCGCGATATTGCCAGCACCTCGGGCTTTGCCTAGAATCGTTCAATTGCCCGCGCAAGAGACCGAAAGCGGTCCGAATGATTTTGTGTTTCTGTCTTCGATCATTCATGCATTTGTCGATGAAATTTTTCAAGGGATTAAAGTAAAAGGTTGTCACCAGTTCAGGGTCACCCGCAACAGCGATTTGTTCGTACGCGAGGAAGAGATTGACGATTTGTTGTTAGCGGTTGAAGGCGAACTCGCAATGCGCAACTACGGTGATGAGGTGCGCCTCGAAATTGCCGAAAATTGTCCCGAAGAAACCATCAATTTCCTTTTGACCCAGTTCGGCATGACATCGGACCGTTTATACGTGGTCGAAGGGCCTGTCAATCTTGCGCGGATGCAGCAAATTTACGCTTTGATCGACAGACCGGATTTGAAAGTCGTTCCATTCACTCCGGGCACTCCGAGCACGTTAGCTGGAAAAAAAGATATTTTTAAAGCGATTCGTAAACAGGATATCGTTTTACACCATCCGTTTGAGGCATTCACTCCAGTCATTGAGTTCTTACGTCAGGCGGCGGTTGATCCAGATGTTTTGGCTATAAAACAAACGTTATACCGAACAGGGCCAAAATCACCGGTTATCGATGCATTGGTCGCGGCATCCCGGGCGGGTAAGGAAGTTACGGTGGTTATCGAACTGCGCGCGCGCTTCGATGAAAAAGAAAATATTTCGCTGGCGACTCGGTTACACGAGGCAGCCGTACATGTGGTTTATGGCGTTGTGGGCTATAAAACTCACGCGAAGATGCTCCTGATTGTACGCAGGGAAACTAAAAAGTTGGTCAACTATATCCATCTGGGCACCGGGAATTACCACCCGGAAACAGCCCGCTTATATACGGATTACGGTTTGTTTAGCTGCAATAAGGAATTGGCCGATGACGTGCACCGGGTATTTGTGCAGTTGACCAGTTTGGGAAAACTCAGAAAGTTGAAGAAGTTGTTGCAATCGCCGTTCACCTTGCACAATGCGTTATTGAAAAAAATTGAGCGGGAGAGGGTAAACGCCGAAAAAGGCAAGCCGGCGCGCATCATATTTAAAATTAATTCACTGGTTGAATCTGAAGCAATTAAAGCACTGATTCGAGCGTCCAAAGCGGGCGTGGAAGTTAAGCTGATTGTGCGTGGAATCTGCTGTCTCAGACCGGGTATCAAAGGCTTTTCAGAGAATATAGAGGTCAGATCCATAATTGGACGTTTTCTGGAGCACACGCGGGTTTTTTATTTTGAAAACAGCGGCAATTCTGAGATATTTGCTTCTAGCGCCGATGTGATGGAACGAAATATGTTTAAGCGCGTAGAGGTTTGCTTTCCGATCGAGAGCAGTAAGCACCAGGTGCGCATACTGCACGACTTGGAACTTTATTTACAGGATACCGGCAACGCATGGATATTGCAGAGCGACGGTACTTACAGCAAAATCGCCGCTGACCAGGAACCTGGATTCAAAGCTCAGAGTCAATTGTTGGAAGAATTGCGTAAGTGAGTGTCGCGAGGAGCCGATTATCCTTCCAATTCGATTAAATTTGGGTAATCATACGGGGCACTTTTGGGGATTGCTAACGGAATCATGGGCTGGTGGTCACTGAAATGGCTGCCAATTTTTAAAACTGTATCAAGGGTACTGTCATGCAACAATTACAATTAAAAATTTCGACTTTGCTGGTTTTGGCCTTGTTCGGCATTCAAGCCCAGGCGGGTGAGAATTCCGACTATCCCGCGGCCTATTTCGAACCCATCATTACCTACCAGGATCCGGAACTTGTTTCGTCCGATGTGAAGGCCGCCGAGTCTGAGGCGACCGTAGACGATTCGCAAGCAGAGTCCGACAGTACGGAGAGCGGAAAAGACGATCGTTACCCCGCAGCGTATTTTGAGCCGGTTATTGTGTTTCAAGATCTCGATGCGATCAATAAAATGCCGGTGTCACAACCGAAACCTGCATCTAAAGCTAAAAAGGCAAGGTCTTCAGGATCTAATAAACCCGGTGTTTCGACTTCGGGCAGCTCGTTTCCGTTCCTGGGTCTGCTAATTGTAGCGGGTTTGTTTGGCTTCATTTATTGGTCAATCTCCAAAGAAAAAACAAGCGAGAATTCAGATGTGGCTGCTGATGTAGACGAGCCTGATGTGGCAGAATCGGACGAAGACGGCGAATCAAACCCAGCAAATGGGTGAATCAGATGCGAGTGAGGCGGATGGATAATTCGACTTAGAAATTCTGTGGCGTTGACTTTGAAGAAATACTGCTATTCGAATTTCAATTTGATACCCGCTGTTTCCAGGTAGCTTGCTTCTTGTGCTAGATCTGCCTGGGTTAATGGGTTATCGGCCAGCCAATTTTTTTCAAAGCGGATGTCCATGCGTTTTTTGTTCAAACTTAGTTTGAATTGTGGGGTCGAGTCGACGTGACGGCTTCGGTTTAGCAGGATCGCCAAGCGTAATATAATCGACAGAGTTCGGGCCGCGGTATTCCAGGGTTGCGCAAGGTCGTTAAACTGTTTATCGACAAATTTTCTGCGGTGAAGCCGGACCAAGGTTGCGAGCAATTTTTGATCTTGACGAGAAAACCCGGCGATATCCGCATGTTCGATGATATATGCGCCGTGCTTTTGGTGTTGGCTGTGCGCGATCGCGATGCCTATCTCGTGTAGCCGAGTAGCCCAATCCAACCATTGCTGCGCCGTCTTCCGGGTTAAACCTGGGGGCGGCTCGATTTGTTCCAGGCAGGACTCTATGGTTTGAATGATTCGGTTTGCGTGGTCCCGATCATATTGATAGCGCTCGGCAAGCTTATTAACGCTGTGCACCCGGATATCGTCGTGATAAATACGCCCCATCAAATCGTACAGTAATCCCTCTCTTAGTGCGCCGTCGGCAACCCGCATGGTATCGATGCCCAGAGATTTAAACGTTGCGTACGCGATCGCGACACCGCCCGGGAATACTTCCGCGCGGTTGGCGTTTAATTCGGGCAGCTCCAAGCGGTCCGTATGGCCTGCATCGACTACCGCTGTGACTAAGCGTTTCAAACCCTCCACGGTGATGCCATTCTTGCTCCATTTCATTGCGTCCAGTACTCTACTGATTGCGCGCAGCGTTCCAGAGGCACCAACCGCGTGCTGCCATTCGGATTTGGAAAAATTGTGGGTAATGGGTTCCAATTCCTGCTTGGCGGCCAGAATGGCCCGTTTCATGCGTTTAGCGCTGATTTTTCCATTGGGAAAATGCGTCAAGCTCATGGAGACGCAGCCCATGTGTAGACTTTCTTTATGCAGTGGCGTTGATCCGGTACCGATAATGAATTCCGTACTGCCTCCCCCGATATCCATAACCAAGCGGCGCAATTCGACTGGTGCCAAGCTTTGTGCAACCCCAAGATAAATCAACCGGGCTTCTTCTATACCTGAAATAATATCAATCGGGTGGCCGAGCGCGGTTTCTGCATTGTGTAGAAAGCCGGATGCTTCACGGGCGCTGCGCAAGGTGTTGGTTCCGACCGCACGCACGCTCCCCAGTGGCAATTCTCGAACCCGTTGACCAAATCGTTCCAGGCAGTCCAGAGCGCGAATTTGCATCTCTTGTTTGATACACTTGCGCTCGTCTAAACCGGCAGCGAGCCTGACGGTTTCTTTCATTCGGTCGATGGTTTGGAGGTGTCCGTCGCTGAGTTTCGCGACGATCATGTGAAAGCTATTCGAGCCCAGGTCTATTGCGGCGACGATTTCGGGGGGCTTATTCCACATCCTAAGCTACTGTCGTTCTAGAGTTGTGGAGGGCCGATAACTTGTGAAGCAGTTTGTTGATCAAGTCTAAGACCTCCGGCGAGCGATTCTGGTAAACTGCAAAATTAGAAGTTAGAGATAAAAGCGTGATTTTGGACTGATCCCTATGCAACGGAACTTATTTTACATTAATGCGGTATGAAGGCACTATCGATCAGAGGACTTAAGAAAAAATACCGTAATGGGGTTGAGGCGCTTGGCGGTATCGATATGGACGTTGAAGCCGGAGACTTTTTTGCGTTGCTGGGGCCGAACGGGGCTGGAAAATCCACCGCAATTGGCATCGTGAGCTCCTTAATCAATAAGACTGGCGGTTCGGTATCGGTATTTGGGCATGATCTGGATTCAGAACGCGAAGCGGCCAAGAGCTGCATCGGATTGGTGCCGCAGGAGGTCAATTTCAATCAGTTCGAATGTGTGTTGGATATCGTTGTCACGCAGGC
>CAZVFR010000128.1:0-6541 GCA_964626505.1 uncultured Methylococcaceae bacterium
GCCGCCTTGCTCCAACGCTAAGGAAAAACCTGTTGGGTCTAACGCCTCGTTATACGGAAGCATCGCCAGCATTGGCATCGATAGATTTGCGCGCAATGTGGCAACATTTTCTTCCAAACACTTAAACCCCGGATCAATCTGATTCGCCACCCAACCAATTACCGCGCAACCCGATCTTTGCAGTGCCGCACAAGTAAGCAAGGCGTGGTTGAGGCAGCCCAAGCGCAAACCCACAACCAGCATAACCGGCAACTGCAACCGTTTAGCTAGTTCTTCAACGCCGAATTCGTCAGACAAAGGCGTCTCCCAACCACCAACTCCTTCTACAATAATCAAGTCGGCCTGCTGAGCCAGTATTCGGTAACGTTGAAGGATAACCTCCAAATCTATCGTACATCCAACCCTATCGGCGGCTATATGCGGCGCGATGGCCATCTCAAATGCGTAGGGATTGACCAGCTCATAATCAACCTCAAACGAGGCATGCTGTTGCAACAATAGCGCATCTTCATTTTGCAACTGCCCGGATCTCATCGTACATCCGGACGCGACGGGTTTCATCGCCAAAGCGCTTTTGCCCCGGTATTTAAACCACTCCAGCAAACCGATGCTGACCCAGGTTTTCCCTACGTTGGTATCCGTCCCCGTGATAAACAGCCCTTTTGATCGTGTCATACTTGTGCTGATTTCATGTAAGAGGGCAAGATAATCAAGCAGATTTTTGTTTTCACGAAAGTTTTCTGACTGAGAGGACTACGAGTTAACAGTCCAAACCCGGCCGCCTTGCCCTACCGTACAAAACATCGAAAGTCGCAAATATTTCCGCGCCGGGCATTAAATTTTCATACGCGGAAATCATCCGGGCAATCTTTTGTTTTCCGGTCAAACCACGCGGGCGTCCATGCGTCACGTTGTGCGCGCCAATCGCTTTGAGTTCCCCCATTAGGTGCAACACGCTGTCGTACGAAATAGACAAGGCTTTCCGCTCCAAGTTACTCCCGGTTAGACCGGTTCGCTGCATTGCTCTACTTATAAGCGCAGGAGGATAAAAGCTATTCACATGACTGTAATCGTCAACCCTGGTCCACGCAGCTTTAAGTTCGTTTAGTGTATCGGGGCCAAAACTACTAAAGACTAAAATTCCGCCGGGACTCAATACCCGATATATTTCACCAAAAAGCTGATCCAAGTCCATACACCACTGAATCGCCAAGTTTGAGAATACTAAGTCCACACTGCGGTCAGCCAACGGTATCAATTCCGCATCGCCGCAAACATGAAAAATATTCGGATTCGAATATCCATTGGAAAGCGTCAGCATGGCGGAAGCAATATCCAGTGCGATTACCGAATCACTCAATCCAACCAATCGCCGGCTGCAATAGCCGGTTCCCGCACCCAGATCCAACGCTGTTGACGCCCCCGTCAAACTCTGCGTTCCGAGACAGTCAAATAAAGCATCTCCTATCCTGCGTTGCAGCGCCGCGAAGTCGTCATAGTTTAACGCTGCACGTCCAAAAGAGGTCCTCACTTTGCGTTTGTCCAGTCGCGAAACCATCAGCCCATGATCCAGACTCATTGGGTTGACCTAATGGGATGTTCTCGCAAAAATTCGGACACACTGGCTAAAGTCTGGTCAATATGCGAGATAAAGGGGATATGCCCGGCTTTGTCTATAATCGATAGTTGTGCTGAAGGGCACAAATTTTTCATGGCGTTACCGGCGCCCACCGGAACCAAAGAATCTTCCGTACCCAGCAAAATCAACAACGGGTGTTTCAATTGGGCCATTACACCACGCAGGTCGGCGGTTTTTAAAATTTCGACCCCAGCCGACAAAGCCCGTGCGTGTGGAGATTCGCGTTCATTCAGGCGATCCCGCAAGGTTTGGAAGGCCGCCTTGGACCCAGCCATATCCCGGGTTTGTAATTTAAGAAATCGTAACAACGTGGTCTGAAAGTTTTGTTTCAAATTATCGTGAAAAAGATCCAGCTCCTTTATTTCCAATCCACTATGCCAGTCGTCAACCTTAGTAAATTTTGGATTGCCTGCAATCAGACTTAGCGTGTGAACGCGCTCCGGATACAAAGCCGCAAGTTGCAGCACGATGGACGCGCCCAACGACCAACCGATCCAATGCGCCTTTTCCGGGCTCACTTTGACCAATGCATTGGCGACCTCGGATAAACTAAATTCATCGATCATCTCGCTGCGCCCGTGTCCAGGCAAATCCAAACTGGTTACCCGGTAGCTAGCTGCCAGCAATGCAGCAAATTCCCGCCAGAATCCGGAATGCATACCCCAACCGTGAACCAGGATCACAGCCTCTCCATGGCCTATCGTTTCAGCATAAATTTTGCATGGCTCCTTACCCATTCGGTTTGCCTGCAACCGAATCCGCCAGCGCATCCAACAAACAATCGACATGTTCTTCCTCGTGCGCGGCTGAAAATGTGACCCTGAGCCTCGCTCGACCCTCGGGAACCGTAGGCGGACGAATGGGCGTGACCAATACACCTTGCCGTTGCAAACTTTGTCCCAGCGACAACGCGGCTTTGCTATCTCCGACCAATACTGGCTGAATCGGTGTGGAAGACGGTAACAACGATAAACCCAACTGTTCAGCTCCGCTTCGAAAGCGTTCGATTAATCCACTAAGCTTTTCGCGTCGCCAAGGCTCTCTTTGTATTATTCTCAAACTGGCACGCGTCGCTTCGGCAATCGCGGGCGGCAATGCCGTGGTATAAATATACGGACGCGCTTTTTGAATCAAAAACTCGATCAGTTCGTTTGACCCCGCCACGAACGCACCAAAGGTCCCAAAGGCCTTACCCAAAGTACCGACCAATACCTCGACGCAATTCGGATCAAGTTGGAAATGTTCAAGGGTGCCGCGACCGGTTTTGCCGAGAACGCCCAAGCCATGAGCATCATCGACCATGGACCACGCACCCGTATCTTGAGCCAGTGCCACCAACTTCGGTAACGGCGCCAAATCTCCATCCATGCTGAAAACCCCGTCACAAACAATCAGTTTTTTACCACCACCGCTAGCTTTAAGGCTAGATTTTAATGCCGCCAGATCAGCATGCGGATAGCGCCGAAACTTCGCGCGCGACAGCAACCCGCCATCCAACAGTGATGCGTGATTCAGCTTGTCCTCAAAAATGCTGTCCTCACGGCCCACAAGCGCTGAAATCACGCCCATATTCGCCATATAACCCGTAGAAAAAAGCAAGACCTTGTCACACCCGGTAAAGTCGGCCAGTTCCTCTTCTAGCGCATGGTGCGTACTTCCGTGCCCACAAACCAAATGCGCCGCACCACTGCCGACACCGAATTCGGCCACGGCTCTACGCATAGCGGCTACGACATCCGGATGATTAGCCAATCCGAGATAATCGTTACTGCAGAAATTGAGCAACCGTTTACTACCGATGGTCAGAAATACCGCTTGCGGGCTCTCTACAATCTGGCGTGTTCTGTATAGATTGCGCTGCTTGAGTTCTTCAAGCTGATCTCGCAAAAATCGGTCAAGCGTGGACAATCGTCTAGGAGGCTTGGGCTACCGACAAGCCCAGTCGTTCGAACAATCGCCGGTCCGAATCGGCAACCGGATTATCGGTAGTCAGCAACTTTTCGCCGTAGAAAATAGAGTTTGCGCCGGCAAAGAAGCATAGCGCTTGCATTTCGTCGCTCATCTCCGTACGCCCAGCCGACAATCTAACGCGTGATTTAGGCATTAGAATGCGAGCAACCGCAATGGTACGTATAAAAACCAATGGATCCAGCTTCTGCATTCCGTCCAGCGGCGTCCCTTCGACTTGTACCAGCATATTGATTGGCACACTTTCGGGGTGCTCAGGAAGATTGACCAGCTCCAACAGCAGGTTGGCCCGATCAGCATCACTCTCGCCCATCCCTACGATGCCCCCACAACAGACATTAATGCCCGCATCGCGCACACGTTGCAGGGTATCGAGCCTGTCCTGGTAGGTCCGCGTGGTAATGACTTCCGAGTAATATTCTTCCGACGTATCCAGGTTGTGGTTGTAGTAGTCCAGACCCGACTGTTTGAGCTGCCGGGTCTGTTCGTCGGACAGCATCCCTAAAGTAACGCAGGTCTCCATGCCCAAAGCCTTGACCCCCTTGACCATGTCGACCACACGGTCAACATCTCTATCCTTTGGACTGCGCCACGCAGCGCCCATACAAAATCGCGTAGCGCCCTGGTCTTTGGCTTGCTGCGCTGCTACGAGAACCGCATCCACGGACATCAACTCCTCCCGCTTCAATCCGGTATCGTAGCGCGCGCTTTGCGGACAATAAGCACAATCTTCGGAACAGGCGCCCGTCTTGATACTCAGCAATTGGCTGACCTGCACCTCGTTGGGGTCAAAGTGTTCTCGGTAAAGCGAATGTGCGTGGAACAAAAGATTATTGAAAGGCATCGCAAACAAGCCCTCAACTTCATGCAAACGCCAATCGTGGCGTATGCCGCTATTGATCGGGACTGGCGTCTGGTTGATGGTTATTTTTTCTTCGGCCTGCATAGGCTCCTCCGAGATCTCACTTTCTGCTAAGCTTCAATACGCAGTCGGTTAGGCGCTATTTCGATCAAACCGCCTCCGCTGAACCAACAGCCAACCACGACTTGTCAACCAAATCACGTGCTCAGCGCGAACAACTGGCCAAACATTATACAGCAATGGCTGTACCCGCCCACCTGTCTTTTGTGCGGAAACCCGGGATATCGCCATTACGATTTGTGCTTTGATTGCCATGATGCGCTTCCATTCAACATTAACGCTTGCACTTGTTGCGGTTTGTCACTACCGACCCACTACACTGAACAACTTTGCGGTCAATGCCTAACCAAACATCCTAGTTTCGATTCGACGCTGGCCTTATTCAGTTATCAAGAACCAGTCCGTCACTTGGTACGAAGCCTCAAGTACAAATCCAACTACGCTAGTGCCCGCCTACTCGGCAGCTTGATCGCGGACGAACTCAGTACGCGGACCGACTTACCCCAACTAATCATACCCGTACCCTTACATGCGTCCCGTTATACAGAGCGAGGTTTTAATCAAGCCATAGAAATCGCGCGCCCCATCTCCAAAGCACTGAAAATCCCACTGGGATTGAAGCAGTGTTTACGTATACGCAAAACTACAGCACAATCCGAACTACCCGCCAAGCAACGCGCCAAGAACATCAAACGGGCGTTTGAAGTGCGCATAAAAATACCCGTGAACCATATCGCGATACTCGATGATGTGGTCACCACCGGTGCAACAGTCGCGGAACTGGCCAAAACCATCCGCGCGTCCGGTGTGCAAAAAATAGAGGTATGGGCTTGCGCCCGAGCTTAACGCCAAATTGTGTTTCGAAATTATTCACAATAGATTAGGCGCGCGGGAAGTGCCGAGGCCAGTGTATTACGAAGCAAGCGTTTTGACCCGAATGGCACTAATTTTTGCTAGTACCTATAATTGTGAAAACTTTATGTAGCGCCGTTGAACCAGTTTTCCACCTCAAGTCCTACAAAGCCAACAAAATCGTTTGTGTTTCGGGTTACTAAAACCAGCCTTAGAGTATAGGCAATCGCCGCGATTTGTCCGTCGACAAAGGCAGGCGTCTGTCCTAAAGCGACCAGTCGAGCGCGTTCCCGCGCATGCCATTCAGCTGCATCCTGGTCATAAGCGAACACAACGAGACCCTGATCTTTCAAAATGCGTAAGTACCTTTGCAAATTGTGTTTAATCCGCCCTGTATCTAATTTCTGCATCCCGTAGTTCATCTCATGAATAACCAAACTCGCGGTACATATCTCTTTCCCATGTTTTTTGATTAATGACATTACGCTACGATTCGGTTTCGGCTTCATCGCTTCTGAAAGTACATTGGTATCTAGCAGATAGATCAATCGTGCCATGAAGCATCCCGTCCAAGTTCTCGGTCACGCCAGTTTGCGACTTCTTGGTCGGATAAATCCGCATTTGCAAGATCGGTAATATCTCTAAACTCTTGGATTGCGTGCCAGAGGTTTGGAGCTGTAGACAGACTCAGGCGTTGGAATCTGTCGAACGCGACTAGAACAGCAACGGGCCTACCCCTTCGAGTGAGCGTTATATTCTCACCGTCTTCGGCTTGGTTGACCATCGCTGACAGTTGATTTCGGACCTCGGCGATTGAATATTCTTTGGACATTAAAACCTCCATTACCTAGATGGCTATCTAGATAGCTATATTATAGCAAAGTGAATCAAAAGAGTAGCGGGTGACGACTAGACGGTAATCTACAGCAGGATATGTAGCAATCTAATAAACTTTTGCTAGTTCTCGGCCCTAGAAGTCATATCCCGAATTACTAATTCACTGGGAATACGACTTTCGAAAAACCAAACCGACCGTTTATTCGCATTTCGCGACCTGACCCTGACTACTCTCTGACTACTCTCTGACTACTCTATGACTACTCTATGACCCTGACTACTCTGGATACTTGGAATATCAGATCGAAGATCGTCGCGATTTT
>CAZVFR010000128.1:6641-9737 GCA_964626505.1 uncultured Methylococcaceae bacterium
TGACCCTGACTACTCTGGATACTTGGAATATCAGATCGAAGATCGTCGCGATTTTCAGCAGTTTCTTGAGTTTGCCAAGCGCCAGGGTAGGCTAGAGCAACCGTTCACAGCTTGAAGCTGTGAACGGTTATTGAGTAACAACAGGATAGTCCTCTAGGCAGGTGATGGATGCCAGCCTGCATCGGCCCAGAGTTCACCGCTCACAGCGGAGTTTGAGATCATAAAACAAATTGCATCAGCAATTTCGGTGGGTCGAATGAGTCGTCCGAGCTGTGTGTCTTTTAGAATATTTTCTTCTATGTATTCTTCGCCCAAGGCGCGTACCATCGGTGTATCGGTAAATCCGGGATGTATAACCCCACAACGAACACCGTGGAAAATTGCTTCCTTAGTCAGTGTGGAAGCAGCGCCCTCAAGTCCGGCTTTAGTACTGGCGTAGGATATCTGGCCTTTATTTCCTTGCGATGAGACTGATCCGACAAATATTGCTGCTGCCTGGATACCTTCGTCAGAATGCCATTTCTTTAATCCTTTGGCGGCACGTTGTTCCGCGATGCGAGCCACCATTTCCATAGCCCAGTAGACCGGTGCAATGAGATTGACTTCAACGACCTGTCGAAATTTTTCCACGGGATAAATTTCGGCTTTCTTGGTCTCCCGATTGACCCTGACTGCTAGCGCATCCCGTGTAATACCGGCGGCTGGGACGCAAATATTCACAATGTTCTGTTGGCCACAGAGTTGGTCGAAAACATCACTGCGAAATTGAGAGTCGGTTGTGTCACCTTTGAACGCAACCGCGACGTCCCGGCCAGCGTCTTGATTTATTTGATCAGCCGCTAGTTTGACTTCATCGTTAATATCGACCATGCCAATAGTTTTAGCGCCTTTGTTTGCCAATTCGAGACAAACAGCATGTCCGATACCACTAGCAGCGCCGGTAATAACTGCGATTTTGTCTTTAATTTCCATTGATCGTTGGCCTCAAGTTGAAGTAATAAGCATTAACATGACTATAATACTAGCATCATTTTGTGCGCCGCACCAATTGTTATGGCCAGTTTTTATCGAAGAAAATAAAGGACGCACGCCGCTTGCTTCGTAAACCGCTGTCTGTTTCACTTTTCGGTGCCCAACCTTAGGTGGCTACACACAACAAGTTACGTGAAAGAAATGTATCCCGCGTTCAATTTGCATATAATTCGCTTGATATTACTCCTTGATCAGGCGAGGTATTAGCCATGTTTTACACCCTTGTAATCGTGCTTGTCTTGATTGTATTGGCCGGATTGGTCTATTTGACCAGCTTGGATGGTTCGTACCAAGTGCGGCGCTCCCAACTGATAAACGCCGATATAGAAACCGTGTTCGATAAAGTTCGTGATTTCAAGTCGTGGGCGGAATGGAACCCGTGGCTCATGCACGAACCGCAGACCAAGCTTGAGTTCAGTGACAATTGTATGGACGAGGGTGGTTTTTATACCTGGGATGGCCAATGGGTTGGTGCGGGTTTGTTACGCCATGAGACCTTCGATTGTCCGCACCGAATTGATCAGCACCTCGAGTTTACGCGGCCCTTTAAGTCAGTTTGCAGCGTAGGATTCGAATTTGACCGAAAAGACGGCCAAACCGAAATAACTTGGGTCATGCGGGGCAAAATGCCGTTTCTGTTTCGTTTTATGACTCAGAAAACCAAAGACATGATTGCAAAGGATTATGAACTGGGATTGGCGATGCTGAACGGCAGACTGGATAGTAATGCGAATCGCCCTGAAATACGATTCGAGGGCGATGTGACGCTTGCTCCATTCCATTCATTATGCAAGGGCTTCGAAGGTGCACAGCACGAAATGGAGCGTGCTATGGAATTTGGATTTCCAAAGTTGGAAGATTACATTGTCCAGACGCATGGGATAATAACCGGCAGTCCGTTTACGGCTTACCACAAGGTCAATCTAAAAACTCTGACATTTGTTTGTGATATGGCCATACCTGTAGCGGAAGGCATAGAACCCGGCGAATATGAACTCAAAGATCTCGGTGGCGGGCAATTTTACAAAGTGTGCTTAAAAGGTAGTTACGAGTTTTTGGGGTCCGCCTGGTATGCGGCGATTGCACACGTGAAAATGTTGAAATTAAAATACGATTCTCAACGAGCATCGCTGGAAGTTTACGAAAACGATCCTCGCACAGTGAGTAGTATCAACGAGCTAGAGACAACGCTTTACGTAGCCATTAAATAACTCAGTTTCGTAATCGGAGAGCTTACAACTAACTGTAACTGCTCAGATTGCCCTCAAATTTATTCGAGTACAAGGAGAAAACGCGCAGTGTACGTAGGTACATGAGCATTTTTACTTCACGCATCCATGCGTTCCGCCCTTCAGGCCAGCATTTTGCTGTTCAAAAACGCTCCAGGCGTTTTTGTGACGCCGTAATCGGATGAATTTGAGGGTAAGTTGAATAGTTACCAGATCAAATTGTATTAAGCGTGTAGTAAAGCAGAAAAAAGAAAACCGCGCTGGGCATCAGCCACCAGTTCGCAACCACTTTCCATGCTTCAGGCCACGCAGCTAAGAAAACCCACAGTAATCCGAGAACCGCAAGGATCAACAACCCCCAACAAACCAACGCCCCAGCCGATAACACTCTAATAAACCAAGACGGCGCAGGTTTCAGTTCCGGAACCGGCGCGGATGATCCCTTTACAATGAATTCCGCGATAGAATGCCAATTGTCTTCTTTTATGCCGGCGTTATGACTGCCATCAAGCCACATGTGCTGGTCTACTGGAAGATAGGATTTAAATCCGTCACAACCCGACCTGCCCAGGTCCGATAGCCCCAGTTGCTCATAAACACCCGGGAATATTGCAACCACCCAATCGCTGCTTGCCGCGAAGTTCCGAATCTCTTTAATCCTGCCCGTAGCGATCATCTTATCCCATGGGAAAGTGGTACGTATTACGCTGCCAGAGAAAACGACGCGGTCAAAATGGCAGGATGGATAGTTTTTAAGGGCACTCGCCAGCAAATAGGTGCCATTACTGTGTCCGACGAAAGAAAATTTTGCATTAGGATACTTTGCTAATGCCAT
>CAZVFR010000129.1:0-9679 GCA_964626505.1 uncultured Methylococcaceae bacterium
ACCTTTCAATAACTTGTTTGTCCTTTTTCTTTGGCCCTTTTAAAACACGCTTCAACCCTTTTAAAAAATGCTTTATTTCTTTAATCGCCATGGTAACTACCCTCCGAGCGTCGAACTATCCTTTTGAAGAGATTCCTTTGGAAAAAAATCTTTGATTTCTTTCCAAAGGAATCTCCTCTATCAAGTCTAGAACTGTGCCTCTTCAGTAGAACCAGTCAATGCCGTAACAGAAGACTGGCCACCTTGAATAACCGTAGTTACGTCATCAAAATAGCCCGCACCGACTTCCTGCTGGTGGCTGGCGAAAGTGTAGCCTTGTCCGGCCGCGGCAAATTCCGGTTCCTGAACCTTTTCCACGTACGCGGTCATACCACGCTGAACATAGTCACGGGTCAGATCGAACATGTTGTACCACATGTTATGGATACCGGCTAAAGTGATGAATTGATATTTGTAGCCCATCGCACCCAGTTCGCGCTGAAATTTAGCGATGGTGGCATCATCCAGGTTCTTCTTCCAGTTGAAAGACGGCGAACAATTGTACGCCAGCAGCTGATTCGGATGTTCGGCGCGAACTGCTTCGGCAAATTTTTGGGCTTCTTCCAGGGAGGGAACCGCTGTTTCACACCATAACAAATCCGCATACGGTGCGTAAGCAATGCCACGCGCGATAGCCTGATCGATGCCCGCATTGGTTCTATAAAAGCCTTCGAATGAACGCTCTCCGGTTACGAAAGGTTTATCACGATCGTCAACGTCGGAGGTTAACAGGTTCGCCGCGTTGGCGTCGGTACGCGCCAGAACAATAGTTGGGACACCCATGGTATCGGCGGCCAAGCGCGCCGCAACCAGTTTTTGAACGGCTTCCTGGGTCGGAACCAATACTTTGCCACCCATGTGCCCGCATTTCTTTACCGCGGCCAATTGGTCTTCGAAATGGGCTCCGGCAGCACCTGCTTCGATCATACCTTTCATCAGTTCAAATGCGTTCAATACACCGCCAAAACCGGCTTCCGCGTCGGCTACGATCGGTGCGAAGTAATCGATGTCGTCCTTACCTTTCGCCCATTGAATTTCATCGGCACGACGAAACGTATTGTTAATACGTTTAACCATAGTCGGCACGGAGTTATACGCGTACAACGACTGGTCAGGATACATGGTTTCTGAAGTATTGCCGTCCGCGGCAACCTGCCAACCTGAAAGGTAAATCGCTTTGATACCGGCTTTGACCTGCTGCATCGCCTGCCCGGCGGTAATCGCGCCCATGCAGTTAACGTAACTATCTTTGTCGTTAACCAGATCCCAAAGCTTTTTAGCACCACGGGTTGCTATGGTGTACTCCTCCTGAACAGATCCACGCAGGCGTACAACGTCTTCAGCGCTATAGTCTCGTGTTGCGTCGGCCCAACGAGGATTCTCGGCCCAATCTTTCTCCAATTCTTTTATCTGTTCTTCTCGTGTCATTTCAATCTCCAAGCTCAACTTTCTTTATCAAACGTGTGGTAGTGGTGAAATATATTTACCATTCAAAAATTAGCCAAATATTTTCTCATAACTTACAATATTGCACCACAATTAATTGGACCTATCTGCTCAAGAAAAACAAAATACTACCCAAGGAATGGTTATCGCAGTACAGTGTAGCCTCAGGATCGGAATCGGCGGCGTAACATAAAGTTACTGGAGTTAGCACACCCAACCAGTGCCTTCACGCTGAAGTCACTACCCGCTGAACTGAGATTGATGTATCTTCACTTTCATATCCAATCGAGCATACAGTTAGCCTTTCAAATGGAGTTAGAACATTATGCCAAACGTCACCCTGACACCGCCCCCCGATGGAAGCAAGATCGCTATGCACAACGGGAAACTCCAGGTCCCGGACAATCCTATCATTCCGTTTATCGAGGGTGACGGTACCGGCCCCGATATTTGGAGAGCATCCGTACGCGTTTTGGATGCAGCGGTGCAGTCCGCTTATCAAGGCAAGCGCAAAATTCATTGGATGGAAATTTATGCGGGGCAAAAATCCAACGAGTTATTCAATACCTGGCTACCCGACGAAACCGTCCAGGCCTGCAAAGAATATTCGGTTTCGATTAAGGGCCCGCTGACCACACCCATCGGCGGCGGCATTCGGTCGCTGAACGTCGCGCTGCGCCAGCTTTTAGACCTTTATGTCTGTTTGCGGCCGGTGCGATGGTTCAAAGGTGTACCGTCACCCGTTACTCATCCGGAAAACGTCGATATGGTTATCTTTCGCGAAAATACGGAAGATATCTACGCCGGCATTGAATTCGAGGCTGGCAGCGATGCGAACCGAAAATTTCTAAGTCTTTTGAAGGAATCGTTCCCCGAGCAATTTCATAAGATTCGCTTTCCGGACACCTCCGGAATCGGCATCAAGGCTGTATCACAGGAAGGAACGGCGCGGCTGGTAAAATCGGCTATCGAATACGCGATAGCGAATAAGCGCAAAAGCATAACGCTGGTCCACAAGGGGAATATTATGAAATTCACCGAGGGTAGCTTCCGCAACTGGGGTTACGAGGTGGCCGACACTTTATTCCCCGAGCAGACGTATAGCTGGACCCGGTGGGAACAAACGCTTGCCAGCGAAGGCCATGAAGCCGCCAACGCGGAGCAAAAAGCCGCACTGGAACAAGGCCGAATCTTAATCAAAGATACGATCGCGGATATTACGCTGCAACAAGTATTAACCCGTGCCACCGAATTTGATGTTATCGCGACCATGAATCTGAACGGCGACTACCTATCCGATGCACTGGCGGCTCAAGTAGGCGGTATAGGCATCGCGCCGGGCGGAAATATAAATTATGACACCGGCACCGCGGTATTCGAAGCAACTCATGGGACCGCGCCTAAATACGCCAATCTGGATAAAGTGAATCCCGGGTCGTTGATTTTATCCGGGGAAATGATGCTGCGTTACCTGGGATGGACGGAAGCCGCGGACGCAATCATCAACGCCATCGACACGGTGATAGCAAGCAAAACCGTAACCTATGATTTTGCCCGTTTGATGGACGACGCCACCGAAGTCAAATGCAGCGGGTTTGGCGACGCACTAATCGCTCAGATGTAACACACAGGAATGGGTGGCAACTCCGGTTTTGACGAGCTGGCGAGGGAAATCGCCTCGACGATCTCGAATGATTTTACGGAATACAACGCTGAATTCCGCCGAATTACCCAACGCGCGCGTTCGCGCTTCGAAAAACGCGACTGGAAGGGAAGCCAGCGTGGTGCGGTAGAACGCATCGAACTTTATGACATCACGGTTTCACGCACAGCCACGGAAATAAGACTACGACTGGGTCATCTGTGCAAAAACAAGCCCTTGTGGGCTTTGACTAAAACTTGTTTCTCAGAAATCATCAAGGACTACCACGACTCGGAATTTTGTAAGACATTTTTTAGCTCAATTTCGCGTAATATTTTCGATACGGTTGGGGTAAATCCTGATGTCGAGTTTCTTTCGCTGGACATCGAAACCGATCCACGACCACCTGAGGCGATGCCTTGCCGTATTTATCCCTACGGCAATTCGCAACAAGATTTATTCCGCGAAATCTTAACCGATTTTGCATTTTCGACACCCTACGAAAACATCGGCGATGACATTGCTTTTATTTGCAATGAAATTGATGGGTTTCGCGCAAGATGGAGTATTAACGAAGAAATAAAACGCATAGAAATTGTAAAACCGGTATTCCATCAATTAACCCGCGCCTATCTGGTCGGAAAAATTTTAGGCGATACTTGCACGCTCCCGCTGATCATTTCACTCAAAAATACAGAATCCGGCATAGCCGTTGATGCGGTAATATTAACCAAGGACGATGCCAGTGTATTGTTTAGTTTTACCCGGTCATATTTTCACGCGGACCTGGAACGGGTTGGTGATGCAGTGGACTATTTGTCCTCCATCATGCCGCAAAAAACTTTGGGTGAATTGTATACGGTGCTGGGCCGCGCAAAACAGGGCAAAACCAACCGTTACTGCAGCTTGCTTCGGCACTTGGACAATTCACGCGACTGTTTTGTACATGCACCAGGTGATAAAGGGCTGGTCATGGTGGTATTCACGTTACCGTCATTCGATATCGTCATTAAAGTTATTCGCGACCGTTTTGCCTACCCTAAAACGACTTCACGGCAAGATGTACTCGACAAATACAAATTGGTATTCGAGCATGACCGAGCCGGAAGATTGATCGACGCACAACAATTTCGCTATTTAACTTTCGCCAAGAATCGTTTCTCACCGGAATTGCTGGACGAACTATTGTCACAGACATCCGAAAACACGAGCTTAGAAGGCGACAATGTCATATTAAAACATTGCTATATCGAACGGCGTCTAACACCGCTAAATTTATACTTGCAGCAGGCCGATCCATCAGCGGCCAAAAAAATCATCTACGACTATGGACAAGCCATTCGCGACCTGGCGCTTAGCAATATTTTCCCAGGCGACCTATTATTGAAAAACTTCGGGGTAACGCGTTACGGCCGGGTAATTTTCTACGACTACGACGAGTTATGCATGGTTACCGATTGCAACTTCCGCGATATGCCACCGGCGCAAACATTGGAAGACGAAATGAGCGCTGAAACCTGGTTTTATGTTGGAGAAAACGACGTTTTTCCTGAACAATTCATTTCTTTCCTAGGATTCAACGATGAGCTCAGAGCGTTTTTTATGGACTGGCATAGCGAAATATTAACCGCTACGTACTGGAGAAACCTACAAACCCAACATCGCCTGGGTAAAGTTCTGGACGTCTTGCCGTACCACCGTTACCCCGTGGCATGTGCCTAACGCTTAAATTTTAAAACGATACATAAGGGTACCTCTGCTAGTCGATTTCTCCGAGCCTTTCCAAACTCTACAACCCACTTCGCCTAACCTACCGGCATACATTCTTCTCGGGCCTGCTCAGCCGCACACAATGCGCGCCTGATTCTAGCTTTTATCGTTACGATCCGTTAAATTGAGCCATTCTACAACCACCGTATTTGTGCATGACATTAAAAAACAATAGATTTCTGCGCAAGCTCGTTGGTAGCTTTTTTGACCTTTTACCAATTCTCGTCGTTGTTATCGTTTTTCAAGTGCTGGTTATTCAAGAGCCGGTTGACAATGTCACTGATCTTATCATCGGGACTGTGTTAATAATTCTCGGGTTGACATTATTTATCCAAGGGCTGGAGCAAGGGCTTTTTCCGATCGGTGAAACAATGGCTCGGGCCTTCGCCCGTAAGGGAAGCATCTTCTGGCTTATAGCCTTCGCATTTTCATTAGGATTTGGCACAACCGTCGCGGAACCCGCATTAATAGCGGTGGCTGACGAAGCCGCGCAAATTGCATCCCGCGGCAATATGATCACCAATTCGACCGCCTCACGAGAATCGTATGCGTTCGGATTACGTATAACCGTGGCATTATCCGTAGGATTTGCGCTCGTCATCGGCGTATTGAGAATACTCCACGGCTGGCCATTACACTACCTGATCATATCAGGCTATTGCGGGATCATGGTGATGACCCTTTTTGCACCCGATGAAATCATCGGCATCGCCTACGATTCCGGTGGAGTCACTACATCGACAATCACCGTTCCGCTGGTCACGGCACTGGGGGTCGGTCTCGCATCGGCGATAAAGGGAAGAAACCCCATGGTAGACGGCTTTGGCTTAATCGCATTCGCATCGCTCACACCGATGATATTCGTGATGGCCTATGGAATGATTATTTAGATGCAGTGGCTTAATACCTTTGGGCTAACGTTACTTGAAACCTGTCGCGATGTCGTACCGATCGCGGCGACGATTATCGGTTTCCAAGTATTTGTAATTCGTAAACCTATAGCAAACCCAAGAAAAGTCCTCACCGGATTTCTTTACGTTCTTTTGGGAATCGCACTATTTCTCGAAGGTTTGCAGATGGCACTATTCCCATTAGGCGAATTGATGGCAAGACAACTAACCGATCCGGGATTTATCGGCATTGACCCTACATTAGCGGTGGTTCCCTGGGAAGCTTATATTTGGGTTTATGTTTTCGCGGCTTGTATCGGCTTCGCAACAACCTTGGCTGAACCCGCATTGATCGCAGTCGCAATGAAAGCCCAAGAAATTTCTGGTGGTGCTATCCAAGCTTTGGGTTTGCGACTTGCTGTCTCTATCGGCGTGGCGTTCGGCATATCGCTGGGTACTTTTCGAATTGTTACAGGTTCAGAACTCTACTTGTATATCGTTGTGGGATATCTCGTCGTTTTGGTTCAAACCGCCTTTGCTCCCAAACTAATTATTGGACTCGCGTACGATTCCGGCGGAGTAACCACATCGACAGTGACCGTACCGCTAGTCACCGCGTTGGGGCTGGGATTGGCATCTAGCGTTCCAGGGCGCAACCCTTTATTGGATGGCTTCGGGCTCATTGCTTTCGCGAGTCTTTTCCCTATAATCGCGGTGCTCGGATATGCGCAAATCTCCGAATGGCGAAACAAAACGTCGCGAAACTTGCCCAAAGAGAAGACCAAATAAATGTTAGAATCTATTTGGCCGAAGTCTATGCACAAAATAATAACAATAACTACTAGAATAATACTAGGCAAACCTTTGCTAATTCGGTTTTCTGATAAATCGCTAAATAACCCTATCACCAATAGAACACAACATAGTGTTTGTATGGTTTTTCGTTCAACTGTAAAGCTGGTACTTCCAAGGTTTCAATTATGCATTTTAAACTAATCATTGCTTTCGTCGAAGACGAAAAAACCGATTTGGTTCTCGATACTTCCAGGGAATACGGAGCTATGGGCGCCACAGTCATTAATAATGCTAGAGGGGAAGGTATAGAACAATCAAAAACATTTTTCGGGTTGACTCTGGAAACCCAACGTGATGTGTTGCTTTTTCTCGTAGAGGAACATCTAAGCCGGCAAATATTGGAAGCCATCGCGAATGTCGCGGAATTTGACAGCAAACCCGGAACCGGGATTGCATTCCAAATCGACGTAGAAGATGCTATTGGCGTGATGCACCAAGTCGAAGAATTGACCCCGGTGATTGAGGAAGAATTATGACTGACAAATCAAGAGTCGTCCGCGTTCAGGATGTCATGAAAAAAGATTTTGGCCGAATCGATGGTATCGCAACAATTGATGAGGCTCTACAAATCATGAAGTCTTTAAAAACGTCCACTTTAGTCGTCAACAAACGCCACAAGGACGATGAATATGGACTGATTACTGCTGGGGACATTGCTCGGCACGTATTAGCAATCGACCGAGCCCCAGACCGCGTCAACGTTTACGAGATCATGATCAAACCCGTCATTTCTGTTCATCCCGAGATGGATATCCGCTATTGTTCGCGACTATTTGCACAGCACAATCTGATTCGCGCACCGGTTTTAGACGGGCGCGAAGTAATTGGAACAATAAGCCCCAACGCGTTGGTTTTGGACGGCTTATTTAGCCTTAGAACATAAAAGAGCGCCTTCTTTCGAGCAAATAATAACGCAGGTATAGCAGGTTGGCGTCGATGGAGTTATACTCCGCAGTGTCGCAGAACTTATCAAAAATAGCTCAAGGAATCCTGGACGGATTATCCGGCGATGTCTGCAGTTTTAGTCTGCGAGATGTTGATTAATAAGAGAGGAATGAGTGATGGCTACAGGCACTGTTAAGTGGTTTGATAATAAGAAAGGCTTTGGGTTCATCGAGCCACAAGATGGCGAAGAAGATATCTTCGTCCATCATACTGCAATCCAGGGCACTGGTTATAAAACGTTAGCGGAAGGCCAACAAGTATCTTACGATACCACTGACGGGCCTAAAGGGCTTGCGGCGACAAACGTTGTTCCCCAATAATTTGTAGCCATTATAGAGCTGCAGCACCTCGCCTTTCGGACGGGGGTTTCCGCAGATAGGCCACGGCCTATGATTGCATTACATGGTGTTTTAACCCAAGCCATCAGCCAGTTTCGAAAACACATATCAACGAAGATCTGCCGGTCCTTTTCCGTACCTAAGAACCCAACTACGGTTCTGAAATTCAAAAATGATAGCATTGAATTCACGCATCTCGTCATATTGCGGTGCAGCCAATATGCGGTCATCATCATTGCGTATCACCGTAAAGCCACCAAACTACCATCTTTTTTACTTTAATTGAGAAAGGATCGTCTTGAATAAGCCACAGGAACCTACGACCGAAATTGCCATCGGAGGCAAAACCTTGACCATTCTGGGTACTGCCCACGTCTCGCACGCCAGCGTTGAGGCGGTCAAGCAATTGCTCAACAATGAATCATTTGATGCGGTTGCAGTTGAACTGTGTCCTAGCCGACACCGCGCGATGATCGATCCCGATACTATTGCGAAAATGAATCTGTTCGAGGTGTTTCGCCAAGGAAAAACCGCGGTGGTAATCGCAAATCTCGTACTAGGTGCTTACCAGCAACGGATCGCGGATGAAATTGGTATAGAACCCGGTGCGGAAATGCGCGCTGCCATACGTTTGGCTGGCGAAAAAAAACTACCGGTACTGTTGATCGATAGAGACATTGCTACAACATTGAAACGCGCCTACCGGAACATTCCATGGTGGCAACGAATGGCTTTATTTGCTGGGTTGCTAGCCAGCGTAATGAGTAACGAACAAGTTACTGAAGAAGAGATAGAAAAACTTAAGGAAGGTGACATTTTGGAATCTGCCTTGAGTCAATTCGCCGAACAGAACGAAAATTTGTTTAAGCCGCTAATCGAAGAACGTGACGAGTTCATGGTCGCCAAGTTACGCTCAGACCTTGAGCGTACCGACTATCAAAATATTCTGGTTGTGGTTGGCGCAGGCCACATAAACGGTATGCAACAGCAACTGGGACAAAATCATCCATCGACCGAACAAGTGGCTCTATCGATTTCCGAACTAAACCGCATTCCCGCGGGTAGCCGCTGGCCCAAATTAATACCCTGGTTGGTCGTCGCGTTGATCTTGGTGGGATTCGGGATAGGATTCACGCGCAGCACCGATCTTGGGCTCGATATGGTCATCGAATGGGTCTTAATCAACGGGGGATTATCCGCATTTGGGGCGGCACTCGCAACAGCACACCCACTCACCATATTAGTCGCGTTTATCGCCGCACCGTTGACGTCTCTAAACCCCATGATCGGCGCCGGCATTGTCGCGGCCGGTGCGGAAATCTACTTTCGCAAACCCAAGGTTAGCGACTTTACCACACTTCGATCTGAAGTCACCAAAATCAAAGGTTGGTGGCAAAATCGAGTTGCGCGTTCATTATTAGTGTTTCTGTTCAGTACATTAGGTTCAGCTATAGGAACCTACGTCGCGGGGTTTCGGATAGTCGAGAAACTGGCTTTGCAATAAACTTCACCGACAGTTCTCACTGGGTTTCGTAGCGAGGGGCCAAGGATACATAGAGTGCCAAGAGCGGATGTTGATCTGCGAAGGAGATCACAGGATTCAACGAAATCAATCAAGGACTATTCGAAATAGCCTGATTTTACACCGACACCCCGATTCTACCCGGTTCAATTCCCAAACCGTCCTCCCCTTTGGCCATCATCGCCCCGAGGCGCCAAAATGGGTCGAAACCACTGCTACATTGTCCATTTCG
>CAZVFR010000130.1:0-9663 GCA_964626505.1 uncultured Methylococcaceae bacterium
ATGAGTTTTTCAATCCATTGGCTCACATCCCGCTTATCGCTGTCGGGTAAAATCTTGAGCAGCGAGCCCGAAAGCAGCTCAATCCCCGGTTTGAATATTGCGACAACTTCCGACGTTGACCTACCGCCTATTGCGTTGCGCTGTAACCAGAACATGGAGCGCTCCACCAATTTTATCACTGTTCCCAGCAGCTCCTTTTGCAATGACTGCTCTACACGACCATCCAAAGCTTCGATCGCCGCCCAAAGACCTTCGACCGCGAAGATTTCACAGGCCGCACAATAAGCTCTTACAACATCGCTTATATCGGCGCCCGTTTCTTCCATGATTCTATACGGAAAAATAATGCCCATGCGATTTACGAGGCTGTTAATCAATTGATTCGCGATAATCTCGCGCATAAGACGATGATCCCGTATTTGCACCGAGAACGTGTCCTGCAATGCCCCTGGAAAATATCTAATCAGTTCTTTCCGCGAATATTCGCTGCTGAATATTGCCGTATGCTCAAGCAGCGAATCCTTGAGCATGATTTTACAAGATGCCATGAGCACCGCGATTTCAGGCCGCAACAAGCCTTTGCCCTCGGCTTTACGCTCGTCCAACACATCAGCATTGGGAATAAATTCCAACTGGCGATCCAGCCAGCCGGTCTGTTCCAGTAGATCTATTACACGCTTGTATGCATCCAGTCCGCCTTCGGAATTTAATTGAATCGCACTGACCGCCTTGTTTTGCAGATAATTATTATTGAGCACCAATTCAGCAACTTCGTCGGTCATTCGTTCCAACAATTTATTACGTTGCTTGGTCGTGAGATCGCCATTTTCAACGATTTGATTGAGTAGGATTTTGATATTAACTTCATGATCAGAACAATCTACACCAGCCGAGTTATCAATCGAATCAGTATTGATGCGGCGGTCTTTCGCGCTGTATTCTAAACGCCCCAGCTGTGTTAAACCCAAATTCCCGCCTTCCCCGACTACCCGGCACCTTAAATCCCGGCCATCCACTCTCACAGCATCATTGCTACGATCGCCCACGTCGGAATCGGACTCCACGGACGCTTTAACATAAGTTCCGATTCCTCCGTTCCAGAATAAATCAACCGGAGCGCACAATAGTGCCCGGATCAATTCGTTCGGCGTTAACCGGTCAAGGTTTATCAACAACACCTTTTTAATTTCCGCGGTCAAGCGAATAGATTTCGCATCTCTTGAAAAAATCCCCCCCCCTTTGGACAACAGCTTTTTGTCGTAATCGGCCCAAGACGAGCGCGGTAGTGCAAATAATCGCTTGCGCTCTTTAAAAGATCGCTTTGGATCCGGGTCCGGATCGAGAAAAATATGCTTATGGTTAAACGCCGCCAGCAACCGGATTTTTTCGGAAAGTAGCATGCCGTTGCCAAATACATCACCCGACATATCGCCAATTCCGACCACCGAAATCGGTGTCTTTTGGACATCCACATCCAGCTCGCCAAAATGGTGTTTGACTGATTCCCAAGCGCCTCTTGCGGTAATCCCCATTTTTTTATGGTCATAGCCAACCGAACCGCCGGATGCAAACGCGTCACCCAGCCAAAATCCGTATTCGCCCGCAATCCGGTTCGCCAAATCTGAAAATGTGGCCGTTCCTTTGTCCGCCGCGACAACTAAATAGGGGTCGTCACCGTCATAACAGATTGTGTCCACAGGCTTGACCGGAGCCCCTGCCGATAAGTTGTCGGTGATGTCCAATAGTCCTTGTATAAAAATCCGATAGCAATCGATTACTTCTTGCCGCACAGCCTCTTCACGGCCTAGCGAGGTTAACAGCTTGGCGACGAAACCACCCTTTGCTCCAGTCGGAACGATAACCGAGTTTTTGGCAACCTGCGCCTTCATCAAACCGAGAATTTCGGTACGAAAATCCTCCCGTCGATCCGACCACCGTAGCCCGCCGCGCGCGACCTTGCCACCACGCAGATGAACACCTTCCACCCGTGGTGAATAAACAAATATTTCATAGCTGGGACGAGGCAACGGCAAACCTTGGATTATCGTAGGATCGAATTTGAACGATACGTAGGGTATAGCCTGACTATCCTGCTTAAACTGGTAATAATTAGTCCGCAGTATCGCTTGCATAATATTTAAATAACGCCGTAAGATCCTGTCTTCGTCCAAAGACTCCACCTGATCGATACCACTTCCCAGCTGTTCTAAAAGTGACTCGGCACTATCGTTATTTGCTTTGGTATTGGGACCAAAGCGCGCTTCAAAATACCGCACCAAAAGAATGGCAATATTTGGATTATTGGACAAGGTATGTTCAACATAGGCTTGACTAAAAGTCATGCGAATCTGTCTAAGATAAAAATAAATCGCGCGCAAAACAGTCAGCTGTCTCCAGTCCAACGCGGCCATCAACACCAGTTTATTGAAGCCATCATTTTCGATTCGTCCAAACCAGATCTGCTCAAAGGTTTCCTCAAATTTCTCCTTAAGCGCATCAACCTCCACAGCTTTCTGGCCGTTATAGATCAACCCGAAGTCATGAATCCATATGTGCCCCCCGGCTTGTTGACACTTAATTTCATAAGGCCGTTCATCGACTACGATCACGCCCATGTTCTCCAACATGGGAAGCGTTTTTGAGAGAGGCGCCGGATTACCACTGTTATAAAGCTTGAAGCGCAGCACATTTCCCTGCTGCTCTAAGGTTTGATACAACCTTAGCTGTAACCCCTTTGCGCCCAACTCATCGATACGTTCGATATCTAGCGCTGCAATCCTGGGAGAAAAATCTTCACGGTAAGCCGCGGATATCCCTTGCTTATAACGGTTGTACAAAAGATTTCCGCGTTCTTCCCCGAAATAACCATGCAAAGTATCCTTGAAGCCATCGGACCACCCGTATAAAGACGCTACGATTTTCTGCTCAATCGCCTTGACGTCATATTCAAGATTGCAGCATTGAGCTGTATGAATGATGAAATGGATGCGAGCCAAAGCTGATTCTGATAGCTGGATTTTAAATTCCGAGCTTTTGCCGTCAAAAGTCGCTATCAATATCGCTTGGACCTGCTTACGCAGGTCGGTGTCGAAGCGATCTCTGGGCACGAAAGCCAATACCGAAATAAACTGACCATAAACGTCTTGGCGTACAAAAACCCGTACCCTTTGGCGCTCTTGCAGCTGCATTACTCCCATCGCATAGCGGTAAAGTGTTTCGTCGTCGGAATGGTAGAGTTCGTCCCTGGGCATATCTTCCAGCACATGCATCAGTGAGCGGCCACCATGACTATTCGGCGCATACCCGCTACGCTTATAGACCTGTAGAATTTTTCTCTTCAATAGGGGGATGTCTTCGAGGCTGGAGCTGTATGCCGACGAATCGAACAAACCTATGAAACGCATTTCTCCAACGACTTTGCCGCTTTTATCAAACCGCCTCACACCCACATAGTCCATAAAAACTGACCGATGAACGGTCGACTGCGTTGTGGCTTTGGTCACCAATAATGGGCTGGATTCACAAACAACGTTGTAGGCATCATCTAACAATGGAATAAATTCAAGATCCTTTTGATCGGAAAGTGTGTCTCTAAGCACGCCCAAACCGGAATTTTTAATGGCACGAAAACCTTTTTTCTTTTTATCCGATACGAGCTGGTTTTCCCTATAGCCTAAAAACACGAAATGATCGTCCAGCAACCAATTCAAGAACACGACTGCCTCGTTTAACTCTTGCTTGGAAATTCCAGGACTACATTTTTTGAGTTGGTCGGCCGCTTTACGAACCTTTTCTCTGCATTTCTCCCAATCTTCGGTAACCGCTTTGACATCGTTCAGAACACGGGTTAAATCTAGGGTGAGCGCCTGAAAAAAATCGACATCACTTTGACGATCAACTTCGACATGAATAAAGGCTTCTTGGGAGGATTTCTGATTTTGAGATTCCGCGCTTAGTTTGGATAACGTGCCTTTTTGGGACCGCGAAGTCCAGTAAACCGGATGGATAACCAAATGATTGGTCAGATGATGTCGATTGACTTCCATAATGACCGACTGCACCAAAAATGGCATGTCTCCCGCAACAATTTCAATTATCGTATGGCTGGACTGCCATCCATGTTCATCGATTGTTGGATTGAAGACTCGAATTTTGACCTCATCCGGTTTCCGTTGTTGGCCAAAATTCCAATGCGACAATGCCGCACCATAAATATCATCGATCGCGAGTGGAGCAATGTCTTCCGGGGGTACGTTCCGATAATACTCGGTTGCAAAACAGCTAAGGTTGGAAACTTTTTTTTCGGGAACCCGCTCAGCAATTAAACTTCTTAACTGCGATATTTTTTTCTTCGCATCGTGAAGATCCATAAGCACACCACCCTTGAAATACGCGGAATTACAGTCGCTGGGAACCCACACCGACGGACCTCAACTACATACCCTAAAGAATAGTTTTGCTTAGACTATCGGGCAAGCCTAACTTAGAGGTTATCTGGTTAAAATGATATTGGCTGCAAACGCCCCAAAATGGCCCATTTTTCCGATTATCTTCGTTAAATAGGTCAAACGTGCACTGGGTGCTAGAATTTCATGTGCGGAGAGTATATGCGCACGCGATTATCGCGTAACCCACACGCTCGCTATTCCCAATTTTGCTTTGACTGAGGCGGCATATTTCTTGGCTTCCTGCTTGGAATCGAAGCCCGTAACCTGAATCCGGTACCATTGTTTTCCGGAAATGGTTTTGGGTTGTATTTCCGCGGCAACCCCTTTATCTCGAAATCCCTTTAGTTGGCGTTCCGCATCAACCTTCTCGGTGACCGACATCAAATTAACCGCCCAAACACCGGTTTTGTTTCGAACAACCGGTGTTTTTGGCGTCTCACGATTAACAACCGTTTTCGGCGCGGAAGTTTGCGGTTTAGCAGTGCCAGCTGTTTGGGTTTTGGAGGCCTTACGAAGCACCAAAGGTCGTGTCGAAACTTTATCTTCTAACGATTGTACGCGCTCAGCCAGAATGGCCAAATCTTTATTGACGCCGTGCATTCCTTCACCGCCAACGGCGCCGCTTGGCCCACTCCCCGTTGGACCTGGAGCACGTGCGATCGCCTCTACGCTATCAGCCAAGTTGTCTATACGGGCATTAACATGAGCTAGCGTTGATTCGTTTAACATAACTGTGTCGCTGCTTAGTTCGTCGTCAAAGAAATCTTCGTCTTCAGACGACAAAAGCACGTGAATTTCATCAATTTGAGACTGAAGGCTATAGACATATCCGCCCATGATGATTATTACGATAACTAACAATATCGGCATTCCGATCGTAAACCAACGCATTTCATCACTCTCCTCTAGCATATTATCGTAACTCAGTGCACTGACCCCAGTACTCGATGTATCCGACCGGAAACTCCGATCACTGTCCAGATGTCCAATGTCAACCGATGTTTGGTGCGATGCTTCGCCACCCACCGCGGGAATTTCCTGCGAACCTGCTCCATTTGTATGTTGATTGGGCGCGTTATATACGTCATCTGACTGCGCCCCCTGATTTGAGTGAACTGAATTATCTACAGCGTTCTCATAGGGCTCCTGAACACTAGCTTCCTCAGAAATACTTTCTTGCAATAGTTCGGAATCCGACGCGTCTTCCAAATCATCAGTAATATCTTGATCTGTCGAAGTCGAGGTATTGTGCAATTCGGCGGACAACGGCGTAGAGTCGTTTGCCTCCGAATTTTCTGCGTCGAACTCCAGCGAAGGATTAACTTCGTCGTCAGCTAAGACATGATCAATAGTGTCTGCTGGAGAATCGGGTTGACCGACAATTTCAGCAGCGGATTCTTGATTGAAATTTTGCGCTATATTTTCCGTGTATTTTTCAAACGAATGACCTGCCTTTGGCGCCGGATGTTCCTGCTCAGCGATAGTTTTATCCGCGTCGTTACTTGACTGAAGCGGTTCAGCTACGCTGTCACTCTGATCTTCAGCAATCCAAGCACTTTCATCCTCCGACGAGGGTCGACTATCGGGACCTTGGGTAATTGATCTTTCATCCAGGGCCAGCGAATCGAACAAATCTGCCGAGTCTTCGGGGCCCGGACGGGTTGTACCCTCGGGATAATTTGACGTTGCCAGCAAATCGATACCGTCATCGCTTTGCACGGGCTCATCTTCGTTCACAGCGGAGACCAAATCATCTTCCTCCGCTGCAGTCGTATCAAATTCGTTGCGTGAATCGATAAATACAGCGGATTCCAAGGTCGTTGCAACATCAGCTTTTGTTGTAGAATTTGACGTCGCCGCAATCTCTCTGTCCTGAACGAATCCGGCATCTCCGTCGGAGCCTGTTTCGTCCAAATCTGGATCAATATTCTCGGATTCACGCTTGCTTATAGTATCGGTTGATTTAGTTGATGAATGTCGCTTGGGTTGATCCGCCATGATACCCCTCCAAATTAAACTTGATAACACCCTTTGAATAGGTGCAAAGGGTTCATCAACACTGCCATCCCTCGATGGGATTAGTTTGACCAGCCAAATACCGTATTTCTATTAGGCTTGATAAGATATTTCTAGACCAAAGTCAATCAAAGATCAAACTAAGGTCGGCTATAGACTTATGTAGGGGGAAACTGGAACGCAGCAGCGAAACGCTAAACGAATTGAGTTAAGAATCTGTGTATCCTGTATATTGTCAGCGACGGCGGGGAAGTACGAGTCAGTTAGTACTCGTTGCTCATTGCGGCAGACGAAGCGCAGTCCGATATTATGCGCGGTAAAATGTATCTTTAAGGTTTTTTCCAGTCAAAACCCGTTTTAGATACAACCGGCTAACCGCTATGCCGACTACCGAAAATATTGCGATTATCCGCATAAATTCTTTGAGACCTGCCATGTCCTTAACCTCTTCCGTTCGCACGCTCACCATTGTTCACTGTCAATTTACCAGTACACCTTGCGCTTTGCTGTGCAGCATTCGACTAAAAATTCGTTAATATTTACGACACTTTGAGCTTCCGCACTCCCTACAGACATAAAACTAACAAATATATTTGTAATGTCAACTACTTATTCCATTTTCTTTTAAAATAACATAAGATTAATAACATTAACTATTGTTTTTACTATTTAATTGCCTTCTGCTTCTATACAAGCTATCGGAACAAGCTAAAAATAACTTTTCAAACGGACGAAAACCCAAACCGAACAGTCGGAATCTGAATTTGCCCCGTGTATCCCACGAATCCAACGAGTCCGCATTTCTCACCAGAGGGCTTGTCATTCTGGTAAGAAATGCGGGCTTAACACCACGCAAACGGAAATTTGCTAAAAAACTACAAACGAGAAAGGGATAGATACAAAATTTTGCCATTAACTGATTGATCAGCGCGGCCGAAAATCGTACGATTGCATGGTTGTAGCTGCGTACTAATAACTGACTTAAAACAATGGGGTTTTGTCGTGTAAATACGACAAGTACGGGTAAAAAACGATGCCGCATTATTGCATCTTAAGGAGGTTGTCCGAAAAAAACTAATCTACTACGGCCAAACGTCTGATTGGCCTTGCTTCGACCACTGTTCTTGGGCAGTCTCCTAGTGGATTTCAGGCTTATTCTGACTGTATAGCGTGATAAATCGAACTGATAGGGTTTGATTCTTATAATTGTTTTTGATTGAGGAGAGCAAAAATGTCAACTACGGGGAAAATTTTCGTGCTTCCGGTTCTAATAGCCGGCATTGCACTCGGTACGGGGAACCTTATAAGTTCGAAAGGTTATGCCGCGGACTCCCTTGATGAACGAGAGAAAGCATTACTCAAACGCGAGAAGGCATTGGAACAACGCGAAGCAGCGCTCAAAAGCCAGATGAAAGGCTCGAAATCCCACGTATTCTCAGAAATGGATGACATCTTGCCGGCCGCCAAAGCCGGGCAATGCTTTGCAAAAGTGTTGGTTCCCGCGATTTACAAATCCGTTGAAGAAAAGGTTGTTATACAGGAAGCAGGCCACAAGATTGACATCATCCCGGCAAAGTATGAAAGGGTCAAAGATCGTGTAATGATCAAAGAAGCATCCCAAAAAGTTGTGGAAGTACCGGCTGTATACCAAAAAGTTAGCGAGAAAATCCTGACCGAGCCGTCTCAAAAAGTTTGGCGCAAGCGTAGCAACGCAAGGTCCAGACTGGCACCCGCGGACTGGGTCAAATCAGCCATCGCTTCGGGTGTACCCAAAGAAGCCACCTTAGGTAGCTGCTACGAAGAAGTATATCAAGCGGCCAAATACGAAACTGTTGAAGAAAAAGTACTGCGACGCGAAGCTGGAAAGCGCATCGATGTCATACCAGCCAAATACGAATGGGTAGAAAAAAAGGTTTTAGTCAAAGAAGAATCGGTAAAGATCGTGGATGTGCCTTCGGTCTATGAAACGAAGGAAGATAAAATTCTGGAACGAGCAGCCTACACGACATGGAAAAAAGGCAGAGGCCCCATCGAACGCATCGATAATTCGACCGGTGAAATTATGTGCTTAATTGAAGTCCCGGCGAAATATAAAACTGTCAAGAAACAGATTCTGGTATCTGCCGCAACAACCAAAAAAATCACCGTTCCGGCTGAGTACAAAACGGTTCGCGTGCGCAAACTGGTGACGCCTACCAAGGAAAAAGTCATCGTAATACCCGCAAAGTATCAAATTGTTAAGAAAAAGGTTAAAAAGAGCGCGGAAATCGTCGCTTGGAGACCCAAAAATACAGTCGGTGAAGGGTCACCTACCGGCAAATCAATTTGTCGGGCAGAAATCCCAGCCCGATATAAAACAATCACCAAGGAAGTTATAAAAACCCCAACCACGACCAGAAAGGTCGCGATACCCGCTGAATTCAAAGACGTCAAGGTCAGAAAACTGGTTTCCGCGGCTAAAGAAGTCAAAATCGATATCCCGGCTAAGTACCAAACTGTGACCAAGCGGATTAAAACCAGCGAAGAGAAGCTTGCGTGGCGCTCAGTATTGTGTGAAACCAATACCTCAAGAGGATTGGTAACCGAACTTCAACGCGCCTTGGAAAAAGCCGGGTTCAATCCTGGCCCGATCGACGGCGCGATGGGTTATCAAACACAAGTTGCAATCAATGAGTTTCAAAAGAAGAAAGGCTTTGAGCGCGGCGGTTTGACATTACGCACCCTGAGTGCGTTGGGCGTAAAGGTCGGTAAATAAGGCGTGTAACGTAACTGCTCAGCTACCGGTATTTATAAGTTCGCTGAGTAGTTACGTAGGAGTAAGAGATTTTTTCATTCGGGTAAAAAAACACCTATCCCAAACCTTTATGTATCGCTCTCCGACCGTAGCGACTCATCTTATGAGCCAACACCAACCAAATTGACCAGCCCATTGACCAACCGGTCGATGCCTTGTGTTGCTGTATCTTTATCCAAAGCCGCAAATGCAATTCTGAGAAAACACCCCTCGGTGATACCAAATGCAGACCCCGGAATGGCCGCCACGCGGTGTTCCCGGATAAGCCTTTCGACCAAAACCATGTCGTGCATATCTGTATGGATTCTCAACAAGATATAAAACGCCCCCTGTGATAATACAGGGCCGACAAGCAATCCTTCAAAGCATCAAACGCCGCTGGAGGAGGGTCGTAATAAACCACGC
>CAZVFR010000131.1:0-3846 GCA_964626505.1 uncultured Methylococcaceae bacterium
GCGTTAAAGAACTCTTCTCCAAGTATTTCAGCTATTTTGTGCCCAATCACCTGTTCGGAACTTAAACCAAATGCTTTCAGATAGGCTGTATTAGCGGTAATGTAGATATATTGCTTATTCAAGAGCGCCAGCATCTCAGTGGAACTGGATACGATATGGGCGTACTGACGCAGTTGCTCCCCCACCTGCTTGGGATCAGATGCGTCACGAAGTGTCTCAATTGCGCCAACAATTCCCCCTTCACGATCAAACAATGCATTTGCTTCAAATATTAAATATTTATTTCCGGCGGGTGTCTGACACCAGTTTTCTGCAAGCAATCCCCTGCCACTAATTGACGCTTTTTTAATTTGCGAAAACAAATTAATATTCGTTTCCCAGTTATCATCCAGAACCAGATCAGCCAAACAGGGGCGTTCATTTTCATACAATCCCTTCCAATGTTTATTAGTGCCAATAACATCTTGCGATTTAACATCCGTCAGTATTTCACAAGCGCGATTCCAGAAAATAACCTGATGTTCTTCATTGATGACAAAAGTGGCGGCAGCAAGATTCTTTAGCCAGTCAAAATAGTCATGACTATAGGTGTTTTTTTTAGTCATATTATTGACGTAATCATCATGTAGGTCATATTTTTGGCCGGATAAAGTGGCTCATCGTGGATAGGAAAAATAAACGTAACTACTCAGCGAAAATAAATTAAAAAAGTACTTGACAGGGGTTTAGTGCAATTTTTTCGATTTCAAGCTGCGTTTTGTGCTGGCGAAAAAAGGGCTATTGCTTGCTTGCCAGATGACACACCGTCAGGAATTGATCGCGGATCATTGATGGCATAGTGTCACGATTTTAATCGTCACACAAGGCCCTACAAGCACCAAAAATCTCGCCTGAAAACCCGTGAGATAATACACCTGTTGCGAAATAAGACAGGTGTGACCTTTGACAATCGATTCAATTGATGTGGATGCGGCCCTCCACAACGCCAAACAACTGCTCAAGAAAGAGCGCAATTTATCGCCTGCGCTCAGATCAGCACTGGAAGTCCTTTTGCTGTTAGTCACCGTCCTGTTGAACCGTGTCACACTGAACAGCAAAAACAGCAGCAAGCCACCGGCGAGTGATCCCAATCGAAAGAAAGCGGGCAGGATAAAGTCGGATCGACCCTCGGGGGGTCAAAAAGCGCATCTCGGCAGACCCTGATCAGAGTGACAGAACCGACAGAATCTTGTTGGCGAAAGCAGACATGGAATGTCCGCCACCGGATAAACCTCCGGGAAACGTAAAACGGGGGCGAATTAAACGCAGTAAAGCGAGAAACCTCCTGGAACGCTTAATTAACTATGAAGCGGATGCCCTGCGTTTCATGGACAATCCGATCGTCCCTTTCACCAATAACCGCGGTGAGAATGATATTCGGATGACCAAGGTACAGCAGAAAATATCGGGCTGCTTTCGTAGCACCGAAGGCGCCAGGATCTTTTGCCGTGTTCGCGGCTATCTATCGACGTGCCATAAGCAGGGAATGAGTGCAAGTCAGGCATTGATGCTTGTATTTGAGGGACTATTGCCTGACTTTGCCCAGTGACTTTTCCTTCTTTGGCAGATTTACGCTGAGTAGTTACCGTGTTGAAAACATTGATTATACCAAATAGGATGGCCTCATTTAGATTTTATCTTATTGTTTATAAAGGAAAAGGTGCTAACTTTTCGCTCAAATTGGCATATAAAATGAATTCACTTTATATGCCAATTTGTGCCTCACCCAGACAGAATTAGCTTTGGCGCCCTAATAAAAACGGTGAAACTTTAGTAATTGAATAATGCCCGCACTTAAACAGACTTTATTAGCGTGGCAATTTATTCTTCCCGGAGTAATTTCTGTCGCGTTCGTTACATTGATTTTGAGCGTAGTCATATTTGTGTTGGCGTACCGTAGAAACGGATATGCTCGGCGACGAATAGTGGTCGAAGGAATGAAGGGAGCGTCTCTTTCGTTTTCGGTCGGTCTCGTTGCCTGGGTAGATGATTATATCACTGGACTTAGTCGAGACCCAATCGCTGGAGAAGTTGTTCCTGCGGTTCTTGGTTCCTTTGGGACATTAGCTGGGTTCGCAAGTCTTCGTTTTAACCTTATAATTCCGGTATTTATGCTATTGGTTTCATTTTCGATTTCACTTTTCGTTGGCACTACAACCGGTGCAGAGATAAGAGAGCGACATAATCTAGCAGATCAAGGACTTCCGAACTTAGAATATCTGATGCAGGAGGCAGATAAGGAGGCGATGATTAAAAAACATCGGAAGATACTCAAGTTACCGTGGCCTCCAGAGGAAATCAGTGGAACCAACCGAAAGACCAAGGCGCAATGATCTTCGTCGAATGCGGCAGATGAGTGAACACTTTGCTAACAAAGTGTTCACCTTTTTGACGAATTTTTCAAAAATGAAGCGAAGGCTTCATTCCATCATGTAAAACCCTGATGATGACAATCCGAGTTTTTGTGATTTTATAATAGACCTCGTGTTCTTTGATCCCGAAGCATCGATACCCTTCTTTAATATCGTCACAGGCATATCCGATTTCCGGATTGTTGGCAATCAAATCCATACCTTTAATCAGCTCATCGTAATATCTGTCTGTCTGTTTTTCACCCCATCTTTGAAAGGGAAAAAACCAGAAGTCTTCTAAATCTTTTTCGGCTTTGGGCTGTATTTCGATGTCAAGCATCCTTAGGCGTCAACCCCCCCTCTCTGCTTGGCTTTACGCCGTATAGCTTCCATATTCAATGGCCCGGATGGGCCGCTTTCCTCCCCCCTCAATCAGGGCTTGGCGCAGGGCTTTGAGTGTTTCTTCTCGCTCTTCGAGCAGACGCAAACCTGCCCGGATCACTTCACTGGCCGATCCGTACCGACCGTGCATAATTTGCTCGTTAATGAAGCCTTCAAAATGATCGCCTAATGAGATGCTGGTATTTTTTGCCATGTGATGAACCTCCAATGCTATTTACCAACAATTACCATATATTGGTAAGACTAACAAGAGGAAACGACCCTTGCCAATGGCTCTGAATTTCCGATAAAGTGAACAGATGCCCAATGAACTGTTCACTTCTCACGAACTGCGGCTCCTGGCACACTTCAGCCGGTCGCGACGTTTGTTTTCGATCAATTGAACGTCCGCTCCCAGCGCAGTAGTCTGAATCAACACTGGCACTGTGTGTCAGATCAGATGCCAACTATTGCGGTTTAGCGCTGATCACGACCGCATCAATTTTGTTTTGCCTTAACCGATCACGGATAGAATCGATCTTGCTAAGGCTCGAATAGGGGCCAACCTTGACGCGGTTCCAAATTGCCGTGCCTATTTTGGCGGATTCTATATTGGCTTCGATTCCTAAAAGGGCAAGTTGGGCTTTCAGTTTGTCCGCTTCATAGAGCTTTCTAAAAGAGCCAACTTGCATGACATAGTGCCCAGGCTTTGATCTGCCAAACTTTTCTTCGCGTCTACGCGTTTTGATTTCGGCCTCGGGAATGATTACTTCCTGCTCCGGCAGAATGGTATAAAAGTCGAATTCGGGTTCAACGAATTTGGTCGGTATGGCTTTTCTTTTGTTTTCTTTTTTTTGTGGTGCTGGTGTGCGAAGTGCTTTAGTGGTGTGCTTTTGGGCACGGTCTTCGTTAGCCAGGAAGACTAGAAATGCAATGAATAACCCGGTCAAGGTTGCAGCCAGCAACCATTTCCAAGGTGCGACATTAGGTTGCCGTTTTGCTCGTCGCCTGGTGTGGGTACGGTGTTTGTAGTCTCTAGGCATGATCACATAGCTTCCGGTGCGGAGATCCCCAG
>CAZVFR010000131.1:3946-6998 GCA_964626505.1 uncultured Methylococcaceae bacterium
CGGTGTTTGTAGTCTCTAGGCATGATCACATAGCTTCCGGTGCGGAGATCCCCAGTAAGGCGAGCCCATTCGATAGTATTTGTTTGACCGCTCCAATGAGGTTCAGGCGCGCATCGCGCAGAGCGTCACACTCCACTAAAAACTGGTGCGCATTGTAATAAGTATGGAAGTCATTCGCCAATTCCCGCAAATATTGGATGAGTAAGTGTGGTTCGTATTTTAAAGCTGCGTTTTCCAAAATTTCAGGATACCTGGCCAATTTTGCAACTAGCGCTTGTTCGTGTGTTTCGGTGAGCAACTCCAGATTGGCTAGGCCGCGGTTTATATCCCGTGTAAGCCATTTTTCTTCGAGCTGGCGCATCACACTGCAGACTCTCGCGTGAGCGTATTGAACATAATAAACCGGGTTTTCGTTGGATTGAGATGCAGCCAGCTGTAGGTCAAAATCCATGTGCTGTTGGCATCGACGCATCAGATAATAAAAACGCGCGGCATCGTTTCCAACCTCGCTGCGCAGTTGTCGCAAGGTTACAAATTCGCCGGATCGTGTAGACATAGTCACTTTCTCTTTACCCCTGTAGAGTACTGCGAATTGTACCAACAAGACTTGTAACTTCGAGGCATCTCCGCCCAGCGCTTGTATTGCGGCATTGACCCTGGGAATGTAGCCGTGATGATCTGCGCCCCAGATATCGATCAGACTATCGTATTTGCGTTCCAGCTTATTTAAATGGTACGCAATATCAGATGCCAGGTAGGTGGTTTGCCCGTTTTCCCGAACTACAACACGATCTTTTTCGTCGCCTAATTTGCTGCACTTGAACCAAATGGCGCTGTCTTTTTCGTAGAGGTGTCCGGCGTCTTGCAGTTTGCTCAAGGCGGTTTCAACCGCAGTGGAATCCATAAGCTGCCGTTCGGAAAACCAGGTGTCGAAATTTACGCCGAATTCTTCCAGGTCTTGTTTTATATCAGACAGGATCTCATTGAGACCGGTTGATAAAATTGCTTGATATTGCTCGGGCTCCAACAAACTCCGAGCTCTCTTGATTAGAGCGTCGATGTAGTTTTCTTTGTCGCCTCCATCAATCTCATCAAGCGGAAGATTTTCGAGCACCAACGCGGCCGGTCGGCGGTATTCATTTCCGCTTTGCTGATGAATTTGCGAAGCTACTGTACGTACGTATTCACCGCGATAGGCATTGCTGGGGAACGGCAAGACTTCACCGCATTCCTCTAGATAGCGCAACCAGATTGTTGTGGCGAGAATATCCATTTGCCGGCCGGCGTCGTTTACGTAGTATTCGCGGTGCACATCAAAGCCAATTGCGTTGAGTAAGCTGGCAACCGCGGACCCATAAGCCGCGCCCCTGCCGTGTCCAACGTGAAGTGGCCCAGTGGGATTGGCGGAGACAAATTCGATGTGCACTTTTTTTCCTGCCCCGGCCTGGCTATTGCCGAATTTATTGCCGAGTTCGTGAATTTGGCGGACGACATCGAATTGAATGTCTGGGTTAATAAAAAAATTGATGAAACCGGGCCCTGCGATTGAAACTTTTTGAATCAACGGCGAATTCGGTAAAGCATCGACTATGGTTTGGGCCAAGTCGCGCGGATTGCACTTTGCGGTTTTCGCCAATATCAATGCCAAATTTGATGCGAAATCGCCGTGTTGCGCATCGCGCGTACGCTCTACCGCGATATTCGGGGAAAGATCCTTATCGAGTACGCCGTTCTGTTGCAGAGTATTGACTGCTTCGCGCAGCAGATCTTCGAGCGTTTCTTTCATGCGAGCTTAGGTTTGGTGTTGGAATGGGTTTAGTAATGGGAGGGTATTATCCTAAAATCGAACGGGCTGATGCAATGTTTTGTTGGAGTGCGCTTCGGGACAGGAGTCGTATCGGTTGAATAAAAAATAGTGCGAATATCGCTCAGAAAAGGTCAATCGGATCGATATCGATTGACCATTTTACCTGCACGCTTTTGGGTAACTTGCCAATATCAGGTAACAGTTTGTCCAGCGTGTCATGTAACTGTTTACGGCTGGAACTTTGAATAAGCAACTGAAATCGGTAGGTTCCGGCGCGCCGAGTCATCGGGGCGGGTGCGGGACCTAGAATCAACACTTGTTCGCGCGCGGTATGTTTGGCCATTTGTCCAACCTGAATGAGAAAGGTCGAGGCCTTGTCTTGATTTTTTGCGTCGGCTCTAATCAATGCTTGGTGACTGAAGGGTGGCAATCCGGCTCTTTTTCTTTCGGCAATCGCGTCATGGGCGAAACGCTCGTAGCCATGTTCGATCAACATTTGCAAAGATGGATGTTCGGGATGGCGCGTTTGGAGTATTACCCGGCCGGGTTTTTGCTCTCGTCCGGCCCGTCCGGAGACCTGCAATATTAGCTGGGCAAGCCGCTCCATGGCGCGAAAGTCGGTGCTGAACAGTCCCGCGTCCGTATCCAGTACTCCAACCAAGGTTACGTTCGGGAAATGGTGGCCTTTTGCCAGCATCTGTGTGCCAACGAGTATATCGACATTGCCCTGTTTGATGTCATCCAAAGTTTTGTCTAAGCTTCCCTTTTTGCGCGTGCTATCACGGTCCACGCGTTGAACCTTCGCGGCTGGAAAGATTTTTGTCAATAGGTCCTCAACTCGTTCAGTTCCAATCCCAAGTGCTTCAAGATCTGGGGAATGACATTCGTTGCAGGTGCTGGGAAGCGTTTGCTGGTGCCCGCAATGGTGGCATATTAATTTTTGATCGCGTGCGTGAATGACAAGATTGGCGTCGCAATTATGGCATTGTGCAACCCAGCCGCAACTATTGCATATCATTGAAGGTGCGTAGCCCCGTCGATTCAGAAATAACAGGACTTGTTCGTTTTTGGCCAAGGTTTGTTTGATCGTTTGGATCAAGCGAGCGGACAACCCGTGGGATAATTGCAAATTTCTAATATCGAGCAATCGAATCACCGGGAGCATCGCCCCAGTTGCGCGTTGCGGTAGTCTCAGATGTTGATAACGCCCCTGGTAGGTATTAACCAGGGTTTCAAATGAAGGTG
>CAZVFR010000131.1:7008-9650 GCA_964626505.1 uncultured Methylococcaceae bacterium
GCGGAACCCAGTACGACGGGGATTTTCAGTTGTTGGGCGCGTTTGATTGCGATATTTCTGGCTGAAAAACGAAAATTTTCTTGTTGCTTGTAAGACGGGTCGTGTTCTTCATCGAGGATAATCAACCCTGGCCGCTTAAGCGGAGTGAAAACCGCGGAACGGGTTCCCAACAGAATCAGCGCGGTACCGTTCTGAGCTTGCAACCAAGCCCGGCACCGGGTTTGTTCGGTTAGGCGTGAGTGGAAAACCGCAATTGGTACATTGAAACGCTTTAGAAAGCGGCTTTCAAGTTGCGGTGTCAGAGATATTTCCGGTAACAGAATCATGACTTGTTGTTGGGCATAAATCACCGAACGCATGAGTTGAAAATAAACCTCTGTTTTCCCGCTACCGGTAACACCATCCAGTAAAAAAACACTGAATGATCCAAGTGCGCTTTGGATCTTATTTATAGCGTCTTGTTGATGGGTATTTGGTTTAAAGGAAGGTGCGGTATATTGAATAGCGGGATTAATCGGCAAATGCAGGGGTTTTCGTTCAATCAGTTTTTTTGCAAGCAGATTTTTCGCGGGTGTGCGCCAATTCCATCCTAACGCGTCTAATTGTTTTTGTGTCGGGGCTTGTGGCTGAGTTTTTATAAATTCGATCAAGGCGAACTGACGGTGTGCCCGCGGCAATTCTTCAGCGGTTATATTTTTACCCCGCTCGGTTAGGAACAATGAGTGTTCCGTTTCCAGTTTGGCTTGCCGGCCTTTCCGCAAGACGGTAGGAAAGGCCGTGCTAACAACCTCACCAATTGGATGGTGATAGTAACGTGCAGCCCAAAGCAAAAGATCCAGGTCGTTAAATGAAATCAACGCTTTATTGTCAATAACCGCCAATATCCGTTTCAATTTTCTAGTATCAATTTCACTACTGTCAGCGGTACTCAACAGTACGCCAGTTTTGGTTTGTGGGCCGAACGGAACCAAAACCCGGCAACCTGGAATCCATGTTGTGCGGCTATCGATAGCTGGCGGCAGGTAGTCAAATATCCTGCGGATCGGAATCGGGATTGCGACTTTCAAAATTATCGACATAGAAACATTAGATGTGGATCACAGTTAGGTTTGAATTTTAATTTGGTTTAGATCAAAATCGGCTAAGTCATTATTGTTAAACCGGTAATTATTTTGTGCACAGAAACTGTGGATAACTCTGTGGAAAAAGTGATGAAGGCAGCATCTAGGTGTTGTTGTTTAAAGGATTCTTTTAAGTTGCAAAGAAACTAGGCGAAAAACTATTTGCTTTATTAAACAACCCTGTAAGTTGGCTTTCTCGGTACGTGTTTAGCAAGATGGCGGAAGAAGATTGATGGATAAACTTTTTTTCATAATGTTGATAATTCTTCGACTTGGGCGTAATGCTTATTCGCTAGGACTAATGCATAGGCTGTATAGGATATAATCGAGTCGGGTGAACAGCAAACTAAGAATAATATCGCTAGGAGGGGACATGTGGGGGTTGAATCAACAAGTTTTGCGAACTGACGCGTCGGGTATGCCGTTGGAATGGATCGGATACCAAGATGCCGTGAAACTTTATTACTTAGGTCAGGTCGCCTATACCTTGGGGACGCGGTTGTACACCATTCATGGCGGTATCAATGCGCGCACGGGTACTCGGAGTTTTGTCGAGGTCTATTCGATTTTGGCGACCTATAGCCGAAACTTCGCGCTACGTAAAATCGGCAAGAATTATGTGCCGCCGCTCAATAATCCTACACTCTTCAAACGCGACAACTCTATCTGTCTGTATTGCGGCGAACAGTTCCGTTCGAGTGATCTATCACGCGATCATGTTACTCCGATCAGTCGGGGCGGCGCGGATTTGTGGTCTAATGTTGTAACCGCATGCAAGCGTTGCAATAATCACAAGGCCGGTCGAACACCCGAACATGCAGGCATGCAGTTGTTGGCGATACCCTTCGCACCAACGCATGCGGAGTACGTTTATCTGCAGGGACGGCGGGTGTTGTCTGATCAAATGGATTTCCTGCGCGCGCATTTTCCCCGCAAAAGTCCTTTGCATGAACGCATGAGTTGATTTGAAAGAAATCAGCGCCTCTATGTATCATTTCTAATGGATGTTAAGAAAGCGGACTACGACCGTTTGGTCGTGGTCTATGCCGCGGATTTATATCGCTACGCAGTGTGGTTGTGTAAGGATCCGGTTCTGGCTGATGACCTGGTCCAGGAAACCTTTTTAAGAGCATGGAAATCGCTAGACAAATTGAAAAACAGAGAGGCCCCTAAGCCGTGGCTGTTTACGATTTTGCGTAATGAATTTGCTCGACAATACAGCCGGTTTAGGCCGGAGCTTAGCGAGATTGATCTGGATGTACTGGAACTGAAAGACACAGGCAACGACACCAGTACTGAAGCATTTGTTTTGCGTCGGGCACTGGATACGGTAGCCGAAGAATATCGCGAACCACTGCTGCTGCAAGTGCTGGGCGGATTCAGTTGCAAAGAGATTGGAGCAATCTGTGGGATCAGCAAAGGTGCCGCGATGACGCGCGTTTTCAGGGCAAAACAGAAGTTACGCGAAATATTAGAACCGACCATGAATGCTAAATGATAAATTGTGAACGTTTCAAAATA
>CAZVFR010000132.1:0-2246 GCA_964626505.1 uncultured Methylococcaceae bacterium
AGGAAGATCACAAAGCGTTTACTCGACAATTGGAAAACTATTTCAAAAATGGTCTCGAACAAAACCGTGCATTGGCTTTATGAATAAGCTTCAGCATGTTTAGTATCTCGGATACACATTTGCTGTTGATTCCCAGTTATAACAGTGGCCCTATTGTTATCGATGTCGTCGAAAAAGCGTTGGCAGTCTGGCAACCTGTCTGGGTTATTGTCGACGGTAGTGATGATGGTAGTGAAATCGCATTACAGGAACTAGCGAAAACCGAAGCGCATCTGAGCATATTGATGCACGACGGCAACAGGGGCAAGGGTAGCGCCGTGTATACCGGAACACAAAAGGCGCTGGAAAAGGGCTTTACTCATATACTGACGATGGATGCCGATGGTCAGCATCCGATTGCTGAGATCAAAGCATTTATGGATTTATCGGTGGATAATCCCGAGGCAATGATTTTGGGTGTACCCATATTTGACCAGCACGCCCCAGCAAGCAGAGTGAAAGGGCGCAAGATTTCCAATTTCTGGGCCCACTTGGAAACATTGTGGTCCTTTCGCGGTGATTCGTTATTCGGCTTTCGAACTTATCCACTCGGGCCTTTGCAGGCCGTAATGAATGCCACGCCCTTCGCACGTCGTTTTGATTTCGATCCCGAAGTCGTCGTGCGTTTAACCTGGCGGGACGTGCCTGCAATCAACAAGCCGGTTCCAGTCCGTTATCTTAGCCCCGAGCAAGGCGGGGTTTCACATTTTCACTATATAAGAGACAATCTTTTGTTAACCTGGATGCATATCAGACTGGTTTTTGGCTTTCTGTTCAGATTGCCTTGCTTATCAATCAGACGTTTTCGCCGTCACCAGACAGCTTCTTAAATTTGCCCTCTGGTGAAAAATGCGAGCTAGACCATGGCACCGTTAATGCCGATAATCTGCCCGGAGACATAAGCAGCATCTTCCGAACATAAAAACGCCGTCAATGCGGCGACCTCCTCCGGTCTTCCGGCTCGTTTCATCGGCACTAGGGTTTTAATCTGTTCGGCACTAAAAGTCGATGCGGATTTTTGACCCTGAATTATCCCCGGAGCGATGGTGTTGACGGTAATTTTTCTGGAAGCCAATTCCAAGGCCAGCGATTTGGTGGCACCGTGTAACGCGGCTTTAGCGGCCGCATAATTGCACTGCCCACGATTACCCATTACTCCTGATATAGATGACATATTGATGATTCGACCCCAGCGAGTTGCGATCATAGCCATTAATAACGGTTGCGTAACGTTGTAAAAGCCATTGACGGTCACATCGATAACGCTGCGCCACTCATTTATTTTCATGCCGGCCAGCGGCGCATCGATGTGTATGCCGGCATTATTGACAATAATTTGGATCGGCTGCTGTTTGATTAATGGTTCCAGTTTGGCGGTACAGGCATCGTAATCGGTCACATCAAAAACGCTAGCCTCCGCGGACCCTCCTCGATCTTTAATTTGCTCGACTACGGCGACGGCTTTGTCAGAATTGTTATTACTGTGGACAATGACGTGAATATCTTCTTGGGCGAGACGTTTGCATATTGCTGATCCCAGGTCGCCGCTGCCGCCGGTAATCAGTGCTATTCTCACAATGCTTGTTCCCAATTATTGATGACGGTAGCCTTGGCCTTGAGCAAGGTGTTAGCATCCGCGTCAGTAATCACGAATTGATAAATCGCGCCAGTCGAAGTATTAATTTCTACGTTAGCGATTATGATAATTTCATCGTGGACATTATCAAGCGTATCGATAGTAATATCGACATTACGGACCGCGGCAAGCACGCCCGAGGCCGTCGTCTTCGTCAATAAACCACCGTGGATTGCCATGGCCTGAGCGCCGTATTCGAGAAGATGGATAGAGGATAACTTGCCATCCAGTCGCAGTGGGTTATCCGGGTCTTTATGAGAAGTTGCGGCACAACGAATAGTTTGCTCGTCCCAGTAATCGACTCGGTTAATCAAGCACATCGACCCGGAATGCGGAATCAACCGTTCGATTTGATCTGGGTACAAAGGAAGATGCGACGCCATCTGCAATACCGTTATTCATCCCGCCAATAATCGTAAAAATTAAACCAATTAAACGGTGCGGCGTTCATCTGTTTTTCTCTTACTTTGTGCGTCAGCAGAATAATATCTGCCTGTTTTTCCTCATGTGGATCCTTCTGGATCACGGCCTCAATACTGATACCAGCATCACCCAGAATAGACGTCACTTC
>CAZVFR010000132.1:2256-9627 GCA_964626505.1 uncultured Methylococcaceae bacterium
GCGTTCATCTGTTTTTCCACAATATCGGCATATTGCTGCACCCAATATTGGATATCCTGCTGGCGCTGATCGCGCTTCAAATGAATCTTCTCCGCGAGTAAATTGAAATGCAGTTGGTATTGATTGCCGCCTTTGTAAATTCCGAAAAACACGATGATCGGCACCTTGAGTGAAGCCGCAATCAGAATCGGCGCTGTCGGCAATACGATTTCATCACCCAGCAGGGTACATTTTACCGTTTTCTCTTTTTTTTCACCCATAATCCGGTCACCAAGCATCCCGACAGCGCTCCCGGCATCGACTGCATCTTTGACTTGTAATAGGCTATCCGGGGCGCCAATTGGGATAATCACTTTGGAAAGGCCCGGATTAAGCGCATTGAGGATTTTGACGATCATTGGGTTTTGCCCTTGGTGCATCAATATTTTAATCGGCACGGGACATTTTTTGATCGCATAGCTACGCAGTACCTCGAAGCTACCCAGATGGCTACCCAGTAATATGCAACCGGTACCTTGCTGTGAGTATTTCAATGGCAGGTTTTCGCGGGGAAAGATAACATCAAGTTTCTCGAATTGCCCGGTCATTAAATACACGCGATCCAAAATCGTTGACGCAAAACAGTGGATATGCCGCGAAACGTCCAACAAGGTCGGCTTGCGCTGTAATACTCTGGCCAGGTAATGTTTTGATGCTCTTCGTTGGGATGGCGCAAAGATCAGATAATATAAGGTAATCGGGTAGAGCAGGAGCCGGGCGGCGGGACGTCCTAAATTGAGCGCAATCCAGCGAATGCTCGTTAATGCCAACGGGTTGCTGTGTTCCTTATGATTTTGCCAGGATTGGGTCATCTTGTTTGTTCAATGGTTAGCATACCGGAGGCCAGTTTAAACTCCGCGGTAAAACACTCGAATTTAATCGACAAGGCGGTTTTCTCGGTCAGTTGAATGCTAAAGTTTTGTTCGGGATACAAGGGTTGGTGGAACTTTGCCCGCGGCATACCGATGATTCTAAAGGCCGGTTTCCAGTATTTCAGCAAGCATTGGGTATAGTCGAGCAGGATTACACCCGGTACGATCGGATTGTCCGGAAAGTGTCCCGCCAAACAAGGATGCCCGGCAGCTATCCGGTAGTGTCTGCTGATGGTCTCAGGCAAGGTTATTGTCTTTAATGAGTTGAATCATTTGTGTCATCTAATCTAAACAAGTCGAACATTGTAGCTAAATAATCTGACCGGCCAGACTGAATCTTCGGAGCGATTTCATTTAAGTCGGGCACGACGCGCACAGCCTCGAGAATAATCTCGTTGGCAAGCTCTTTCACCAAAATGGTATTCTTTGAAAACTGTTCAATCAGTTCAGCATCGTTCACGTCTTCCAGTAAGTTCTGGCTTAACGATCGTAAAAACTGCATCTTTGTATAATCAATAAAAATATCGGATTGTTTTTCCGAGGATACATCAACCTCAGCCCATGCTCTAAAAAAACGCTGCATCGCTTCATTTAACGCATAAATATCTTGCAAAAACACCCAGCCCGATTGCATAAATGTACAATCACATAGCTTATCCTTGAAGAACAATAATGCGACACTTCCCCAATACATGCAGTAATCCCAAATTATCTTAACACTCATGATTTTGGCATTACCCATGATGGAGTATTGATCTTCATAAAGTGGCAAAAAGGCCAAATAGATCGCGCGAAATAATTTTTCGTACTCTCGCACCTGCATATCAATAGGCATTCCTCGATGGTGCCTGATAATCAAATCATTAATAAAGCAATTGCTTATCGCAATAAAATCACTGCCAGGTGAATAAAATGGATCCACAAAAACCCCGGAGTCCCCGGTGATACACCATCTATCCGCGGAATACATTTTTTTACAGTTATGCGAATAGTGCTTCATCGTTTTAAAATCTTGCAGCAAATTACTCTGGTCTTGAATGATCGCGGCACACTGAGGCTCATAGGTTTTTAACCATTCGACCGCCCGTCCAAAGTTATTAAATTCGACAAATGGATGGTATTTTGGATCCGCGACAATACCAATGCTGGTTGAGCCCGACGCCAGTGGAATTAGCCAGACCCAATAGCCTTTTCCAAATAGATGATTAGTGCTCAGTCTGCGAGCGATTTTCACGCGATTTATCCATTGTTCGCAAGAACTCCAATTGTCGATATCGATCTTGCTCGCAATCCTAAACCAGACAGCGTTCACGTTATGGTAAGCGGGTCTGCTTAGCTTGAGTTGCCTTTTTAAAAGGCCATTCCGACCGCTTGCATCGACCAACCATCGTGCTCGCACCTTTCGTGTCTGATTATCCTGAACAACCGAAACTTCATGATCATTTTTTCCGAGTTTAATTCCCTTAACAACAGTTTCATCACAAAAATCGATGCCCCGTTGCAAACATTCTTGCGCAAGAGCATTTTCGAAACGTCCACGATCCAACTGAAAGCTTTGTACCGGCGGAAAGGCACTCGGTCCCAGTTCGATTCTTTTTGAAATATCTTGATTGGCTTCAAACGAGTAAAAAAACCGTAACCCAAGCTTGGGTAATTGATTATCCAACAGGTGCTGTAGACCGAGGGTTTTTTGGAAATAGCGGCTGCCAATCTCTACGCACGATTCACCCACTTTATGAGAAGACTCGGCTACGGGATGCTTGTGTTTTTCGATGATCGCGATACGCAGATCCGCGGCGTTTTGTTTTAACTGAATGGCTAAGCATAAACCGGCAAGTCCTCCACCCATTACCACGACATCATAAGCATCGCCGATACTTGTCAACACCTTAACCTCATAGTAGAAAAGGATAACCGTGAGATTAATTTAACCCGTTCTAACATTCCAACCTGTGTATACCTTTTGCGTTCGTTGTTGGCACCCAATTAAATACGCCTTGTATAGATATTCATTAAACGGCTTATATTGACTAGCCTAATAGGAAAAACCGACATTAAACGCGAACAGAGCCTCTTTAAAAATCATGCTTGTTTCCGTCGCTCGTGACATTGTAATTTAGAATTTTGTCGCAAACGATTAATCGTTTCTGGAGAAAACTAAAAGTACTAATTTACATCATAAAGAGCCTTTTCCGATAATTCCAGCCGACAAAAGGCTATGGGCCTTTATATACGGATGTTTCGAATAGTCCGTGAAATCAGTTCCTGGATCCGAATAGTCACGCTGTCAAATGTCCACGGGGGGTTGATAGCTTCCGATAAAGCTTGGCGGTGATTAAGAGGCTGTCTGGTCAAAAGTGATATTGGCTGCAATACATTTTAACCAGACAGCCTCTAAGATTGAAGTGCGGTAGTTCAGACTTGATTTTACCGACGGTGTCGCATCAGCTCGGATGCGAAAGGTTGAGCTTCAACAGCGGATTCAGTCGGCCTGGTAGTGGGCTTGCTACAGGCTTAAACCGGCCGAGTGTGTGTGAAAATTCAGATTATATTGCTCCGCTTAGCTCATCAAACTCGCTAATGTTGGAGCGAGAATGAACTATAGGAGAGGATATTCTATATAATTTTTAATCTGATCCGCCAACCGTTGGATCCAAACGTTATAATTCTCATGGATTTCACGGCCATCGTACTCCAAATTCTCACTACCTACATAGATAATGCTGAACTGTGTTCTATCATAGGGAATCGACACCGTGGCTGTATATGCCGGCTTTTTATATACACCTCGCATTTCTCCGTGACGAATTTTCTTGATCCACCAATCCAGACGGCGACCGGCTGACCAGATTGCGTTTTCAATGTCTTCTTCCGTTGCGGAAGGATCCGGCGATATGGGTATATGTCTCGCGTTATAAATTGGCGCGGTTCTGCAAGCGCTCAAAATGAGGGTCAAAAGTACAATTAAAACACTCTTACTGATAGTCCTTTTTGTTTGTGTAGTCGTAACGATCATTGCACAATCCTCTTGACAATACAGTAATTTGCATGATCGCTGGAATTATCATTCAAGTCAATATAACAGAATGGTGATTGCATACGAATCTATATTCCATTCAATATTGATTTTGTTATGTACAGGATGTGCGGGTTTAACCGTTCGGATTAATTTACCTAAATTGAAGGGGAAATAGCCACGAACGAAAGTTTAAGTCTTGCTCTTTACATAATGTAGGCGTGGTCACTTCGTTCAGTAGACCTTTTTAACTCTCAGATCAAAGTGCGTAGAAAATACTATTTGAAGTTAGAATCAGTCAAATAACGCCCATTTGCGTAGTCGCTGCATTCCCCGTTATTCTTACCTGGTATTACTTTGATAGGAGTTATTTTATGCGATCTACTTCAGTTACAAGCAAAGGTCAAATAACTATCCCTAAACAGATTCGTCAACAGCTAGGAATCCGTAAAGGCAGTAAGATGGAGGCTACCATTGTGGGAAATCATATCGAATTACATATTAGCAACATACCCTCTAATGTGACATCTACAGGCTTTGCGATGCTAAAAAGAAAACGTACTGCGGTACCAACAGATTTTGATCCTGCTAGTTTATTAAAGAAAAGTGTTGACACATCACTGGGCGATGGTCTCAGTTCTGGGATAAAATCAATCAATTTGGCGCGCCTTGTTTGACATCATAGGACATCATTTCTAGGCTCCACCCGCCTAAATTGCTGATAGAGCCATCTATCACGATTTCCAGAACACAAGTTACTTCTTCTGGTAATTCAGTTTTAGGGGGCGCTGCCTCTGAGTGATGGACAATAGGCATCATTGGTGGATGCGGGTAATTCTTTAGGATCAAAGGGTCAGGTCCCGAATGACGAATTTAAAAATATCAAGTCATTTCTACACCAGAGTTAAAAAGAATTCGTAATTCGGGACTCCTGATCCTTCATTCTGCTGTTAAAAATAGTGAATATTTCACAAATACAGTGTGCAAAATATCATAGAAAATATAACAGAAAGTTTGTATTCTTTTTGGTAAATGTAACATAAGAAAATTATTTTGCTACTGAAATTATAGTAATTGAAGTTCCCCAGTTTTTAAGTGGACTCGCCAAGCAATGGAGTTGGATTATTTAATCGGCAATGCACTGACGATTTGAATTCAGCATGCTTGATTATAGCGAATGAACAGGTTTAGCTTCTGCAGTGTATTGCTATCTAAAAACCATCCTAATAGAGAGTTCAATGGGAGAAACCTATGAATAATAATCAAAAACCTAAGAAACAACCTGAGTTTTATGTAGAAAGGGCCATACAAACTAAAACACAAGTCTGTTGGGGTAAGCAGGGAAGTGTTGGAAACACGGACAATATTCAAAACAGCCTATTCGAATGTTTGAAGAATCACCCGTTCACTTTATTTGGAAACAATGATAACTACTTAGCTAATGCGCATCACTCAATTCAAATGTTTCGATCTTTCCTTCAAATCTGCCCAGTCATGCTTATCGCGGTTCTAACGTGTACCGGACTATCGGCTATTTCTCAAATTGCTCAGGCAGAGCAACACATGAAAAAAGAGGAGTCAGTATATTCTAAAATTGCGAATAACATGGAACGTTTCCAGCCGACAGAAAAAATCGACGACTTACAAGCTAGCATTGGAAGCTGCAACGGGCACGCAGCGGGATTAGGGTTTGCTATTAAGGCGCCGATTGATCCACAACCGTATGACATACCGCTCGATCCGGATGTCGATTGCGTCGATGCTGACATCATTAATCAGGGTGACCAACCCAACTGTGTCATTGTTCACAACGCCACGCAGTTGCAACAACAGGCCGGTATTTCGAGTGGCGGTAATTCACCCAAAGACATTATTCTGGAGGATGGAGAATATTTTGCAGAAAAATTAATATCATCCCCAACGTTTCCAGAGCAGAAATTCTTAAAGTTTAGCGCTGGACATCGTCTGTGGGCTAAAAACCTTGGAGGGGCAATACTGCACTTTGGAATAGATACGGGCAGCCCGTATAACCTGGCTAACGAAGAGCGCTTTGCTGGTCCAGAGTTTCATGGCCTCGTATTCGATATTCGAGATAAAAAGCACGGCGCCCTAAATGTTTCAAATAACGCGCCCCCGACCATCGCTATATCGATTTGTTGAGTCACAAAGAACGCTGTGATCGAAGATGTTGAGCTTTACGGACACGATGTGATAAATCAAGGTATTCAAGCAAACCATAAAAAAGCAGCTGATGGCTTAAAAATTCGACGCGTCATCGTGGACGGTTTCAACAAGATGGGAATTTGGACCGCTTATTGCGATCATTCAGTTGTTGGTAAAAACGCGCCTCGTCAATGCGAATCGATTGAAGGATTTGGAGTCGATACTGTCATTGAGGATGTGGTAATGCGAAACATCGGAGGTTCGTTCAACCCAACAGACCTGAGTGAAAACCGAAATATCGGAATCCTCATGGGTGCACCAGGACGGCTGTCCCGGGCTCATGTTCGCAATGTGACCCGTGTAGGGATTGCGACAAATGGTTCAATGTGGGGTGGTCTTCTTGAAGATCTTGATGTGGATGATATTGGAATGGGAACCCATGGTCCCTTTCATGGTAAAGCTCTTTATATGGACAACACAACAATAGATACGGAATTTAATCGTTTTTGTATCGGCTCCCATACTCAAGTCGGGTTGATTAGCGAATGGGACAACTGTAAACCTCCCTCACAAGACCCACCTATGCAACCCGCATTCATTACCAAACCCCCAAAGGGTTGCTTCATTCGTAGCATTGATAACACAGTCAAGAATGGACTCATTGAATCTTGGGATATCGGGATCAATTTCGATCAAGGCACAACTCGTGGACACATCGACAACGTCACGTTCCGGAATGCAAGGCGTGTTGGAATAGTCATGCACAACAACATCGATAGCGTTCAGATCAACAACACGTTCGAATTGCCGAGAGGTTCATGTCCGTTTACAACCAAAGTTTGGAACGCACCGAATCATTGTGACCGGCTAACGGTTCTACCTGTTCTAACACATTAACGGCCATCATGCTTCTTATCAATTCAACGAAACTCTGTACACGGTTTCATTTAAGTAAATAAAAAATATAACCTGAATCCGTGACTTCGACCAACTCGAAAGAAAATATAGCGGCAAAGCCGTGCGGAGTATCAATTCGGGATACTTAAAAGGGTATTCAAGCCGGTGACTTGTTGTTTTTGTAGAGAGACGGAGATACTCCGGTAGTTTTTCACCGATTGAGCGATCCGCAGGCGAGCGAATACCTGCGCGGGCCAATTGGACACGCATCTGTGGTCTGCTAGAAGTGGAATTTAGGGTTAGCCGTATCCCAATCGATTATAGGCGAACTGAAACGCGCCAAAACCTGGACAATGGCGGAATAACTGGCAAAATAACTGCAAA
>CAZVFR010000133.1:0-9614 GCA_964626505.1 uncultured Methylococcaceae bacterium
CTCTCTCCAAATGGCGGATTCACGTTACCGGATCGGCTACCGTAAACTCCAATTATTCTCCCTACACATAATTCCATATCTGCGCTTATCTTCCCCCCCACTCGTTTGTCGTTAGCAGTTGGAGAATTGGGCCGTGTTTTCGTGATCCGTTTATGTCACAATCAATCCCAAAATAATTCAGTTACTCATACCACCGCCTTAGGTGGTGACTTAGCTTTTGAATCCTAATACCTGACCAGTTGGCACACCGTGTTGATGTGTATATGGCTGATAAAAATTCCGTAATCCTGCGAATCTACATTAGCGTATTTGCCGTTTCCGGGTTCGCCGGACTCATCTACGAATCGATCTGGTCGCATTATCTGAAACTGTTTCTCGGCCACGCGGCCTATGCGCAGACACTCGTACTGATCATCTTCATGGGCGGCATGGCGATCGGCGCGTGGCTTGTTGGCCGCTATTGCGACCGGATTCGAAACCTACTCCTGGGCTATGCACTGGTTGAAGCGCTGATCGGGTTATTGGCGCTGATTTTTCACCCAACGTTTATAGAAAGCACCGACTTCGCCTATACCACTCTACTCCCGTATCTTGAAAGCAGTACCGCGGTCAATCTAGTCAAATGGTTGTTTGGTGCGCTGATTATCCTACCTCAATCCATTCTGTTAGGTGCAACCTTTCCGCTCATGAGCGCGGGAATCATCCGCCGCTTCCCGGCGCGACCGGGTCAAGCTCTTGCGATTCTGTATTTTTCCAACAGTCTGGGCGCCGCCGTGGGTGTGCTGGTCAGTGGTTTTGTGCTGGTTGCTTGGGTGGGTTTACCCGGAACCATTCTCACCGCCGGCGTGATTAACCTGCTGCTTGCCGGCCTTGTCTGGTTCCTCTCCCGCAATGAAGTCGGTGCGTCGAATACATCTCCGATACCCGCTTCTCCGAATGCCGGCATCGACGCGCACCGACAACGCGTATTTGTTGGCTATCTGGCTTGCGCGGCGCTTACTGGTACCGCTTCGTTCATGTACGAAATCGGCTGGATCCGGATGCTGAATCTCGTGCTCGGCAGCTCAACTCATGCCTTTGAGCTTATGCTGAGTGCATTCATCCTAGGGCTCGCGCTTGGCGGCTTATGGATAAAACAACGTATCGATACGTTGAGCGAGCCGACACGTACCTTGGGTCTCATCCAGATCGCGATGGGTGCGTTGGCGCTCGGCACCCTGCTGCTCTATGGGGAAACCTTCGAACTGATGCGTTTTGTAATGACCGCCCTAACTCAAACCGATCAGGGTTATGCGCTGTTTAATATCTTCAATCACGGACTCGCGATGTTGGTCATGTTACCGGCAACGATTTGCGCCGGAATGACACTGCCTTTGATCACCTACACTCTACTTTCCAAGGGCTACGGCGAGAGGAGCATCGGCTGGGTTTACGCGGCTAATACTTTTGGGGCGATTATTGGCGTTATCCTTGCCGTGCAGATCATCATGCCCGAATTTGGGTTGAAGCAGCTCATCACGGTGGGCGTCAGCATCGATCTCTTCGTCGGTTTGGCCTTGCTGTGGTTTGTTGGATCTGCTTTCAATAAATCCCGCTGGGTAATGACTGCATCGATAGCGTTTGTGATCGTCATGGCGAGTGAATTATGGATAACACTCGATCCAGCCAAAATGGCCTCGGGTGTCTATCTACATGGTCAAATTCGCGAAGACCGGGATATCCTATTTCATAAGGACGGAAAGACCGCCTCTATAGATTTCTTTCGCAGCCCGGGTTATTCGGTTATCAGCACCAACGGTAAAACTGAGGCGGCCATTGGCGATCACCGGCCGTCGAAAGATGAACCCACTATGGTTATGGTGGCGGCCTTACCGCTAGCGTTGCATGCCAAGGCCAAGACGGTCGCGGTGATTGGCCTTGGATCGGGATTAACCACCCACACCCTGTTGACTATGCCAACCCTGGCACTGGTCGACACCATCGAGATCGAACCCGCCATGGTGGAAGGCGCCAAAGGATTCGGCGAGCGGGTCCGTAACACATTTTCCGATCCGCGCAGCCACATTCATATCGACGATGCAAAGGCGTTTTTCACCAACCACAAAAAGACCTACGACATTATCATTTCCGAACCGTCAAACCCTTGGGTGAGCGGCGTTGCGGGACTGTTCTCGGAGGAATTCTATCATCGCATAAAAAACCACATCCACGATGACGGTCTGTTTGTGCAATGGCTGCATCTCTATCATATCGACATGCGCTTGGTCGCATCGGTTATGAAGGCCATATCGAACAGCTTCAATGATTACGCCATCTATGCCCTGAACCGATCCGATATCGCAATCATAGCCAAAAAGCAGGGTACGTTGGAGAGCCGCATCGATAGCCGATTCTTCACCCACGCGGCTCTGCGCACCGAACTTGCCTATCTTGGCGTTCGCAATCCCCAAGACTTGATGCTGCGCAAAATTGGCAGTCGACGTTCACTCGATGCTTTATTCCATTCCTTCGCTATTCGCGCCAATTCAGACTTTTTCCCGGTCGTGGATCTGGGCGCCACCCGAACTCGATTCCTGAGTGAGAATGCGTTGCAGCTACCCAGGTTACGCCGTGTAGCCGCGCCGCTCATGGAAATCCTGGAGGGCGATACACGTCACCATGCGCCCCTAGCCGTTAGCGAAAATTACCATTTAACCACGGGCAAACACGCGCGCCAGGCCATGGCTGCCTTAGCCTATTTTCGATCAAACCAGGCCGACCGGAAAACCCGTCCTGAGTTCATGGAAAACAAGACGCTGCGCACTGCATTCCAAGTACTAGCCATCCGCAATCAATGCGAGCCATCGATGCTATTTTCAGTCTGGCTGCCACGGCTGCACGACCTGGCGGATATAGTGCTGCCTTTTCTCACAGCCCAAGAAATGGAGGACATATGGCGACCGATCCGCGCGGCGCCCTGTTATGCCGACATGCCTAAGCCGGTTAAGCAGTGGTTAAATCTATATGAAGCGGTCGGTAAACGCGATTTCGATACCATGCATCGTTACGCTGAGGAACTGCTACCGACAGGCGACATTAAGCCCTCGGTGAAGGATAACTATCTGTTGATGGTTGCGATGCTGGCGCATATCGCGCGTGATGAGTTTAGCTTGGCGCTTGATCTGTGGCAACGGTATAAGCCGAGTACGCTACCTACCGAGCTGCGCGTGTTAGCGGCCTATGCTCTGCGAGAAACTGGCAGCTTGGTCGGTCCGCTGTAACCATGCAAATAACGCTCGGTTTCTACGCTGAGGCGTTTGAGATAGTTGATGCGCTGGAGATAATCAGAATTTCTACGAAGATTTAATCGAAGCACCCTTAACCTTATCGTATATCGCTTGAATCTGAGACGTCTTAATTGAATCAACGCCGATAACAAGCAGTAGCTGCAGAAAAAGCTGTGTCCCCAATGTCCCTTTGCTAATCTTTTGGCGTAAATTTTCTTCGGTTTGAATCACTCCAAAACGTTCTTTCAGTCCTGATGACAAATCACGGTATTTTATTCCGTGTACTTCCATCTCTGACTTCAGAAGACGTTTGACCACCGCTCGCCATTCAGGCGTATTTATCAGGTTTACCATAACTTTAAACGCTTCACTACCTTTAATATATACGTATTATTGTGAATTATATTTCACAATAGGATTGACAGCAAGGAGCAATAATGTGATTATATATTCACATTCATAAACAAAGGAGAAGAAAGAATGATTGCTTACGGACTTATTTTAATTGATTACACCCTTATTTTAATTTTATTCGCCGTTGCAGCGTATGCGCTGTGGGATATGCTTTTTCTTATCCGTACGGCAGAAATAGGTATTATTGAACGCTTTGGTAAATTTAACCGGACTGCATTTCCAGGGCTGCGTTTTAAGTGGCCTTTTATTGAAAAAGTGGTCAGTCGTGAGAGTTTACGCGTTCAGCAGCTGGACGTGCCGGTACAAACAAAGACCAAAGACAACGTCTTCATTGATACCAAGATCGCCGTTCAGTTCAAAATACCTGACGCAGAATCTGTTTATAACGCGTTTTATAAATTAACCAATCCCTACGAACAGATCCGTTCTTATGTATTTGATGTGGTACGAGCACAGATACCCAAACTCGAATTGGATGAAGTCTTCGATAAAAAAGAAGAGATCGCTGAAGCGGTCAGAAGCGAATTACAAGAAACAATGGGGCAATATGGTTATCACATTAAAACAGCACTTCTGACCGATATTGATCCTGATGCAGGGGTAAAGGAATCGATGAATAAGATCAATTCCGCTAAGCGTGAACGTATGGCCGCGGAAGAGTTAGGTGAAGCTGACCGCATTATTAAGGTCAAAAATGCAGAGGCGGAAAAAATGAGCAGAATTCTTCAGGGTGAGGGTATCTCGGGTATGCGTAAAGCAATCGCCGAAGGTTTGCGTGAATCCATTGAATCTGTCGCGAGTGAAGAACATGGTGTGTCTGCTCATGATGTTATCGCTCTACTGAACTTCACTAACTATACGGACATGCTTAAAGAAATTGGCTTAACGTCTAATACCATAATGGTTCCTCATGTTTCAGGAACCGGTGGTGGATTAGATGACATCGTTTCTAAAGCCATGATTAAAGCAGGACAAACAAACGCGGGTTCTGTTCACGAATAATCATAAGTAGCCGGCCCGGAAAAACGGAATCATATTTTCTGGGCCGAACGACAGCATGGCTCGTATTTCTTTTGCGAGGTTTTTTCAGTCTATCTAATCCAAACTCTTCTGAAATCAAACTATTTAGCCTTTCCGGCTAAGTAACGGCTCTGAGACTGAGTGTGGCATAATCCAATCATGTTGATTATGAAAACACGCCCCAGCTCCTACGACGGCTATCATCACCCTACCCGGATCATTAGCCCATCGCTTTGTCTCTATCAGCCATTTTTGCTCAGTTCCGCTAACATAGAAACGCGGTGAGTCGCCGAGTGACGCTCAATCAACACGGGGGAAAGCCAGTCACAGAGAAATTGGCACCGACCTGTCTGACTGATCTTCCGAGTCCGAAAGGGCTCCCTCTGCTGGGCAATTTCCTGCAACTTGACCTCAAGCGGCTGCATACGATTCTGGAACAATGGGCTGCTGCTTATGGACCGGTGTACCGTATTAAACTGGGCGGGCGGTCCGTGGTAATAGTTTCGGATCCTACACGGATCAATGAAATATTGCGTGACCGGCCGCGGGGATACCGTCGTCTCAGCAACATCGAGAACGTACAAAATGAAATGGGGGTGGGTGGCGTGTTTTGCGCGGAAGGCGAGCAATGGCGAAGACAACGCCGAATGGTTGACCAGGCCTTTCATCCAGAGCACTTGCGTCAGTTTTTTACCACGCTGGTCACCATTACCGAAAAACTTATGCTGCGCCTACAAAGCTACGCAAGTTCGAAGGAGGCAGTAGCGGTGCAGGATGATCTGATGCGCTTTACCGTGGATATCACAACCCATCTGGCCTTCGGTTACGATGTTAATACGCTCGAGTCTGACGGTGATGTGATACAGCAACACCTGGAAAAGATATTGCCGATGATGAATCGCCGGGTCAATGCGCCTTTTCCGTATTGGCATTTTTTTCGCCTTCCGGCCGACCGGGCACTTGATAAAGCACTTAACGAAATCCATAAAACAGTGGCTGATTTTGTCGAACACAGCCGGGCTCGCATCGCTGAAAACCCAACACTGGAACAACACCCGAATAATTTATTGGAAGCCATGCTGGTCGCGCGGGATGAATCCGAATCGCGCTTCAGTGATCAGGAAATAACCGGTAATGTTCTGACGATGCTACTGGCAGGTGAGGATACCACCGCTAATACGCTTGCCTGGATGCTGTATTTTATGACCGAATTCCCCGACGTACAGCAACGTATGCAGGAAGAGGCGGATCGGGTTCTGGGGCGAGACAAGCTATTAACCGACTACGCCAATCACAATAAACTCGAATATATTGAGGCGGTGATCCACGAAACAATGCGTTTGAAATCCGTCGTTCCACTGCTGTTTTTGGAAACTAACCGAGATATCGACCTGGGAAAACTAAGCTTACCCGCAAGCACCGCTGTATTCTTGCTTCTACGTCATTGCGGGATGCAAGAATCATCGTTTGGCAAGGCAGATCAATTCAAACCGGAACGTTGGCTGCAATCGGATGCTTCGCCAGAACTTGAACACAACCCCAATACTTGTCTGCCATTTGGCGCCGGCGCGCGTTTTTGTCCGGGACGAAACCTGGCCATGCTGGAAATCAAATCGGCCATGGCCATGCTCTGCCACAATTTTTCTTTTGGCAGAGTATCTGATGGGCAGGTGATCGAAGAGGAATTTGCGTTTGTGATGACGCCGAAGAACCTGTTGGTAAAAATTAGTAATAGAAACAGCACCTGATATGAATTTAGAACTAAAGATTAGTGACTTTTATCCCTATACAACATTTCAAAGATCCTAGTCACATCGGTCAATTCTCCGACCGCCAGCAGCCCATTGAATTTCTTTAGTATGGCTTTTATTTTGTGTGGAAATTTACTACTAAAATGTTGTAATTCCGATGACGAATGAGTTTCCTCATTAGGTTTTAACGGCGTGATTGCGCAGTGAAAAAAGCAATATTTTTGACTTTGCATGGCTTGCTTGATAAACGCGGATTTTTGCGTTTCTGTTTTCAGTTCCAGATCGGTTTGAGTGACCCATTGATACGCAGAATCAGCAAGGACCTGATAGCTATAAATCCCGCATCTCAATATTCCTCCACTAGATTTATCATCGGCTGGAAGGGCTGATAGCGCGGCACTCAATCGTGGGGCAAGCTGCTGTAATACCGACCAATCGTAACTCTCCAAGGAGTCTTTAAATTGGGAAAAAATTCCACGATTACTTTTGTTATTCAACACCGCTTGTATGATGCGTTTTCCATCCTTATCACGGCCTAAAAAGAACGGCAGAGTTAAAGTATTATTCGCCAGTAGACTGGAAAAAACGGCCACGCTGAAACTATCGGTCCTATCCTTATCGCATAATTCGGACTCCGCGGCGTTTTGTTCGATGGTTTCTGAAAAGAATTCGGCTACCGGTCGATCGACTTGGTTTTTTACCAACACTAATCCCACATCGATATTCTTGTTCCGATGGACAATACGAGCCACGCGGTAAGGCAACATGTCCAGAGACACACGTCTTAGCAACCGATTCCATAGGGTGTAGGTTACCGCAATAGGTTGATCGAGCTTAACAGTACAGTTCAGCGGCAGACGCACTTGAAGGCCCTGCGGGGAGACATCGATAGACTCAGCCTCAATCTTATCGCCGGATTCGAGTTCGATTTCCACGGCAGTCTTTATTTTGTAGCGGTCTTCAGAACGCTTCACTACAAAATCAAATGAACCGACGTCAACATTGGCCTGCTTCGGAACCGGTTCTACTTTGGGCGCGCCAAAGCTTGTATCTGATCCTAGGGGTAGATTGTTAAAGATTGCACTTACATCAACCGCAAATCCTAGAGTATCGAGGGTAGCAGCGTGACGCAGCAGCTTTTCACCGTAAACAGCGTCTAGATCACGTCCTAGTGTCAGTAATTCCTCTGCCTGCGCCTTATCCAGAGGTCTAATTTTTTTTGATGCAAGTAAAATAATTCGCCATTTGGGCTGGCGCTTCAACCACGATACAATCGCTTTTAATGACGCCTGCGGACAATCCGCGTTACAAAATGTATAGGTATTTTTTCCATCATTCCAAAGATAAACCAACATGATGATGGATTTCTTTTGACGCGCTAGATAACCTGCAAATTCACCTACCGGATCACCCTTTGACTGATCTTCATGCGTATGAAAATTCCATGCCGATACAGCTCTGGCTGAACTGTGCATGAATTTCACGGATTTATTCCGATACCAAAACACGGGATAGCTAAGATTGCGGCAAAATAGCCGTTTATAGCGCTCCAGGGTATAGATAAATAAACGATCATCGAGATTGATTTTAGAGCGACTATTATCGATACGTTGCAACCACTCTTCCATCCAGTCTACGAACAGTTCATCGCACTCCGCGTGTCTTTTAAGAATCAAGTGCGTGGTACTTTCATTATGAGTGACTTGCAGCACAGTGTAAGGCACTCGTAACAAGCAAGGCTCCTCGTATTCAGCATGTAAATCTTCGAAATCGACAGCGATCTTATTACCCGCTTCTACGCAAAAAAGTCTCTTTACGGCAATTTTGATCGCGTTAATAGAAATATCCAGCGTGGCTGCCTGAAAGCTTAAATCACCCACTTCCAGTTTGACCGATAGGGTCATAATGACGCGGCTTTCCTTGCGTGCGATGGTCTGATCAAGTGCAATGATTTCAGTCGTTGCACTTCCATCCGACTCTTCTCCGGATCGCATTCCGAGCAGGGTATCCGAGTCATTTGATTTTCGAGCTTCGATAAGTCTGTTCATCAACTGCTCGTAAACCCCAATGGTAAAATCGCCGCTACTTTGCGACATCAACTCCTTTAGCCATAACAGCGAACGATCATCAAGGTGATGCGTTCCATTCACTAAGCTGACGGGGAAACACTGACCCGGTACTTTGCCACGCAAATCAATCGTCTGATCGCAGAGTTTGGCAACACGTTCCTGCTCCATCTGCAGCAGAAATTTCTGGTTTCTTTCTTTTACGCCAGTTTCACTCATAGTCGCACAAGGTTAAACGAAGGTCGGGAGGGCCAATACAAAAACCCTTTAAGATGTTCTAAAGCATAGAAAATCCTCGCGCAAATTCAACTCATAATTGAACTCAATATTGAATCCGGATAATCCGCTGTAAAAACAAACTTCTGTGCGATTATTTTGAACTACACGGTACTGTTACTCACCGTTTTGTACGCCCAGACCATGGTCAGCCCCCGAGCCGCCATGAACAGCATAAATGCAAGCCAAAGCCCGTGGTTGCCATAAGGTAATAGCAGGACCCATGCCGGTATGAAGATCAACACAGTTGAAAAAAACATGGTGTTTTGCATTTCTCTAGTGCGTGTGGCTCCGATAAAAATACCGTCCAGTACAAAGCTTGCCACCGAGATTAGCGGCGACACAATAAGCCAAGGCAGATAGATCGCGGCGGTATTTTTAACGTCGTCGATATCGGTCATCAGGCTGATTAGATCTACACCGTAGACGCCGTAAAAAGCGGCAAAAACACTTGCGACTAAAACCGACCACTGGGCTATTGCGGTCACTGATTGTTTTAACAAGAGAGATTTGCGCGAGCCTACAGCTCGGCCGACCAATGCTTCGGCTGCGTACGCAAAGCCATCCAAGCCGTAGGCCATAAATGTTTGGAAATGTAATAGCACTGCGTTTGCCGCCAAGATTACGGTGCCTTGTTTGGCACCTTGAGCCGTGAAGAAAGCAAACACGAATATCAAACACAGCGTGCGCAGAAAAATATGCCGGTTGATTCGGAGCATGTGCTTGAATTTAGCTGGATCCAGTAGCGCCGATCCAAAGCCTAATCCTTTATAGCCGCACAGCTCGCGTCGAACCAACAGTATTCCGATAATCAAGCCCAG
>CAZVFR010000134.1:0-5890 GCA_964626505.1 uncultured Methylococcaceae bacterium
ACCTTATAAAGTATCTTTTGGATACGAACATTTGCATTTATATCATGAAAAACTTACCCGAATCAGTGCGCGAGCGCTTTGCGCAATGTTATGTCGGAGATATCGTAATTTCGGCCATCACGCTGGCTAAGTTGGAATATGATGTCGAAGTCAGTCCGAACAAAACGCGCAATGCCAAGGCATTGGCTGATTTACTTGATGATCTCGTTATCGCACCGTTCGATGGGCACGCCGCGAAGCCTATGGACCTGTTCGGGCGGCGGCGCGGAAAGGTCAACGTGATGCGCTGGATAAATTGATCGCCGCCCATGCAAAAGCGCTGGATCTCATTTTAGTGACCAACAATGAAAAGGATTTCCGTTGCTATCCAGGATTGCAAGTCGAATTGCAGCGCTGAATGAACGGCTCAGCGGCCAATTAATTTCTGAAATCAACTGCGCGAAGAAATGAAACAACTGCAAGACCGGCTACGCCGTGTCGAACAGCGGCTGGAAAGCACCGACTAATTAGAAACAGTTTCGTGGATGGATAGCCCCATAGTTTAATAAGGGTGAGAGGTCTTTTCTGTCGCGTAGCGGTTGCATCCAACGAATAAGGTTAGATTAGTGCGCAAGAAAGTTAAGCGCGAAATTCGGGGCGTGTCCTTTATCCCATATTTTTATAGTTTGAACACTGCGCCCAAATAAGATTTATTATTTAACATAATATACATTATGCGCAGTTGTTTGTTTTATTATTATCCTCTTTTGTAAAATTCTGTTACGGCAACAAGGGTTCAATTCCAACAAAGGTACCAAAAGCGATATGCGGTAGAAATTTAGATTGATTGATTAAAAATCGAATTCTAGCGCACATACTACCTAAGCATACAAAACCGTACCGTTGGACTTCAAACTCCGTAACCCGACGACCGGTCTTGTTTAGTTCAACAATACAAAAGCCCGTCCGTCCGGTAGGCGATAACGCTCAAAATCATTGCGATCGATTGTTAGAATTTCAACGATACCAGTTTCTGCGGCCAACCAATACAACGAGGCGTCGGCGAGGTCCATCTCGCGTTTATTCGACTCCGTGTAACGCTCCATCCAGGCAATCATATCGCCAAGGTGATAGGGTTCGAAAGGACAAACTTGAGCGCCGCTGTCGATAAATCGGTTATCAAGCGGTCAAATCGTTGATGCTGTTTATCATCAACAGCAAATAGAGCAATAAGCGGTCCCGAATCAATCAGGACGTTTCGCACGTATCTTTGCCTTAACTTGGGTGGAAACGTTTTCCGAGGCGTTAGGATCGCCCATCGGCGTATTACTGCGCACCTGTTTCAGCAAGGTTGCCGGATTCTTGAGCCCTAGCACCCTTTCCAGCGTATCTTTAACGAATTCCGACTTGGTCACGCCAAGTCGTCGGACTTCCTGATTAAGCCGTGCTTCCAATACGGGATCAAGTCGCACTGAGATAGCCATTAAAACCTCTGTATGTCAGTAATACCAGCATACAATAGCACAGTTATGGAATTGCTGCAGGACGGTGTTTGTCAACAAGAAACACCCGCTTATGGTTCTTCTCGCCGGTTTCGTTTCTTGTGAATAACAGGAGGAACGGGTAAAACTCAAGATAGTTTTGGTCGTCGAATCCGGCGCACTTGAAATGGTAGAGGCGAAAAAAAATGGTTCTCCAAATGTGTTTTTCGCAACTAAATTCCGTTATTTTGTTGCAACGTTAACCTGCGAAAGAAATGCTTTCATAGTCATTTAAATCAATCTCTTTTCTTGCTTTCCAAAGATTGTAATTGTCTTGCATCAGTAACCAACTTTCGGGGGATCGACCTAACACTTTAGATAGTTTTAGTGCCATTGCCGGTGAAACATCAATTTTCATATTGAGTAAACGGCTCACCAAGCCTGCGCTAACCTGTAGTTTTCGAGCTAGCTCATTAGAGCCAACGTTGAACGGTTCCAAATAGACCCTTTTAATAAATTCCCCTGGGTGCATCGGGTTGTGTTGTTGAATCTTCATTAGTGATAATCCTCATAATTAACCACATAGGCGTGACCGTCTACAAATTCAAAGACTACCCGCCAACTACCAATCACATTGATCGCCCACAATCCGGCACGGTCGCCTTTTAAGGGGTGCAATTTCCATCCTGGTAAATTCATATCCTCAAGGGTGATGGCAGTATGGAGAGCTTGCAACCGTTCTTCCAGTCGAGCTACATGTTGAGTCTGGATACCTGCCGTACTTCCGATGATAAAAAATTTTCGCAATCCTTTGTGTTTAAAACTTCTTATCATAGACGAATGCTACACGGCAAGTAACTGTTGCGCAATGGTTAATAGGTCGGCACTGCAACAGCAAACGTGGCAACTGTTAGATTTCACGATCCAATTTTCCTGTATTAAATGGAAAACTTTATGCGGCGTCCGCAACCAAGCGTATACCTGTGGAGACTTATGAAACATCTCCCTGCGATTAGACAGGCCAAGGTATCTCGGCAATGCAGCTGACCCTCTGGAATCGTCGAATGGGAACTTAAACGAATTATTCGGTGTCTTATAACTGAAACATGTTCATTTTAAGTCCTTATCAAGGGCAATCCCTGTAGGAATCTGGATTCTGACGAAGTTGTAATCCGGAAATAAAAAAAGTGTGCCGGGCTGGCAAGTTAAGCCTGTCGCGATAACCACCTCGCAGTACATCATTCGCTATCCCGCCGTTTTTGTTGACCAGCCGTTCGGATCCTAGTCGATTTGAATCAGGTCGGTTTTTAACTAGATCAACGTATAAACATACAGATCTTTTAGCAGATCGAGGAATTTTGATTGCGATGAAAACTCAAGTAAATAAATTAAACAGTTTCCTACTCAAGCTCGTAAAAGTTGTGGGTTTTGTATCAATCGCTTATTTGGCTAACCTATTCGTGACTGAATGGTTTGGCGGCGTCAATCCCCTTATTGAATTCAGCTCGGTCGGGCTTTCTAAAATCGAGTCCACTGATTCCAAAAACAGAATTGGTTTAGGTGTGGCTTATCATGCGTGCAAAGACAACCTGAGTCATTCCAGTGACGTTTATGAATTCATTGATGATTCTTATCAGGCATGGAATCTTACCGGCGGTCGCTTCTTGATTCAGACTAGGGTTTACAGTACGGGTGATTCCGGTTTACCCGTCGCCGCGAATTTGATGTGCAGACTGGTGAAAACAGAAGGCGAAGAACTTCTGGCGACAAACTGGCAGGTTCAAGGAATTCAGTTGAATATTCTCTAATTACGATTGGCCTTTAACCCCCCGGATTTCTCACCTGAATGAAAAATTCTCGCTTGATCGTAGTTCCCTCAACAAGTTTCCTCTCCTCGGAAAGATAGTCTGTATTGCCTTAACCCTTAAGTGTTTTTTATGTTTAAAAGCAATTTTACGTTGTGCCCAAGAAAAAAATGGTCAACAATGGGCTAACCAAAAATTAGTCGACCCTCCTGTTTTTCTGGACACCAATACAAACTTGCCGGAGTGCTAAGCGTATCTTGTTCGGATTGATTGTTCGCTGATTTGGTTGGTTGACGTACTGAGAAAATAAATAAATAAACTAATAGCGTAGGAGGTGCAGTATGGATTATTATATGTTTTTTGCAGTTTGGATTTTCGGTGGAATCGCTTTTTTCTGGTTGAACAGAGTCAAACCGAAGGTTGACGATTCGATCAGTACAGATGAAGGGGATGACGAAGATTCTGGAGAGGACGAAGATTCCGGGGATAACGAAGATTCCGGGGATGACACCGAAGAAGATGAAAGTGCCGAATCATCGGACAAAACGGATTGAATTCGTGCCGGTCATAAAAATAAAAATCCACGTTCTAAGAACGTGGATTTTTACTTAGTCTGGATTCTTGTCTTTCCATGGATTAAAGATTTTAGCGCCTGTAGGCTCAAAGTCGTCGGTATTTCTTGTAACCACTATCATTCCGTGAACTAATGCCGTAGCGGCTATAATAGCGTCTCGATCTGAGCGTGGATCGGGAACATGAAGTTTGGCACAACATGGCGCAGCCGCCACGATGTTTTATGCAACGAAAAACACCATAGAATCCGCTTGATAAGACGCTTTACGATGTGCTTTCTGCGCAGTATTGACACCTTATTTAAACAATAAGAGTCTGATTCATGCGCGAAACACAACATCCTGAATTTCCGTTGTCGGACGATGTTATTTATTTGAATCACGCTGCCGTGGCTCCCTGGCCACAACGGACAAGTAACGCGGTGAAAGCCTTTGCCGGGGAAAGCGTTCGGATCGGTGCGCGGGATTATTCGAATTGGCTCGCCAAAGAATCAGAGTTGCGTTCGCAGCTGAAAGAGCTTGTCAACGCGCCGTCAACCGATGATATCGCGTTGGTTAAAAATACATCGGAAGCCCTATCGTTCGTTGCCATGGGCCTCGACTGGCAGCATGGCGAAAACATTGTTTCCACCGATGAAGAGTTTCCGTCCAATAGAATCACTTGGCAAGCATTGGCCGACCGTAGTGTAGAGTTCCGAGAGGCATCTATTGCACAGACTTCTGAACCCGAGAATGCACTGTTTGATCTGGTCGACCTTAATACGCGGCTAATTACCGTAAGCTCCATACAGTTTGCCACCGGTACACGATTAAACCTGGAGAAAATCGGCGATTTTTGCCGCAACCGTGACATCTTATTTTGTATCGATGCGATCCAAAGTCTGGGTGCGGTGCGTTTCGACGCGCAAGCTTATCAAGCTGATTTTGTAATGGCCGACGGCCATAAATGGATGCTAGGCCCGGAAGGTTTAGGAGTTTTTTATTCAACAGCGGCGGCAAGAGACAAACTCAAACCTAGCCAATATGGTTGGCATATGGTTGAAGAATTAAATAATTACGCTAATAAACCATGGGTTATTGCCGATAACTCACGTCGTTTCGAATGCGGAAGTTCAAACATGCTGAGTATACACGCTCTCTCGGCCAGCCTTTCTCTGCTGCTGGAAACGGGTATGGACAAGGTAGAAAACTCCGTGCTGGAGAATGCCGAGTATTTGGCCCAGCAACTAGCGCTATCGAGCGATCTACAGCTATTCGATCAATTGACTGGCAGGCAGCAGTCAGGAATCGTAGTATTTCGTCATAAAACAATAGATAACAACATATTGTTTAAGCACCTTAGAAGTAACGGCGTTGTCTGTGCGCTACGTGGCGGTGGCATCCGTTTTTCGCCTCATTTTTATACCACGCACGCCCAATTAGATCGTGCGGTACAGATTGCTGTAGAATGCGAAGGCCAAGAAATATAACGCTAACTCTTTATTTATAAGTAAGTTACTTGATTCTATTAAAGTTAATTCACTAGCTTATTTTCGAATTTCTGGGGTTTTAACCGCGCCAACTCAAAGTGATTATTGGCTTTTTGAATCGAAAAATCGACGATGATCGGGAAATGATCTGAACCAATATCGGGCCCCCTACTCCACTGCTGGATTGCCACGCTGGGCGATACCAGGCAGTGATCGATCGGAATACCCATAAACGCAAGTTGCACCGGCCAGGTTGGCTGCAAGCCAAAACCTTTCCTCCCATCCAGTAAATGAGATTCGCGAATCAAATCTTCAAAATACGGTGACCACGGTGTAATATTCAGGTCACCGATCAGCATCACTGGACCCTCTAGGGCTCGGGCGGTTTGTGCCAGATCGCGAAGGTGTTTATTACGCAAATCGAAGTAGGACTTTTTTGTCGGGGCCAGAACATGAGCAGCGATAATATGAAATGGCCGGCCGTCGATTTCCAGGCGAGCAATGATTGCGTATTGGCTGAAATAACCGAATTTTTTGAATTCGACTTGCTTTGCGGCCAAGTCGGCCTCGGCTGCGTGCAGCTT
>CAZVFR010000134.1:5900-9535 GCA_964626505.1 uncultured Methylococcaceae bacterium
CTACACGTGCATACTTGAAACGTTGCTTCAGTTGTTCAGTGACGCCCAACCAGCTTTGATCGACTTCGAACAAGGCTAAAAAATCCGGATTCGAATCATGGACTAAATCGTTTAACTGACTATGCTCACGATTTTCCGCATACACATTTGCGGAAATAATACGCAGACTTTGTTTATCCTCAACATTCACGGTGTCAGATTGATACATCGGCAATAAAAAGGCTAGATTGACCAGCGCTACCGCTGCGGCGAATGCAGCACGATAGTAGAATTTAGCGACAATTAATATGACAGCGCAGCTCGACAGAACCACGAAATAATGGCTGCGAAAATGGCTGGCCAGATCGAATGACCATAACCAATGCCCGGCAAAGCCGGCAATAGATCCGATGCAAGCAAGGACAAATGCGATCGTGAAGAGTTTTTTTATTGTTGGGACTATCATCATGCAACTTTAACTAAAATTAAAAACGGATTTGTTAAAGGATATAACAAATTGTGGATCGTATTTGATACAGATCTTACCAAACCCCCTTTTTACTTCATTGCGCAGACAAATTCCCACGGCGCAGCTGAAAGTTTTCCGCGGCACCTTGAATCAGCTAATATACGGTGATGTTACGCCACCGAACCAAGCAACACTTCTAGACAAATATCGATCAGCCGTGCAAGGTAGTATAGTGAAGAAACTCAATTAATAATCATCGTGACCCTGATACCTGCTACATCTGATGTCTCCCCCTTAATCAATCTGTATTCTAGCCACTAAAGCACACTATGCACGCCACCCTACCCTTGCTGAATCATTCTACGTTTCCACAGATTCATCGAGATCGACTACAAATACTTCAGGTAAACCTGGGCTATTTGTGCAATCTAAGTTGCATACATTGTCACGTCAACGCAGGCCCTAAACGCACGGAATTGATGACACGAGAGATAATAGATCAAGTACTACAGTTCTTGCGCAAAGAACATATTTCGACGCTTGATTTAACCGGCGGTGCTCCGGAAATGAACCCGAATTTTCGTTATTTGGTGATGGCCGCAAGAAAAGACGGTATTCACGTCATAGATCGGTGCAACCTGACCATATTGGAAGAACCCGGTTATACGGATATGGCCGAATTCTTAGCCCGTAACACAGTTGAAATTACTGCATCCCTACCCTGTTACAAAGAAGACAATGTCGATCGCCAGCGTGGTAATGGCGTCTTCGATTCAAGTATTTTGGCATTGCAACGATTAAACGCATTAGGCTACGGGCAACAAGATTCGAGATTGGTCTTGAACCTGGTGTTCAATCCCCAAGGCGCGGTTCTGCCGCCACCACAGGACGAATTGCTGTCAGACTATCGTACCCATTTGCAGGATCAGTTTGACATCCAATTCAATCAGCTATTCACCTTGACTAATATGCCTATCAAGCGCTTTGGCAGCACCTTAGTGAGTAAGGGACAGTTTGATGACTATATGCAGTTGTTGCAAAACAGTTTCCGTAGTGAGAATTTAGCTTCATTAATGTGCCTTAATTCGCTTAGCGTCGACTGGCGGGGTTATGTATACGACTGCGATTTTAACCAGATGCTGGAACTACCATTGGGGGCAAATCCTACCAGGCGTGTACATCTGTCTGAGCTTAGCGCGCCTAAACTGGACCGGCAACCGATAACGGTTCGACAACACTGCTATGGGTGCACCGCGGGTCAAGGCAGTAGTTGTGGCGGTGCATTGTCGTAATTGATTGGTTTGTGGGGTATTAGCCTGCATTTCTCACCAGAACGACAAGCCCTTACTTGATCTTTGTTCCCACAAGGAATGTTCTTTCACTCGAAAATACAGTCCGTATTCCACTCGATCAGAAAACCCCTTGTGGAAACAAATCTCTGCGCAATCATCTTGCCCTCTGGTGAGAAATACGGGCTAGCCCTAGACTCCCCCAAACAACGCATAATAATTATGTGAACTGATATCCGCGACCTTCGCAAAACTCACCCCGCGAAGCTCCGCTACATGCTCCGCAACGTGACGGACATACATGGGATAGTTTGGCTTGCCTCTATACGGTACCGGGGCAAGATAGGGTGAATCGGTCTCTATCAGGTAGCGGTCATCAGGGATTTTTTTGGCTACTTCCTTTACGGAGTGAGCGTTTTTGAACGTGACGATACCGGAGAATGAAATGTGAAAATTCATATCCATTGCTCTAACGGCCATATCCCAATCTTCGGTAAAACAGTGCAGAACACCACCCACCTCGCCGACATTCTCTTCATCTAAGATAGCCAGGGTATCTTCTTTCGCGTCGCGAGTATGCACAATCAGGGGCTTTCCAACACGTTTTGCGGCGCGTATATGCTTTCTGAATCGATCCCGCTGCCAATCCAAATTTCCTTCACTACGAAAGTAATCAAGTCCGGTTTCGCCTACACCGACAACGCGTGAATTTCCGGCGAGTTCGACAATTTGCTCTTCGGATGGGTCTTGACCCTCCGTAACATTCGGGTGGACTCCAACAGTAACCGAAATACCCGGAAAACCAGCGACCAAATCGCACATTCCCGGGTAAGCTTCCAAATCGATACTGATGCACATCATGTGTTCAAGACCTGATTTCTGTGTTTCACTAACGAATTGGGCAATGTCGTTGTTATAGGGTGCCAAGTCCAGACAATCGATATGGCAATGGGAGTCTACTAGCATGTTGTAGGGCGTCAGTTAACGATTTAAAGATATTTCGAACATAGCGGTGTCTATACGTTGATTGTGTAGCATTAAAATCGATGCGAACCGAAAATCACCCGTTCAGCTTCCTTGTTCAAAAAACACCATGGAAAGAAAATTTCAAGCTGTCTCGAAATATTCTACCTTAAGAGTACCTCTATTTATTCATGAATCTCAACCTTTATTGCCTAGAATTAATAGAGGTGCCCTTAACAAATACTTAGAGGCTGTCTGGTTTTGACAAGTCCGATCTGGGAAGGTCAAATGAGGAATCATTCACTAATTTGGACATTTTTTCTTTTATATAGTTATATCCAGTTTCCGTAATCTGAACGGGCTTGTCGAATTCAAGTAACCCGTAGTCAGTAACCGGGTAGTTGAAATGATAATCCGCCATATTTTTTGTGTGTAGTTCTGTTTCAGCACTCTTTGTTAGTGCGGCATGCATCAAGGTACTTGCAAGTTTAGGTATGCTATCAACCTTTTTTAAGGGGTTGAGCCGCTGAGTGAAGACCTGCCATCCCGAAAAATAACCATCGAGATTAAGCGACGTATTGACAGTTACCGGTCCGCTCACGTCAAGCGCTATCGTGGTGCCGATATCTTCATAAGCTTGCATGACGTCAGCCGGCAGATTGTTAACCATCCCGCCATCAACCAACAATTTATCGCCATCAATCAACGGTGGAAATACACCGGAGATGGATGCACTAGCTCGTATACTCTTCCACATCAAACCTTGCGTGTGCACTTCCTGTGCCGCACTGCCTAGGTTGGTAGAGACACAAAAGAAATTGATTTTTGAATCTTCTATCCGTTGGTTACCGATCCATCTCTTAGACCGTTGGTGATATTGGCCCTATATGTCAGGCTAGTTGTCGCTTGTTCATTTCCCCCATGGGGGAAATTTT
>CAZVFR010000135.1:0-9471 GCA_964626505.1 uncultured Methylococcaceae bacterium
TTAGCCGTGACCAGGCCATGGAAAATTTAGCTTGGCTGGAGTCGAATACCTAAACATTAGAATTGTCTGCTATAGCAATCCGCCCCTTCCAATCTTTAGCAAATTGCCAGGCTGTGCGGCCGCTGCGGGAGCCGCGATTTAAGGCCCAACGCAGAGCCGCGGCGCGGGTGTCTTCCGAATCATTGGATGGTGTATCCAATTGCTTCAGCCAGTATTGAACTACGTGCAGGTATTGATCTTGATTAAACGGATGAAATGAAAGCCAAAGCCCGAATCGGTCCGACAGCGATATTTTCTCTTCGACCGCTTCACCGTAATGAATCTCGCCGTGTGGATGCCGAGTTTCAAGGTTTTCCTGGTTGAATTCAGGCAGTAGGTGGCGGCGATTCGAGGTTGCATAGATCAGTACATTGTCCGGTAGACCGAACAAGGCGCCATCCAACGCGGCTTTAAGCGATTTGTATCCGGGGTCATCAGCTTCGAACGACAGGTCGTCGCAAAACAGGATAAATTTTTCTTCGCGATCGTGTAACTGGTCGACAATTCGCTGCAAATCCATGAGTTGTTCTTTGTTGACTTGGATCGCACGCAGCCCATCTTTCGCGTAGGCGTTCAACAGTGCTTTGATCAACGAAGATTTTCCGGTGCCTCGGGCACCCCACAGCAATGCATTGTTGGCCGGGTACCCCTTCAAGAATTGGCGGGTATTTCTATCGATCTCGGTTTTTTGTTTATCCACGCATTGGATGTCCTCCAGCCTAAGCATCGAGGGGTGATGAATGGGTCGCAATCCGGCTTGGTGTCCTTCGTCGGACCATCGAAACGCGATCGACGCATCCCAGTCGGGTGCCTCGATTTGTGTGGGTATCAGGTTTTCAAGTCTAGCGACTAGTGCTTCCGCGGATTTCAGTAAGTCGCTAAAGTCATTCATGTTAGCCCTCATCTCTCACCAGAATGACAATCCCTCGCTTGATCTTTGCTCCCACAAGGAATTTTCTTCCCTCGGAAAGACAGCCGGTATTCCGCTCGGTCAGAAAATCCCTTGCGAGAACAAATCTCTGCGCGATCATCTTGCCCTATGGTGAGAACTGAGGGCAAGTTTCTTAAATTTTATTTTATGTGGATTGTCGGCTTCAGTACCGAGTCGACGGTGCCGGTCGGCTTCGTAGTCGGCGTAGTTGCCTTCAAACCAGACTACGGTGCTATCTCCCTCGAAAGCCAGCATATGGGTCGCGATTCTGTCCAAAAACCAGCGATCATGAGAAATGACCACCGCGCAACCTGGAAAAGCCAGCAACGCTTCTTCCAGAGCACGCAATGTTTCTACATCCAGGTCGTTGGTGGGTTCATCAAGCAATAACACATTACCGCCCGATTTCAACAGCTTGGCAAGATGAACGCGGTTGCGCTCACCACCGGACAAGTCTCCGATGCGTTTTTGCTGATCTGAGCCTTTGAAATTGAAGCGGCCGACATAGACTCGGGATGGTGTTTGGTAATTGCCGACTGTAATGATGTCTTGGCCTGCGGAAATTTCTTCCCATACCGATTTGTTGGGATCCAACGCGTCGCGGCTTTGATCGACGTGAGCCAATTGTACGGACGCACCTATCTTAATGGTTCCTGAGTCGGGTTGATGTAATCCGGCGATCATCTTAAATAAAGTAGTTTTTCCGGCGCCGTTGGGACCGATAATGCCAACAATGCCGCCGGGCGGAAGCCGGAAGTCAAGATTGTCAATGAGTAGTTTGTCGCCAAAGCCTTTGCACAATCCTTCGGCGTTTACGACTACATCACCCAATCTAGGGCCTGGTGGGATATAAATTTCCTGCGTCTCGTTGCGTTTTTGAAATTCCTGCGAAGCCAATTCGTCAAAGCGTGCCAGTCGGGCTTTGCTTTTGGCGTGTCGGCCTTTAGGGTTGGTTCTAACCCATTCGAGTTCGGCTTTCATGGCTTTGGCTTTGGCCGAAATTTGTTTTTCTTCGATTTCCAGGCGTTTTTCTTTCTGCTCTAACCAGCTGGAATAGTTGCCTTCCCACGGAATGCCGTGTCCTCGGTCTAGTTCCAGAATCCAACCGGCAACATTGTCGAGAAAATAGCGGTCGTGGGTTACGGCGATTACCGTGCCGTTGTAGTCGTGTAGGAATCTTTCCAACCAGGCGACGGATTCAGCGTCAAGGTGGTTGGTCGGTTCATCTAGCAGCAACATATCCGGCTCAGACAATAGCAATCGGCAGAGCGCTACACGCCGGCGTTCACCACCGGACAGTGTCGCAACGTTGGCATTCCAGTCCGGTAGTCGCAGCGCATCGGCGGCGATTTCGAGTTTTCGCTCCAGCTCCCAAGCGCCGGCAGTATCGATTGCGTCTTGTAATTTGGCTTGTTGATCAAGCAATTTAGCCATCTCGTCATCGCTCATGGGTTCAGCGAACTGCATACTGATTTCGTTGAATTCATCCAGTAATGCTTTTATTTGCGCAACACCCTCTTCGACATTGCCACGTACGTCTTTGTCAGGGTCAAGTTCGGGTTCTTGCGCCAGAAATCCGATATTAATTCCGGGTTGGGGCCTGGCTTCGCCGTTAAATTCCTGGTCGATGCCGGCCATGATTCTAAGTAATGTTGATTTTCCGGATCCATTGATCCCCAATACGCCTATTTTGGCGCCCGGAAAAAACGATAAGGATATGTCGCGAAGGATTTCTTGTTTGGGCGGGACGATTTTGCCTACCCGGCTCATGGTGTAAATGTATTGGGCCATATTGTGCGTGATTTATTCCTGATTAATATTATCGGGCGCGATATTATTTCATGATCGGGTGTGAAAAGCATTCTACGCAGGCTAGGGACATCAAACATGAATTGTCAGAGCGTCGTTTATGTGAAGCGTGGGTTTGTACAAGGCCAAAAGACCGATCCTTTAAATCGATTGATATTGGGTAATTATTCTCGATTCTAGGGGTAATTATTCACCTCCACGGGCGTAACTGTTCAGATTGCCTCTATTTTGTTTCAGAACAAGGAAAAAACCCGCAGTTTACAGGTGTAAATGAGCAATTTTGACGCAGTTATGGAGCAAAATAGAGGTGAGCTGAATAGTTACTTCTAGGGTACAATAGACAGCCTATGTATTGTCCTTTTTGCTCTGCCCATGACACCCGAGTAATCGACTCCCGATTGTCTAACGAAGGCGACCAAGTGCGTCGACGGCGCGAGTGTACAGAGTGTAAGGAACGTTTTACGACCTATGAATCGGCCGAATTATCTTTGCCCAGAATAGTAAAATCCAATGGCAGCAGAGAAATATTCAGCGAAAACAAGCTACGCGCAGGCATGCTGCGTGCGTTGGAAAAACGTCCGGTCTCCAGCGACCTGATTGAAGCTGCGGTAAATCGTATAAAAAAGCAAATTTTCGGAATGGGTGAGCGCGATGTTAATTCGCGTGTGATTGGTGAAAGCGTGATGCAGGCTCTGCGCGAATTGGACGATGTGGCTTACGTTCGTTTCGCGTCCGTGTACCGAAGCTTTCAAGACGTAAACGAATTTCGAGAAGTGATCGAAAGGCTTGAAGACGATCCTGTTGAATCGTCTGATGATTGATTTTGCCCGGTGAGCAAGTCAAGTCCCGACAGTAGTGATGCGGCGTTTATGGCCCAAGCTCTGCAATTGGCAAGCCGAGGTAGATTCACGTGTGATCCGAATCCCCAGGTAGGCAGCGTTGTCGTTAGGCAAGGTAAAATTGTGGGGCGCGGATGGCATAAGCGAGCCGGAGAAGCGCACGCTGAAATCGATGCGTTGGCGGATGCAGGTCAAGACGCTAAGGGTGCTACGGTTTATATTACGTTGGAACCGTGCTGCCATTTCGGAAAAACTCCACCGTGCACTCAAGCTTTGCTTCAGGCAGGAGTGCGGCGCGTTGTTGCAGCAATGGAAGATCCCAACCCCAAGGTTGCGGGCCGGGGTTTTCAGGCCTTAAGGCAAGCGGGTATAGACGTTCGTTGCGGTGTTCTTAATGCTGCCGCGGAGGAATTGAATAGAGGCTTTTCTAAGCGTATGCGTCAAGGCATACCCTTCGTTTTCAGCAAGTCGGCTATGAGCCTCGACGGGCGTACTGCTATGGCATCAGGCGAGAGCAAGTGGATTACCGGCGATTTCGCGCGCCGCGACGTACACACTTTGCGAGCCCATAGCTCAGGGATTTTGACCGGAATCGATACGGTATTGGCTGATGACCCTGCGTTGACGGTGAGACTGGATGGTGTTGCTTGCGATATTATTCAACCTTTGCGCGTTGTGCTGGATACTCGATTACGCCTTCCGACGGATGCAAAACTTATCCATCAAACTGGAGATGTTTTGCTGCTGACGGCGTCTAACGACCTAGAAAAGAAGCGCCTGCGTGAGCAACAAGGTGTGCGGGTAGAGCGTATTGATACGGCTGGCGACGGGCGTTTGGACCTGTCTATGGTGATGGCGCATCTCGGTCAACTAGGCATAAATAGGCTTATGGTCGAAGCCGGGGCCACACTGAATGGCGCTTTGCTAAAGCAACATCTAATTGATGAGTGGATTGTCTATATGGCACCTAGTATTATGGGCGATACGGCGAGAGGTTTGGTGCGGATGTCGGGTTTAGAGCGCATGTCTGAGCGTATTCAACTGCGGTTATCTGATTGGCGTATGATTGGGACGGATTTAAGGCTTACCTACAGCCTCAAGGGCACCTCTATTAATCCATGAATAAGCATCTCGAGTCCAAAATTCCCAAGTGGTACGTTGCTAAGCGTTCTCAATAGAATTACTATTCCAAACACTTAGCGCCTTGCTCTTGGAAATTTTGAATCTCGATCTTTCTTATCCAGAATTAATAGAGGTACCCTTAAGAATGCCGCAATTGATTAGACCGTTCCAGGGGTGGAAGTTGGTCAACGGTCGAGCTGGGGCCGTACTTTGGTTTTTGTGGTGGGTGCTAACCTAAGGTTTTTGTGTTTACAGGCATTATTCAATCTATTGGTCGTATTTGTACCTTAGAGTCTCGAGGTGTTGACTCCAGACTTTGCGTTGAAACAACTGGGTTTTCGCTGGAACAAGTGAGGTTAGGCGACAGTATTGCGGTAAACGGCGTTTGTCTTACAGTTGTTGACGTTGATGGGAATCGATTTAGTGCTGATGTTTCCCGCGAGTCGTTATCCCGCACAACCTTGCAAGAATTGGCCGTCGACAGCCAGGTTAATCTGGAAAAAGCGTTGACGCCTTCAACCCCAATCGGGGGGCATTTTGTTAGTGGCCACGTTGACGGTGTGGCCAGCGTAAAAACTAGAGCGCCTGATGGTCGTTCGGTGTGTTTCCAAATCGAAGCGCCGGATAATTTGGCCAAATATATTGCAGAGAAAGGTTCGATTTGTGTGGATGGGATTAGTTTGACGGTAAACAAAGTTGATGGTTCTGTGTTCGATGTGAATATTGTGCCGCACACACTGACTGCGACTACCTTGGGTGCAACCCTGCCCGGGCAGTACCTGAATTTGGAGGTTGACCTGTTGGCCAGATATATTGAACGCTTGATGCTAGGTGAGCGCGCAGCGATTCCGAACGGTTCTGTCAACCGTGAAAATTTGCGGAGTGCCGGGTTTTTGTAACCGCGTATATCCACTGGTAGAGACCCAAATGAACAGTATTGAAGAAATCATAGACGATATTCGTCAGGGCAAAATGGTTATCATCATGGATGATGAAGAGCGTGAAAATGAGGGCGATTTGGTATTGGCTGGGTCCTTTGTTAAGCCGGAAGATATTAACTTCATGGCGCGTTACGGACGCGGTTTGATATGTCTGACTTTGACCGGCGAAAGATGTCAGCAGTTGCGTTTACCATTAATGGTCAATGAAAATAAGACTGCTCACTCAACCAACTTTACCGTGTCGATTGAAGCTGCGAATGGAGTCACTACAGGTATTTCGGCGTCGGATCGCGCAAAAACCATACAAAGCGCGGTTGCCAAGAATGCAAAACCTGATGATTTGATTCAGCCTGGGCATGTCTTCCCACTCATGGCGCAACCGGGTGGTGTGTTGAATCGGGCGGGTCATACTGAAGCGGGTTGCGATTTGGCCCGCTTGGCGGGCTTGGAACCCGCATCGGTGATCGTTGAGATTTTGAATGAAGACGGTTCCATGGCGCGCAGTGGTGACCTGCTGCGTTTTGCGCAGGAATACGAATTGAAAATCGGAACTATTACCGATCTTATTCATTACCGAATTCAAAACGAGAAAACCGTCGAGCGCATAAGCGAGTGTCAGCTACCGACCGAATACGGTGAATTCAAGTTGTATGCCTATCAGGATCAAGTTAGCAATAAGCTGCATCTAGCATTAACCATGGGGGATATTGTTGATGACGATAGTCCGGTGTTGGTTCGTGTGCATGCGCGCAATTTGTTGGGTGACCTTTTTGCGTCTAAGCGTAAAGACTGCGGTTTGCCATTGCGTCTGGCGATGGAAAGAATTGCCAACGAGAAACGTGGTGTGTTGGTGGTTATTCGTCAGGAAGAGGACAGCAAATCATTAGTGGAACGGATTCATCGGTATCAGATGGAGGATAACGGGATTGAGCTAAGCAATCAGCCAGGGATCAATATTGATTCGCGAACTACAGGTGCAGGTGCGCAAATTCTAGCTGATTTGGGTGTACACAAAATGCGGGTTCTCGGTGAAAAGCGCAACTATGTGGGCTTGTCCGGTTATAACCTGGAGATTGTGGAATACGTGTCTTGCGCGAGCAGCAGGGCGGTAAAATTGGCATTTAGCGAATAGAGGGGCGGTATGGCGGAACTAATATCCTTCGAAGGAAACCTTGTTGTACAAGATGCTCGGTTCTGCATCGTCTTATCGAGGTTTAATAGCTTCATCGTCGACCAGCTGTTGGCTGGTGCGGTAGATGCCTTAAATCGGCATGGGGCGGATAATGAGCACATTCACGTGGTAAAAACACCGGGTGCGTATGAGCTGCCGCTTGTCGTCCAACGTGTTGCGGCCAAAAAGCAATATGATGCGATTATTGCTTTGGGCGCGGTAATCCGAGGTGGGACCCCTCACTTCGAATATGTTGCGGGGGAGTGTGTGAAAGGATTGTCGAGTGTTGCTTTGAATTGCGATGTACCGGTTGCATTCGGTGTGTTGACCGTGGATACCATAGAGCAAGCCATTGAGCGGGCTGGGACCAAGGCCGGCAATAAAGGAGCGGAGGCCGCAATGTCCGCGATCGAAATGGTCAATTTGCTGCGTGAGTTGGAATCCCGGTGAGTGTCGTTCGAACCGTCGCGAGACAGACAGCTGTACAAGCCTTATATCAATGGCAGATGACGGGCCAAAATCTGAATGATATAGAACAACAGTTTTACCTTGAATGGAATGTCAAAACGGCGCAACGCAGTTATTTTAAAGAGCTTTTGCACGGAATCCCGGCGCAACTGGATGTGCTTGATAAAGCCTTGGCGGAGTTTGTCGATAGAGCGGTAGACAAAATAGATCCGGTCGAGCGAGCGATATTGAGGATAGGTGTCTACGAACTATTCAATCGTCCGGATGTACCGTACAAGGTCGTGCTTAATGAAAGTATCAATTTAGCCAAACGGTTTGGGGCGAGTGAAAGTCACAAATACGTGAATAGTGTGTTGGACAAAATCGCGCACAAACAGCGATCTACGGAAGTCGGAACTGGCCCTACATCCGCAGTTTAGCCTGATTCTCTCACCACAATGACAAGTTCTCGCTTGATCTTTATTCCCGCAAGAATATTTCACCCCTGCACTTATGTCTGTTGCGGAATTTGAATTAATCGAATCCTATTTTTCGAACTCTGATATTTGCCACAAGGAGACTCGAACCAGTATAGGGGATGATTGCGCGCTGATTAGCCCGGATAAAAAATCAGACCTGGCTATTACTACGGATACTTTGGTCGAAGGCATTCATTTTTTTCCTGATTCAGATCCCGAAGCGCTCGGGCACAAAGCCTTGGCGGTAAGCTTGAGTGATTTGGCTGCGGTCGGAGCCGAGCCAAAATGGGCTTTGCTGGCTTTGTCATTGCCTGACGCAAAGCGCGTTTGGTTGCAAAAATTCGCCAAAGGCTTTTTTGCGTTGGCTCGTATGCATTCCGTTGAGCTGATTGGGGGCGATACGACTAAAGGACCTTTGGTCATCAACGTGCAGGCGATAGGATCGGTGTCAAAATCGGCCGCGTTGCTGCGGTCAAGCGCGCGGGTTGGCGATAAAATTTACGTCACCGGAACCTTGGGTGACGCGGGCCTCGCGCTTGCAACCGCAGATCCGGCGGGGGTGATCTCAAACGCTTATCTTGCGGGTCGTTTACAGCGCCCAACGCCGCGTGTTGAAATGGGATTGTCGCTAAGAGGTTTGGCGCATGCGTGTATAGACATATCGGATGGTTTGGTCGCGGACCTCGGGCATATCTTGCGGGCCAGTGGCGTGGGTGCGTCGATACATTGTCAAAAATTGCCTCTATCAGAGGAACTCCATTGCTATGTCGAAGAAACGGGTGATTATAAGATTCCATTGAGTGCGGGTGACGACTACGAACTGTGTTTTACGATGGCGCTGGAGAATCTTGATGTATTCGCGCGTAAAGCGAAATTTATCGGTTGCGCGTTTACCTGTATCGGAGAGATAGAATCGGAACCTGGTTTACGTGTGACCGGGACTAAAAACGGTGATTTATTAAAAGGCTATGAACATTTTTCGTGATCCATTTCTTTTTGTCGCGTTTGGGTTCGGTTCCGGGCTTTCACCCAAAGCGCCCGGTACGATGGGGACCATTGTAGCCATTCCGCTGTTTATCCTGTTATCAAAATTAGGCCTTTTAGTCTATGTGTTGATCGTGATCGCAGCCGCTTTGTTGGGTATATGGGTGTGTGCCAAGGCGTCCGAGCGTTTGGGTGTTCATGACCATGGTGGAATCGTTTGGGATGAAATAGTAGGTTATTGGATAACCATGATTGGTATGCCGATATCGCTAAGTTCGATAATACTGGGGTTCGTATTGTTTCGCTTTTTAGACATTTTCAAGCCTTGGCCGATAAGTTATATCGATCGTCACGTGCAGGGTGGCCTGGGAATTATGCTGGATGATATTGTTGCGGGTGTGTTTGCCTGGATCATAATGGCGTCAGTGTACGCATTGGATATACTTCCGATTGAGTAGCGTGGTGTTAGCTTAATTCGGTAGTGTGGTATGTTTTTGATGATGGGCTGCGCATAGTCGGCGAAACTTATTCGTAATGATGCAAATTGTTTAGCTGTATAAAGCCCTAAACACGATAATTTAGATGATTAAATTTATTGAAAATTGGAAGGGTTTCTAATACAATAATAAAAATCGATCGCGGGGTGGAGCAGTCTGGTAGCTCGTCGGGCTCATAACCCGAAGGTCGTAGGTTCAAATCCTGCCCCCGC
>CAZVFR010000136.1:0-289 GCA_964626505.1 uncultured Methylococcaceae bacterium
AGTACATTGTTACGGCCGGAGTGCCCGGATCTCAACTATGGAATATGCAAAAAAAACCAATAATGATAACAATAAACCGGCCGCCTATTTAACCAATTGTCCCGGCGTTTTCTACGTATCGTTTACAAAAACTGGACAGAGATACCTTGATGTTACAGCAGAAGGCTTAATCCACATATTTGACGGCCACGGCAAACATTTAGGCACGATATATACATATGAACGGTTAAGAGATCGCAAGTATTGCACTTCTGAGGAATTAGTGACCGCAGCAACACTAAGTCCCAAC
>CAZVFR010000136.1:299-9462 GCA_964626505.1 uncultured Methylococcaceae bacterium
CCAACAACCAACACGTTGCTATCGCCGGTGCGGACGGCAAAATTCGACTTTTCCGTGTTTATCTTTCTACCCAGGCGCTTGTCAAGCGCGCACACGAGCTAGTCAAAAGAGAACTAACGGACGATGAAAAAGAGCAATTCCTATTGTCAGATTCGTCCAGTCTGGACGAAGATCAATCCAATTCTACATTGCAATCGATGGTGAGATCTGCACACGAACTGTTTGTGTCCGGATCCTTGCAATAACGCCGAAGTACAAGAAAAATATTTTTCAATTACGACTTTGGCTCCACACGGGTCTTATCTAAGTTGCCGCCGCACCTCAGATTGCACCCAGGCCAAGGCCCGTTTATGTTTTTTACGCACCGAGTCTTCGGATCCGCCCTGTTTTTCAGCAATATCCTTCCAGGGATTAAGCAAAATGTTTCTGAGGTTAATCAATACCGCCCATTCCGTATTTTGAGCCTCAACGCTCTCCATGACTTCAAGAAAAATAGCAACATGCTCCGGTGCCCGCTCCGCTGTCTTTATTAAATCATCAAACTGCAGTTCCTCGAAAGAGGAGCGATCTTTATTGGCTTCGTCGATGCGATTTAATGTATCGGGAGTTCGGTTGAGTATATGCCGCGGCGGCTCATAATTCTCATCAATCTGTCGCTTTTGAGCATTGCGTTTCCTGGCATAATCGGTCAGTGCACTTTTCATCGCGGTAATCGCATATGCCAAAAATTCACTTTCGTTAGCAAAATTGCACTCGTACGCAGGTTTTCCTTCCTTCACCGGCCGCATCAATCCCTCGTTTAAAAGATCCGAAGGCCTATAAGTTTGCGCTTCATGTTGTCTTAGAATGTTGTTTGCTTTTATTCTAAGTTTGATCATCAACTGCTTCAATTCAGCGGGTTCGAGGTCTTGAAAATTAAAGGGATCTTTGTCATTCATGACTTGCTCCTAATTGAAAGTAAATCGGAATGCAGGCTGATAACGTCAATTATCAACCTGCGTCCGCTGGCAACTCTTAATCTGTAAAATTTTCATAGAATTGCCGCCGAATTTCATTCTGAGAGGGCGACCCCGGTATGCATTGGCCTCCTTGTAAATTAAGCACAACATCTCCTATCGGAGTTTTCCACTTAACCGATCCCGATTTCACATTGCACGCACTCAGCGAAAGCGCCCAAATTAAAATGATACAGGTTGATATGATTTTTTTGCATTGTCTACGCATTGCGTTCTCCTTTTATAATCTAAGTGAATTTCGTCAGAAACTACCAGCTCAAATCTCGAACCTGAATTTTTCTGCTGACTCACTGCCTAATACGAGAACCTATCGGCAAACCGGACGGTGATTATTGGCGAATGTAAAAATTTTATTTGATGTATTCCTGCAATGTTGAATGCGTAGGGAGTCAGATGACTAGTAGGGTGCGTTGTACGCACCACTGTGGCATCAGAAGAACAAAACAATTGCTGATTGGTGCGTAAAACGCACCCTACGGTGATGCTGATTTTTCTCGCTCCAACTCGGATTCATTTGATAGAAATTCGAGCACAAAAACGAGATTTGTTTCCATGGATTATTTTTTGCCGACACCCCTTACGTTGATGAGGCCGATTTAACGTATGCGTTTGAAACCTCGATCAAGAATTTTGTAATGAGCTTATGATTGCGAATTCGTAGGGCAAAAAGGAAACAGAACCAACAAACCATAGGGGCTCCGCTTTAGCGCGGAGCCCCGTTCCTGACACTATTACTTCTTGACGCTGTTATAGAATTGGAAGACTCTTTCAATGTACGGACGAAGATCGTCATAAACACTTCCGCCCCAATGAAGTCCCTGATTGAATGCACTGATAAACCCACCCGTACCCGACGGTTTCAAACAACTGTTACCACCGCTTACTGGGTGTGGCGGCATATCACGGCAACCACGTCCCCGCTCGTCCCACCAGACCTTACCAACGTTGTAGCGTTCGGCATCGTTGTCGAAGATCTGCAGGATACGCGTCCATGATCTTGAACCATGCATTCCTTGGTAGTACGGCACCCAAATAGCGTATACACCCGCCCAGACCAATACCTGAACCTGCACGGCATGATTTGTCCGCTTTACACCGGGCGCTACATCACCCCAAAAACCTGGACGGGCCATGACCCATGGACGCCAGTCTCCGCGATCATGCACGCGCATTCTCAATGTCTGCGACGAGTCATTTTTCAGCTTAAACGCAACCGCATGCGAGGCTTGCATAAACCCAAGAGTTGACACCAGCAATACCACAATTAAGTAAATTTTTTTCATGATTCGATCTCCTAATTGAATAAAAAATATTTCGGCGAAAGCCAAATTTTTGCGCTTTCATTAGGAGATACGCAGTCGGTTCGAAGAATCGGACGTAGGGTTGAAATCGCAGCGCCATGAAGTAGCGCTATGCAGCTCGAATAGCTAGTTACAACTTGTCAATAAATCCGCTCCAAATTTAAAGATACTTCTTAAACGAAGACGGCATCGCAAAGTGAATAATCCACGGGGGGACTAATGATGGCATCACCGCGCGCTTGGTCCGTGGAATCAATTCGGCTTGCCCCGCTCGCGGAAAAGGTATCAGAATTGGACAGCTTTAATGATGAATTGATCAGTGTTTCCCAATGGAAACCCTTCAACCTTCAGGATTTCGCGTATTTGAAACATCCAACTCCAAATCAACCCAGAAGTAAGGATGGTCCGAAACGCCAACTTCGGTCATACCGCCCCCAATAACGTTAAAGCCGCGCGTAAAAATCCAATCCACACGGCTTTTAGGTAACGCCTCACCCAGTGCCACAGCAACAGCATCGACTACGCCTGGTTGAGCGATCAACGCAACGACTTGGGGATCCAGGGGTCCACTATTAAAATCACCCATCAAGATAGCTGGATTATAGCGATCAAACCGCTGAATTATACGTCTAAGTTGATCAGATCGTATTTCACCCAGATCCAGATGCGTAATAAGAATCGTGACTTCAATGTCGTTAAATCTTATTTTAGCGATGATTATATTGCGCGGACTATGACTGCCTACGTCGTCAAAGATCAAAGGTTCGCTAACCCACTCGTTGACCGGAAATTGGCTCAGCAACGCATTGCCAAAATGAGGTCGAAACCAACGCATTTGATTCGGCGCGTACAACCACCCCATTTCCAATTGTCCTGCGATTATTTCAGCCTGATCTGGAGCCCCAAACAAAGACGGACCCGCAACCTCGTTCATGCCGATAATGTCCGCACCTTGCAATACCGAAACCGTGCGCGACAAGTCAAAAATTCGATCTACCCCCTTACCCCGGTGGATGTTATAGGTTGACACCCGTATCCGCTTAATCGCACTGTCCGACCACACGGACGGCGCGTTGATTTCCTGGCCCAACGACGGCGGTATGGGGCGTCTCAAACCGGCCAGCCAAACGTGCCATCCTAAGGAAACCAACAATAACAGTGTCAACAACCCAATCAGATAGGTTCTACCGAACGATGCAGAAGGACCCGACCGAAAGCAAATAATTTGCGTCATAATACCCTGATAATCTCTTGAACCGTCTATCGAATAATTTAACACCAGTAGAGCAAAACCAAATCAGAATGTGGCAACTACACCTTGATTGCGTTCGCCAATTGGGAATCAAGGATTCCCGCTAGTTTTTCCATAACTGCATCCACTGTAATTAGCGCCATTGCTTTACGATGGTGTACGCGTACATGCCAATCCACCGCGGAATTGTCTTGATGCAATAACTCACGTACCGCTTGCGGGTAACAATTCACCGTATGATTTAGTTGCCCATAAGGGCCGGACAATTCCGGGCGCGCAACCGCATATAATCCGACCACCGGCGTTTGCTGTGCCACAGCGATATGTACGGGGCCTGTATCCGGTGCAATCAGTACCAGTACCCGCTGCAACACAGCCGCAAGTTGTTTGGGACTGGTTTTTCCGATCAAGTTCAACACGTTGGTTCGTTGCGCTATCGCACTCGCGACGTTAACCTCTTTCATATCCGGCCCACCAGTCAATACTACATTCACTCCCCATTGAGATTTGATCTTAGCGACCAACTCCACAATTCGTTCAGTACTCCAATTGCGTTCGGCTTTGCTCGCACTCGGATTGATCGCCACCCAGCTACCCCCCCTCAAATTCTCGCTGGCAAAGTCATGGTGCTTAGTTTCCAACGCCAAGTTCCATTCCAAACGGCAACCGTCGACCCCGAGATGCCGCGCGAAGCCCATAAAACCGTCCAAAAGGTGTTCTTCCCGGTACTCTATCTGCTCTCGCACAAACCATCGATGTCCATCGCGTCCACGTTTGTTGTCAAAACCAATTTTCCGCGTCGCCGAAATCAGAGGATACATAAAATTGGTTCTAAGACTCGCCTGCATGCACAACAAAACATCAAAACGGTACGACCTAAAAGTCCGCCACAAACGCCAGTAATCGGCGGGCGACTTGGGTTTATCGATCAGCTTGATTTCTACTCCGCTTAAGTCCTGTAGAATCATGGCGGCCGGATTGCTGGTTATCCATGTGATTTCGGCATTCGGCCAACGTCGCTGCAATACCCGTACGGTAGGAACCAAAAGTACCACATCCCCCAACGCCGAAAGTCGAACTAGGCCTATTTTCTTAACTTTCATTTACGCTGTGAATTGATAAATTGCAATGGAATTGAATCTACCTCTACAACAGCCACCGGACGCTTCCCTACCAAACTATCGCACTTCAATCCGCTATGTATGAGTTATAATCCAACATCAGTCGCACCGTATCAAGATTAAAATTCGCCTTAAATCCCAACCGTCGATACCGCATCGCTTCTTTCCTAACCTCCTTTCTATCGAAATTCTTTGTCCGCCGTCAAACTGGCGAGCAACCGCGGCTAAATGATGACTCTAGCCAAAGAAGATTGGGGAGCTAAAATAAGAATCATAAACGTTGCTGATTAAATCTTGTGCAGATTAGGGTGATACGGTAACTTTTCGTAACAATATTTGTTAAAAATAGCCAGATGGAGGAAGACTGATGCGAATACTAGTGACCGGCGGAGCAGGTTTCATTGGTAGTCATACTTGTGTTGAACTTTTAAATTCTAATTACGATGTCGTGGTTGTTGATAATTTAATGAACAGTCATGAGGAATCGTTAGACAGAGTTGAAAAAATTACCGGAAAAAAACTCACCTTTTACAAGGTGGACCTTATGGATGAAGAAAGGCTTAATGGTGTTTTCCAACAACATTCCATTGATGCGGTTATCCATTTTGCCGGGTTGAAAGCCGTGGGTGAATCCGTCTCGATGCCATTGCATTATTATCATAACAATATCACCGGCACACTCGTTCTGTGTAAATTAATGCAAGAATATCAAGTTAAGAACATTGTCTTTAGTTCTTCAGCTACCGTGTATGGCGATCCCAAAACGGTACCGATAAAAGAGGACTTCCCTGTCGGTGCAACAAACCCTTACGGGCGCACAAAACTAATGATAGAAGAAATCCTCCAAGATCTTTATGTCTCAGATAAACAATGGAATATTGCGCTTCTACGTTACTTTAATCCGGCTGGCGCTCATGAAAGTGGATTGATTGGAGAAGACCCCAATGGCATTCCAAATAACCTTCTGCCCTATATTTCCCAGGTCGCTATTGGAAAACTAGTTGAGCTTTCCGTCTTCGGAAATGATTATCCAACGCCCGATGGCACCGGTGTTCGAGATTATATTCATGTCGTCGATCTGGCCGCGGGTCATTTGAAGGCTTTGGAAAAGCTCAAATTAAATCCAGGCGCCGTTGTTTATAATCTTGGTACCGGTCGAGGTTATAGTGTTCTTGAAGCAATCTCAGCCTTTGAAAAAGCTTCGCACAAAAAGATAGCCTATAAAGCAGTAGATCGTCGTCCTGGGGACATTGCAACCTGTTATGCCGATCCGGAATTCGCTAAACAAGAGTTGAATTGGTCCGCGGATATCGGACTTGAACAAATGTGCATCGACGCTTGGCGATGGCAGTCCATGAATCCGAATGGCTATGAATAATCTCGTGACTCTCAGACTATTTTCGGACAGCCTTCTAGGGGTTCAGCAACTCAAACTATACACTGTATCCTTGTGTACGAATTATATCCTTTAATCCCTCCAATTCTATAAGAGCAGAATCAAAATTTACCCGCACTTGCCCACTCTTATGATCTGCCTTGGCTTCACTAATGCCATCCGTAGAGTTGAGTTTTTCCTCAATTATCGACTCACAACCGCCACATTTGATACCTTCAACATCGATGACCGCTTTTTCCATCCGATCCCCTGCTAATTCAAAGCCGACTTATCATGATCTACTATACCAAGAACTGAAAGAAAGCGTTTGTGGAAGTTACTTCGAACAGGCTCCAGTGTTAAAATCATGTGACCATCACAAATATAAGGCAAGCAATATGGTTAACTTAAAATTATCACTGTTATTTTTCTGTTGCCTACTCATCAGCGGACTTGCATTCGCCGAACTGATTGGAGTAAATCCCGACAAATTACAGGAAATGGCAGACCAGGGAGCTCTGGTTATCGATATCCGCACTGAGAACGAATGGCAAACCACGGGCACCATTCCCTCTAGCCAAAAACTCATGTTTTATGATGAAAACGGCAATTCCGACGCTGATCAATGGCTTGCGCAATTGCAGAAATTGAAGAGCTCGCCTGATCAGCCGGTTATCGTAGTCTGTCATTCCGGCGGAAGATCATCCTCGGTGGGTAAATATTTGAACACCGAGATCGGAATGCCGAACGTATACCATTTGGAAAACGGGATTTCCGGATGGATTAAACAAGGAAAAGCCACCGATAAATGAACTAAGAAATATTTCTCCGCAAGGATGGCTATTCGTACAAGCCGCCCCAATTACACGTAGAGCTTAGATACTAAACGCCGCGAATCGCCATAATGAAAGCCCATATTGCCGGTTACAAGCTATTTTTATGCAACAACAATGAATAAATCCATCCATAACCAAACAATTGCGCTTGCGGGCGTTGCTCAAGCAGTGAATTTGGTTCAACAGATCGCCAAACACGGTACTGCCGATACTGAAGCTATGGAAGCCAGCATAGGCAGTATTCTCAAGATTAATGCTGATGACGTTGAAGATGTTTTTGGCGGGTTGAACGGCCTTAACATCGGCTTACAACAACTCAGCAAACAGTTAGGGGGGCCACCGGCTATTGATCCTGAACAGGTAAAATACGCCGCAACCTTGGTGTTCCTGGAACGAAAATTGGTTAGCGAGCCGAAGTTTCTGGATGAGATTAAAGCCGGGATAGAGGTCGCGGCAGCCGAGGCCGAACAACTACCGTCAGTACTCAACGAAAGAGTCCTGACTAAATTGGCCAGTTTGTATCAAAACACCATCAGCAAGCTACACCCACGGATCATTATTAACGGCGAACAGGTTTACCTGACGGATTCGGAAAACACGACTAAAATTCGCGCGCTTCTACTCGCAGGCATCAGATCAGCATTTTTGTGGCGCCAATGTGGTGGAAATCGATGGAAATTCCTGCTATTTCGCAGCAAAATACTCAACGAAGTACAGCGACTCAGACAAGGCGGTTAATGCGGATTTTTTCACCAGAATAACTGATGCCTCGCTTTACCATTGCTCCCACAAAATGCTTTCTTCCATCGCGACTAAACCTGATCCCGAGCACCATTAAAATACTCGCGGGTCATCTTGAATAAAACCGGGCTCAACAAGGCCAACGCAATCAAATTGGGAATCGCCATCAGACCATTCATTACATCGGACAACAACCAGACCAACTCCAATTTGATCGATGTACCGACAAAAATAGCGACTAGCCATAATAAACGGTAAGGCAAAATCACGCGCACGCCGAACAAATATTCCGCGCAACGTTCGCCGTAATAACTCCAACCCAGGATAGTCGTAAACGCAAACACAGCCAAACCAACCGCCACAATATATCCACCAATATTCGGCAGACCGGTTGCAAAGGCCAATGTTGACATGCCCGCACCGCTTTCATCGGATGTCCATGCGCCAGTTAGCAGAATAACCAATGCCGTCAGTGTGCACACGATCAAGGTATCGATAAACGTGCCCAGCATCGCGATCATACCTTGGCGCACCGGGTCATTGGTTTTGGCCGCCGCGTGCGCAATCGGGGCACTGCCCAATCCGGCCTCATTTGAAAAAACGCCACGCGCCACGCCGTAGCGAATAGCCGCGGCTAGGGTAGCTCCCACAAAACCCCCAGTGGCTGCCGAACCGGAAAACGCACTGTCAAATATCAAGCCCAGAGCGCCGGGTACCTGCTCGAAACTGTCAACAATCAACCAGACGGCACTAGCGATATAGGCAAAGGCCATAAGCGGAACCAGACGTCCTGCTACTTCGGCGATACGATTAATTCCGCCCAGAATCACAACAGCGGCTAAAAAGGTCAAAACGGCGCCCGTTATCCACTTGGGCACGACAAATATTGATTCTACCGCGTCCGCCACCGAATTTGCCTGAACCATATTACCGATACCAAAGGATGCAATCATGCCAAACAGCGCGAACAACACCGCCAGCCAACGCCAATTGTCACCCAGTCCATTGCGGATGTAATACATAGGACCGCCTACGTAGCGTCCTTGCTTATCGATCTCGCGATAGCGCACGGCCAGAACCGCCTCGGCATATTTGGTTGCCATACCAAACAGCGCGGTGATCCACATCCAAAACACAGCACCCGGTCCGCCCAACGATATCGCCGTAGCAACCCCCGCAATATTCCCGGTGCCAATGGTCGCCGACAATGCCGTCATTAATGCCTGAAATGGCGTAATCTCCCCATCGCCCTTGGCTCGGCGCCCTTGCCAAAGCAGGCTGAATGCCAGCGGAATGCGCCACCAGGGCATGCCTTTTAAGCCGAGCGTCAAATATATTCCCGCACCCAGCAAAAAAAACAACATCGTACGTCCCCATACGAAGTCGCCCAATTCGGACAATGCCTCGTGAAATATTTCCATCCACTAAATTCCTAATTAACTTTCAAGCACTCTCTACGTGGAAAGAAAACTTACCGTGGGAACAAAGATCAAGCGAGAGCTTGTCATTCTGGTGAGAAAT
>CAZVFR010000137.1:0-9452 GCA_964626505.1 uncultured Methylococcaceae bacterium
AACTTATACGTTGAATGCTGCACCTGTAGTACCAGGGCCACAAGCTATTGATGGGGTTATGACTTTGACGTCGGTCGGACAAAGAACCTGGGATCGAAATAACGACGGTGCAATTGCTGCCGGCGAGAATACTTGGGATCAATAATTTATCGATCATGTGTTGAACTTTATGATTAGACGCGGTAATTCTTACGGAGGTAAAAAGTTTCTAGCTCGATTACTTTCGGATTAATTCGATATTGGTCTCATCCTTAATTTTTCTTGAGTTGTATTCATTTAGTCTTCGACAACATCTTAAATCTCGGCGACGAATAACATCTACATCCTCATCTTGCCAACCAAACGGCGATTAGCTAGAGTGATCTTTCTTATTTTGTAAACGCCATGTTACGGATTCACACTGGCGCACCTTTAAGATTATTTTCGAAAATCTAACGGGGCTGATAATCCATAAACTTTTTCAAGTCAGCGGCGCCGTGATTCTAAATTATGCCTAAGACTGCATTAATAACCGGGGCTGCTAAGCGTATCGGAGCCAGTATCGCCGAAAAGCTTCATGCATCCGGATACCATGTCATTTTGCATTATCGACAGTCCAAGGATGCTGCGATCAAGTTAATGGATGACCTGAATTCAATACGTAGTGGGAGTGCTGAGGTGGTGCAGGCGGATTTACTCGAAAAGGACGCCATTTCGTTGTTGGTCGATAGTGTGTCATGCCGTGGCGGCGGCTTGAATGTCCTGGTTAATAACGCGTCGTCTTTTTATGCGACACCGTTGGCGGAAGTTACCGAACAACAATGGGATGAATTAATCGGGACCAACTTGAGGGCACCTTTTTTCTTATCTTTAGCGTTGCATCCTATGCTGAGTCAGTGCAATGGCAGCATAGTGAATGTCTGTGATATTCATGCGCTGCATCCCTTAAAAGGGTTTTCTGTTTATAGCATTGCGAAGTCGGGGATGGTTGCCATGACCCGTTCTCTGGCTCGAGAATTTGGTCCGTCGGTGCGTGTTAATGGTATTGCGCCAGGAGCTATCCTATGGCCGGAAAACGCGATGGATCTAAATGCTAAACAAGAAATTCTCTCCAGAGTACCATTGGAGCGCTGCGGAACACCGAACGATATAGCTAACGCGGTACTTTTCTTGACTAATAACGCCGATTACGTGACAGGACAAATTCTTCCAATAGATGGTGGGCGCAGCCTGTTCAATTAAATCGAGAACGCCAAATTACGTTCTACTGCTTCACGGTTGGCCACCGTAGGTCAGCCTATGTTTGAGTTACGATTGGTCGGTTGGGATCAAGTTTTCGATACTTCATGGCAGGCTTATTATTTTTTGATCCAGTCCGTTTTTATCATAAGCGTTCCAAAGTTCGCTGAATTTCAATTTTGTGACCGGATGGATTTCGTTGGGCGCTATTTCGGCAAGTGGTTCGAGAACAAATGCGTATCGCAAAATATCATCGCGGGGAATTTGGATCTTGCCATCGTATATAACGAGATCACCATACAATAAAATATCTAAGTCTAGTGATCGTGCGGAAAATTTTGATGATTTTTGCGTGCGGCCATGAGCAATCTCGATCTCTCTAGCAATTTCAGCTACCCTACGAAGTTCTAGTTCAGATTCAAATAGTACGACGATATTAAAGAATGGGGGGCCGTCGAAGCCGACCGCGGCGGTTTCGTATATGCTGGATAGTACTAAATGTCCAAATCTTTCTGAAAGTGCACGTAATGAGGACGGAATGTTCTTATTCCGATCAATATTGCTGCCTATACTCATATAAACTTTAGGCATGGCTAGGTGTTTCTCCGCGTTCAATTATAATGCCGACATCACTAGCGCCTCTAATCGCCCCCTTTTTATTCAGCGTTAGTCGTATCCACGGTACGTTAAACTCGGTAATTAAAATTTGCGCAATTTCTTCGGATAATTTTTCAACCAGAAAAAAGGTGCTTTCTTCGACGAATGATATGATGCGCTTGGAGACAGCTTTGTAGTCTAATGCATCTTCTATGGAGTCGGAACGTGCGGCCTTTTGTATGTCGGTGAACATTTCGATGTCCAGAACAATGGTTTGTTTGGTTTCACGTTCCCAATCATAAATACCGATAATAGTCTCGATCTGAAGGCCGCGCAGAAATATAATGTCCATGTTTTTTCTCTTTATTGATGTGGCTTTGAAATGGCTGTCTATCATAGCAAATGATCGGGTGATCAAATACCTGAGGGTGTGGAGGTAAGATGGAGGCATGGTTATTGGTGCTGATGGGCTATATTGTGGGGTCAGTGTCTACGGCGATTGTCGTATGCCGGTGTCTAGGGTTGCCGGACCCGCGCGAGCAGGGATCGAATAATCCCGGTGCTACAAACGTATTACGTTTCGGTGGGAAAAAAGCCGCCGCTATGACTCTATTAGGCGATTTGCTCAAGGGGCTGCTTCCGGTTGTTGTTGCGACCTTGCTAAATGCGGAGCCTGCGGTAATCGGTCTTGTTGGGATAGCGGCATTTCTAGGCCATTTGTTTCCGTTATTTTTCGGGTTTCAAGGAGGTAAAGGCGTCGCAACGGCGGCTGGCGTATTTTTTGGTTTTACCTGGCTATTGGGCGCGATAACCGTGGGGACATGGTTGGTCATGCTCAAAATCACTCGAGTATCCTCGTTATCCGCAATTATTGCTGCGTTGTCGGCGCCAGTATACGGGTGGGTTCTGCTTTCTGGTGGGGAATTGATTTTGGCTACTACAACTATTTCCTTGTTTTGTATCTGGCGGCACCGAAAAAATATTCAACGTATTTTCACGGGTGAAGAGGGGCGCATCGGGCACTAGGAGGCTGTCCGAGAATAGAAAGCCTACTGTGGCAAAGCAGATTTCGGCCCATTTTACCGATTAAAATCGTTAAATATGCCCAATATTCGCCTCTTCTAATCGAAAAAATGGACTCAAAATCAGTTTCCCTCGCGACGACTTCTATTCTCGGGCAGCCTCCTAGCTCAATAGCTTGGGTACCGAGCTCAACTGCCATCTTGGGGCAGCTTTGATCTCGAGGTTTTCGTTTTGCTGAGCTAAAAACCGTTGGCAACCCGCCAAAGCGATCATGGCCCCGTTGTCAGCACAAAATTCGAATCGTGGAAAAAAAACAGAGGCTTGTTCCTTTTCCGCCATTTTCTGAAGTCTATTTCGAATTGTTTTATTTGCACTTACGCCGCCGGCGACGATTAGTCGCTTATAGCTGGTTTCAACTAACGCGCGGCGACATTTAATCGCAAGGGTATCGGCAATTGCGTCCTGGAATGCACGCGCGATATCGGCTTTTCGGGTTTTATCTGCATTCAGAGTGTTGCGTGCAAACGTTTTGAGTCCACTGAAGCTGAAATCCATGCCAGGCCGGTCGGTCATGGGTCTTGGAAACCTATAGGTGGATGGATTCCCTTGCTCGGCGAGCTGCTCCAATTTGGGGCCGCCCGGATAGCCCAAGCCCAGCAACATAGCTGTTTTGTCGAATGCTTCCCCAACTGCATCATCGAGGGATTCCCCCATAATTGAATAGCTTCCAATGCGTTCAACTTGAACGAGCAGCGTATGCCCACCCGATATTAATAGAGCGACGAGTGGAAATTCAGGAGCGTGATCATCTAGTAAAGGTGCCAACAAATGACCTTCCATATGATGGATTCCGATCGAAGGGATATTCCATGCCCAGGCAAGGCTCTTAGCCACTGATGCACCGATTAGAAGTGGCCCAACCAGGCCTGGACCGGCTGTGTAAGCAATACCATCGATATCGATTGGTTTTGTCGCGGCCTGTTTAAGCGTTTGTTCAATTAAAGGAACAAGTTTTCTGATATGGTCTCGGGAAGCGAGTTCGGGGACAACGCCCCCGTAATCTGCATGGAGTGAAATTTGGCTGTATACAGTATGTGATAGTAAGCCTTTTTCCGAGCTATAAATGGCTACCCCGGTTTCGTCGCAAGAAGTTTCGATGCCAATGACATTCATGTAGTGGGTGGACAGGTTTTGGTAAAAAATTAGTAGCTTGCTATAATAATCAGTTCCGTTTCGGGCAAAACTTAGGAGTGGAAATTTATGCAGAGTAACAATCAATTTTGGGAAATTATATGCCATCTATCAGAATTAAAGAAAACGAACCCTTTGATATAGCAATCCGTCGTTTTAAGCGGGCTTGTGAGAAAGCCGGAGTATTGTCAGAAACCAGGCGGCGCGAATTTTATGAAAAGCCTACAGAAGAACGTAAACGAAAAGCTGCGGCAGCGATAAAGCGCCATCTTAAAAAATTATCGCGCGAGCGATACGCACTCAAAAATCTGCGTCGCGGACGTCCCCAGCTGTAACCGTTGTCACCCCATGTCGGAAGTTGTTGAGACCTTACAATTTAATATAAAAGAAGCCATGAAAGCCTCCATGAAGGCAGGCGAAAAGCAGCGACTCGGTGTAATTCGTCTAATGATGGCCGCCATTAAGCAGCGCGAGATCGATGAACGAATAACTTTAGATGACGCTGCGGTTGTTGGTGTGCTCGATAAAATGGTCAAGCAGCGTCGGGAATCATCCAAGCAATATCGAGCAGCGGCGCGCAATGATTTAGCTGATATAGAAGAATTTGAGATTCAGCAAATTCAGGAGTTCTTGCCTACGGCGTTATCCGAACAGGAGATCGACACAATCATAAAGGCCACCATACAAGAAATCGGAGCGGATTCGATTGGCCAGATGGGAGCGGTCATGGCTAATCTCAAGCCCAAGATGCAGGGTCGAGCGGATATGGGTAAAGTCAGTGGTTACGTGAAAGACTTATTGAATAATGGCTGAATGTAAATAAATTAAACTGAACATGGGCTAGGGTCTCGTATGCTAAGCCCTACTTGTCAAATAATCGACCGCAATGGTTGTTTTAGTTCAGGGGTTTATGATTTATGTCAGGTAAAATACCCCAGGCGTTTATCGATGAGTTACTTATTCTTGTTGATATCGTAGATTTAATCGACGCTAAGCTTCAGCTCAAAAAAACTGGGCGAAATTTTGTTGCAAAGTGTCCTTTCCACAATGAGAAAACACCGAGTTTTAGTGTAAATCGCGAGAAGCAGATGTTTTATTGCTTCGGTTGCGGAGTCGGTGGAAATGTGATCACGTTCGTAATGAACTACGATCATTTGGGCTTTGTAGAAGCCGTTGAAGATCTTGCGGAATTCGCTGGAATTACGCTTCCTGAACGTGAAGCATCAGACGATAATTCTGAACGCAGCGATTTAAACGCGATATACAGCCTCCAGAAACAGGTAACAGACTTTTATTCCGATCAACTTTTCAAAAAGCCAGCTGGTCGGAAAGCCATTCGCTACCTTAAAAACAGAGGCGTCACCGGGGATGTTGCTCGATTATTTCTGCTCGGATACGCTCCACCAGGTTGGAATACACTTGTAGATGCGCAATTCGATCTTAGCATGCTGGTAAATGCCGGTCTGTCAGTTAAGAATGATGCAGGTCGTTGCTATGATCGGTTTCGGGATCGCGTTGTATTTCCAATTCGCGATCGCCGTGGGCGTGTTATAGGTTTTGGCGGTCGGGTCCTGGACGATTCTGTTCCAAAGTATCTGAATTCCCCGGAAACTGCTGTTTTTCAGAAGGGTAAAGAGCTTTACGGTCTTTACGAACTGCTGCAGAATGCCACGAAACCCGAACGAATTTTGGTCGTTGAGGGTTATATGGATGTAATCGCATTAGCGCAAAATGGAATTGAAAACTCGGTTGCGACACTGGGAACAGCTACATCCAGAAACCATGTCGAAACACTATTCAGATATACCAAAGAGATCGTTTTTTGTTTTGACGGCGACAAGGCTGGCTACGAGGCGGCATGGCGCGCGGTTGAAGTAGCAATGCCATCATTGAGGGATGGGCTGCAAATTCGCATCATGCATCTAGACTTGGGTTCAGACCCGGATTCCTACGTTCGCCATGTGGGCGCGGAGCGATTTTGTACCGAAGCAGCGGGAGCAACGGTATTTTCCGATTATTTTTTTGATCGATTGGGTTCAGGTCTCGATTTGAGCGGCATTGAAGGTCGTGCAAATCTTGTGGCGAAAGCAAAACCTCTGTTAACGCGGCTGCCAAACGGCGTGCTTCGCGAATTGATGCGGAACCGGCTAAAGGATATTGCCAAGATCGATAGCATAGAACTTAGTGCTTCTAAAATGGGCCAAAACGGACATGCAAAATTTCAATTGTCAAAAAAAAGTCGCCTCTCACCTTCGCCCGTACGAATGGCGGTTGCTATATTAGTACAGTATCCTGAAACGGCGAAAAACGTGGACTTAAAAGCGGCTTGTGGGATTCGTCCGATCAATAAAGGCTTAGAATTGTTATACGAAGTGCTGAAAATTTTGCATGAAAAACCCCAAATTACATCCGCGGGCTTAATAGAACGTTTTCGAGGGCGGCCCGCTGAGAAGTATGTTAATGCATTGGCGCAATTTGAGCTTTTGGTCTCGGACCAGGGGCTTGAGCTTGAGTTGACCGACGCGCTAGCGCGAATAGAACAACGTGAAAAAGAACGGACATTAACTGATTTATTGCATAAGGCGGAAGAAAATGAGTTAAATGACCAAGAAAGAAATGAATTGAAACGCTTGTTGCGTGGATCTCAAACATCTGGACTTGATTGATACAGCTTATTGTGCAGCGTCGCATGTTCAGCTAAAATTAGCAGTTCAGTTCAAATAAAATTACTTCCATTCGCAGGTCATTGATGAATCAAGAAAATCAACAATCAAAACTTAAGCATCTGATCGCTAAAGGGAAAGAGCAAGGCTTCCTGACCTACTCCGAAGTTAACGATCATCTACCCAGTGACATTGTCGACCCAGAACAAGTCGAAGATATAATCGGTATGATTAACGATATGGGTATTGCGGTGCACGAGACCGCGCCTGATACCGATTCTTTGATCACCGATGCGGCCGTTGTCGGCGATGATGATGATGCTGCCGAAGTTGCAGCCGCCGCGTTGGCATCCGTAGACAATGAATTTGGCCGTACAACCGATCCGGTTCGCATGTATATGCGTGAAATGGGTACGGTGGAGTTGTTGACCCGTCAAGGTGAATTGAAAATTGCAAAGCGCATCGAAGAAGGTCAAATACAGGTTTTATGCGCGCTTGCACGATGCCCTATGGTTATCGAGTATTTTCTTGTGGCGTGCGATTGCGTAGAAAAAGGCGAGCTCCGCATTACCGATGTGATATCGGATTTTATCGATCCGAACCAGCCTGAATACGAGTTTCCCTCTGCTGCCGCGGTTGCTGCTGCGATTGCCGCGAAGGAAAACGAAGAAGTAGAGGAAGAGGAAGGTCTGGATCCGGAAGAGCTGAAAGAAAAGGCCGCGGTTTTGAAAAAGCGATATAAAACCGTTATTAATGCGCTAAAAAAGCACGGCTATAATCACGAGCGCACTCAGAAAGCGTATGATTTATTGATCAATGGCTTCAAAGAATTCAAGTGGACCCCCGCATTCTTCAAAGAGCTGTCAGGGACTTTGCGTAAAGGTATCGTGGAAATCCGCAAACGCGAAAAGATTATTTTGGATATTTGTGTACGCAAGGCCAAGATGCCACGCAAGGAATTTATTAAGACATTCACCGAGAATGAAACCGATGCTGAGTGGTTGCAGCAATACTTAGATAGGGACGAGGATTATTCGGTAGTTCTGCGGGAACACGCAATAGATATTCGGCGCGCACAAAGTAAGCTCTACGCGGTAGAGATCGAACATGGGTTGCTGATTTGTGAACTCAAGGACATCAATCGACGTATCTCCATAGGTGAAGCTAAAGCGCGTCGGGCTAAAAAAGAAATGATCGAAGCCAATTTGCGGTTGGTGATTTCAATCGCAAAGAAATATACCAATAGAGGGTTGCAATTCCTGGATTTGATTCAGGAGGGAAATATCGGATTGATGAAGGCTGTAGACAAATTTGAGTATCGCCGAGGTTACAAATTCTCAACCTACGCGACGTGGTGGATACGACAGGCCATTACTCGGTCTATCGCCGATCAAGCGCGGACTATTCGTATTCCTGTGCACATGATCGAAACGATTAATAAACTTAATCGTATATCCCGGCAGTTACTTCAGGAAATGGGGCGCGAAGCGACTCCGGATGAATTGGCTGAGCGTATGGAAATGCCGGAAGATAAAGTGCGCAAGGTATTAAAAATTGCTAAAGAACCAATTTCCATGGAAACGCCTATTGGTGATGATGAAGATTCGCATTTGGGTGATTTCATAGAAGATGCGAGAGTGCTGTCGCCGGTTGAATCGGCGAATGTTGAAGGCTTGAAGGAGTCAACTCAATCAGTGCTGGCGGGATTAACTGCCAGAGAAGCCAAGGTTTTGCGCATGCGATTTGGCATCGACATGAATACGGATCATACGCTGGAAGAAGTGGGCAAACAGTTTGATGTAACCCGAGAACGCATCCGGCAAATTGAGGCAAAAGCGCTAAGGAAACTTCGCCACCCTTCTCGTTCGGAACGCTTAAGAAGTTTCTTGGAAGTCGAATAGGTTTATTCAGAGCGCAATTGGGCGTAATACACGTCTGACGCTTCGTACACCTGTCAAGAGTCCGTTGACCGATTTGGACTAAGATTTCGGCTACGGTACGACTTGCCGAAATGGGAAACCTTCAATTCGCACTGAAGTGCTGAACGGTGATGCCTAGGGTTTGTTGAGCTGCGACGAGTCAGGTATTTGTTCAATGCGCTTTTCACGTTGCGCTATTCTAGCAAGGTGCTCTTGCCTCGTACGCAATAGATAGCCAGTCAGAGCACTCCCCGACCCGATCAATACCATCAATCCCACGGTAACGAATTGTGTAAATAGCATGGCTGCCCCCGCTCCGGCGGCCAATGTAAATGCCGCACCCACTTTAAAGTTTGCTTTGGCGTGGGCTTTTTTAGTTTCTTGTTCGATCTTCTGGTAGCTTTGAGCAATAATGTCGACTTTTTCTCGTTCTGCGCTAACCCGAATTTCTTCTCGTTCGAGCGCATGATCCTTTTGCAGTCTGGCCAACTTTTCCTGGTGTATGTCCCGAGCGATTGCAGCGTACCAAAATGCTGTCAACAAACCCACGACGATGGCGAACATTGCAATAACGATAACCAGTTGTAAATCATGAGACCACTTAACAGCAGCTAATACCAACCCTGCTGTAATGAATTGAATCAAAAGTATACTTGGAAGGAATTTTGTCATCGGATATTGCTGGCTTAGGACTGAAATTAGAAATTGACGGCTAGTTTTTCGGCGTGAGTTATCGGGCGATATATTCTTGGAGCTTAGCGTAAAATACCGCGAATTAACCGCGCGAAAGACTCGTAACAAATAGGAATATATGCTAATCTTTTTTCCACATCAAATAACG
>CAZVFR010000138.1:0-9440 GCA_964626505.1 uncultured Methylococcaceae bacterium
ACCCTTCCTCAATGGAAAGTCCCAACAGATTTTTCACAATCATTTTATTCACGTTGCGGTGAGCAATAACGAGGCAATGTCCGGATGATTTAACCGCATGCAAAATCTTCGACACCGGCGTACGAATGCGTTTATCCAGCATTTTGAGATTCTCACCGCCACCGGGGAGCACCACATTGATTTCATCATCCAAGAACGATTGATACATTTTTTTTGAGAAGTCATCTGAAAAATCCATTTTATTTTCCCCTTCAAATACCCCAAGCTTGGCTTCATTGAGTTCGGTCAAGGTTTCCAAAGGTATTTTTCTTGCCTCACTGATGGGTAAGGCCGTTTGGATCGTTCGCTGAAGCGTGCTGGTAAAAATCCGGGAAAGGGGGACCGATTGCAACAAAAAGAACAAATTTTTTCTCTGTACGAACCCTTTCGGACTTAAGGGCCGGTCCTGCTGCCCTTGAATCAAGTTCATAGCGTTCCAATCGGTCTCGCCATGCCGGGCGAGTAAAAGACAATTTTCGTTTAATTCAACGAGGAATTCTTTTAATGAAGGGTATTGCTGTTTTAGGGTTTGGATGGTGGGCTGCCCTCATGTGCCAGTTCAAAAATCCTCCACAAACGAAAGATAAAATTCAGCCCCAGCAAAACCGTAAGCGACATCATCAACCATTGAATGACGGCCGCATACCCACTGATGGCATAGACGATAATGCCCAGAGAGAGATGCAAAAACCGAATATCACCCCCCGCGCAAAGCCAACAGAAAAAAGGTTCTTGCTGGCTTTTAGGATAATTTTTTTGAAATACGGAACGAAATTTTTCAGAAGATGCGGTAATCAAAAAGACACACCCCATATAAGCAAAGAAAAGTGTTCCCCAGGACACCGCCGGTGAGGTTCTTTCCATGAGTACCATTAACGCCCCAACGATCAACAGCTCCGCGGTTCTGTCGACCATGGTGTCGTAAAAATCGCCGAGTTGGCTGGTTTCTTTGTTCAAGCGGGCAATTTCGCCGTCAACACAGGACCAGATACCGAAAAGTTGAATAAATATGACCCCGGCAATGGGATAACCCAGATACAACAACAATGCAGCAATAACCGCAAAAACAAAATCGACCAAGGTTGCTGTATTGGCGGAAATTCCGAAGCGCACACACAACGCAGTGATAAAACTTGATAGCCGGCGTTGCACCCAATAACAATAAACGCCATCGCTGGCCTTTTTTGCCAATTTCGGATATTCCGTGTCGCTCATGGAAATGCCGATTTTTTTGCCCAGGAATATTCTGTTTTGTTGTTCCAATACACCCTCTAGATGGACAGTGTCTTAATATCTTTAGAATTCAAATAGTCTTTGAGATGATTCAAGAACTCTTTGATATCCTGTTCCGTGATAGCGCCCATATTCGCCAGACGAAAGGTGTTCTCCGCAGTCCCTTTGCCCGGATAAATGGTGAAGCCGCGTTGGTATAGAAAATCATGCATCTCACCAAAGCTGTAATGCTCATCTTGCGGTTCTATGATTGCGGTTAGAATTTTTGCATGGTGTTTTTTTTCAACAAGAAAACGGAAACCGAGTTCCTCCAAACCTTGGACCAAGACGTCATACATTCGCGCATACCGGTTCGCCCGTCCTTGCTCTGTTTCCAGAAAATATTCATTCATGGCTTGCCGCAGCGCATACAAAACCTGGACAGGCGGCGTAAATTGCATTTCGTGCCGCTCCTTGAAATACACGTAATTTTGAAAAAGATTGAAATAAAAATTCTGTGATTTGATCTCTCGGGTTCTTCCCAGGGCTTTTTTCTGGCAGATCACAAAACTGAGCCCGGCCATTCCCTGTATGCATTTATTGGATGAAGCGATCAGATAATGAAGTTCAGGATTTTTAATGTCAATTGGGATGCCCGCATAAGACGACATGGCATCAACGATGATTTCAATCTCATATTTTTTGGCAATACGCGAAATTTCGCTTAGGTTATTCAGAATACCTACAGTGGTTTCATGATGCACCAAAGCGATATGAGTGATTACCTGCTTAGCTTTTTCGATGATGTCTTCAACTTTGTCAGTGTCGATGGTTGCTCCCCACGCGATGTTGTAATCGATATGGTCTACACCCAGTCCATCACATATTTGTTGCATGCGCTGTCCATAAGCGCCGTTGTTGATAATGAGCACGGATTTCCCATGAGGAACAACCGAACCCAAGCAAGCTTCAACGCCTCCCGTACCAGAAGACGCAAACAGCACCGCTACATATTTTTCCTCCCCACGAACAACGCGAACCAGATCTAAGTTAATGCTTGCAACCAGTTCGCCAAACTCTTTTTCTCTGGGACAGATATCCTCTGTAACCATCGCGTATTTGACCGTGTCCGTTGTCGTCGCGGGGCCTGGGTTAAGCAGGACATTTCGTGAGACCTTTTTGGATAAAATCAGCTGAGCGTCTCTTTGTTGAATCAAGGGATAGATTTTCTCGCGGGCCTTTTGCAGATGGTTGCTATCGTCTATCTCCATCCACGCGAGATCTTCTATGCATTCGTAACGGATAGCCGCAGTATCGCTGAGATCCGTCAAACAGTCTTCATATTGGTATTGAGGGTTCTTCTCGGTTTTTCTGCGGCCCAATTCCGCCATTTTCAGAATCAGTGTGCGTGAAATTTTCGATATCCCCACAAGCTCTCCACCCAGAGTTCCGATAGCCTTGCGATTTTTTGACAGGTTAACGAATCTATCGCCTTGAATGCCGACATAAACCTCATCCCCGGAACCGGTTTTGCCCGATAGTAGAATAATATTCTTGTGGGACGAATTTTGGAGGGTCTGTAGGGCGCTAAACTCATAAATCAGATCTGATTCGAGGAGCAAAAAATCAGCATGAATGCATTGGGCGGCGACGCATAATGAAAGCATGCTGCCGGTCGTCGCATAATCCGGGTTGAATACCGTTCGGACGAAGGGGAATTTTTCCGCGATTTGATCATAATGCTCATGACCGTAACCGGTTACAATCAAAATGTCTGTAATACCCGCGCCGATCAACTTGCCAAGGGATTCTTCAACGATCGGTGTATCGCCCAATCGCAAAAACCCCTTGGGCTGGTTTTCGAAAGTTCCTCGGAGCCTTGAACCCAATCCAGCGGCCAATATCACCGCTTGGCGCACAGTTGCCATAGAATCCCTTAAAAAATTAGTGTTCTTTAAGATACGACATGAATCGCGTTTTAACCTGAGCTGGTTTTTGCGAAGGTCGGCTTAAGTTTTCCGGCACCCCTTGACGGGTTTTGAGATGAATGAATGACGGTCCTTTACTCTTGATCGCTTGATTAATATAGCGTTTAAACTGATCGAGCGAATCGGTAGAGAACACATGAGGGTAACCAAAACCTTGTGCGATTAATGGAAATGAGATTTGGCCCGAGACGGTTTTCTGCCCACCGGTAGATTCATGTGCTTCATTATCCAATAAAATGTGAATAAGATTGTCAGGTGCGTAAGCGCCGGTGGTGGCCATGCCCCCGGTTCTCATCAACAAGGAGCCATCACCATCGATCACCATGACATTGAGTTTCGGTTTGTTTAGCGCCACGCCCATTCCCAATGACAGAGCGCACCCCATGGAACCCACCATATAAAGCTGGTTAGCGCGGTCCTCAATAGCGCACAATTCACGTCCCGTAAAACCTGTTGTGGCAACCACCGCGGTTTTATTTTCGGATAAAGACTGAATGACTTTCAGCGCTTGATAACGTGTAGGATGCTGCTGACGATAATAGTTAGTGTGCTCTGTCTTGGAATGGACGAGCGTCAACCCCTGCTTTGTTGCTGTGGGTGCTTTCAACGGATAAGGCTCCACACTGCCTTTCTTCATCACAAACGCAAACGGCAATTGTTTATCTTGCATAAAATCGCAGGCTTTCTTCAATGCAAGAATAACTTGGTCTACCGTCTCCGGAAACCAGCTCCATCCGATGTTCATGGTATCCAACAGCGTGGTGGTAATCTGCCCCATCAGTTCATGCTGGGGTTCATCTTCAGGACCTCCCGGCTCTCCACGTAATGTGATAATTAAAAGGAGGGGAATCCGAAACGTGTTATTCAGCGACGTTAAGGGATTGACCGCGTTTCCAAACCCGGAGTTTTGAAACATAACGACGCTTCTTTTTCCGGCCATGACGGCTCCCGCCGCCATGGCGACTGCATTTCCTTCATTGGTAGCATCGATAAAATTGAATTCCGGATTCTCAATGACATAATTGATAATCGGTTTTAGATAAGAGCAAGGAGTTCCGGTGTAAAACGAAAAGTCCTCCGCCAAGCAACCCTTTAAAAAATCCCCCGCACCAATCATTGAAGCGTAACATGGTCATCCGATGGAAATTCATCACTTCCACGAAGCTGGTCTTTTAATGAAACACGTATGTCGTTGATACTCTCTGGGGGTTTCAACCCTAGTGAAAGATATTTCTCTTCGGCTTTTTGCAATTCATCCGCATTCTGAAGTTCAAAGACCTCAGATAAAGTCGCAATATTGTCTTCTACATCCATCAATGATTGGGAATTATATATTTGAGCAGCGGTTTGCTGCATTGCTGTGATCGCGGAGCGGACAAGATGGTTCGCCCAAATCACACCACTGATTCCCATCTTTCTGAATGTTTGGGTTGGCGTGGTGTAGTATTTAGTCGGGACAATCACCACGGGACCACGGTCGCCCCACGCACGCATAAAAGATGCGATTTCATCGGCTGAGCTTTTTTTGCTGTGGATCAGCACCGCATCCGCACCCGCCTCATGATAGGCAATGGCGCGTTTCAATACCTCGTCCAATCCCCATCCGGCAATAAATGCCTCAACTCGGGCTATGATGACGAAATCATCATCAGATTGAGTGTCTTTTCCGGCTTTTATTTTTCCGCAAAACTCATCAATATCAGCCAGTTTCTGACGTTCGCTGAGAAAACTGTTGGTTTTTGGAAAAAGCTTGTCTTCAATGCAAACTCCGGCAATATCCCGCTGTTCAAGCTTTTTTACCAGTCGCCGCAGATTGTTGAAATTACCGTAGCCGGTATCGCCATCCAGCAAGATCGGAATCGTGGTGGCATCACTCATGAACTCAACAATTTCCAAAACCTGCGTCCAACTCGCTTCATTGCTGTCACGGATACCCATGGAAGCACTCAAAGCAAGACCACTGGCCCAAATCCCCTTAAACCCCGCCTGTTCAACAATCTTCGCGGATAATCCATTATGCGATTCCATAAAAAATTCCAATTGCGAACTGCAAAGCATGTTTTTCAGTGTTGTTGTCTTTTTCATTTCCATTTATGCGTTTGAATCCATCTGATTAATTTGGCTAAATACAGCAGGCACCAATTTGCTAAATTAGACCCTGTCTTTAAAGCACAAAAAGCAATATCTGTTACAGAAGGCGTACACCGAGTACTCGCCTTTGTGAATTACGGACAAAGGAGGATATTTATCCGGTATAAAAGCCATGCGGAACACACTCCCTTAGTCAGCTAATTGACCAAAGGATTATTCTTTAGCGGTGTGCTAATTACCCGATAAATACGCCAAGACCTCTTCCACAGGCTTCTTGATTGAAGGAAATCCGGTAGGCTTGTATTGCCTATGATCAAGAATGGAGGGGATGCAGTAGTCCATCCAATCATTCGTCCCGAAATAATGATCGAGTATTCGCTCAGAATTTTTCGGGATGTTCACCGAGAACCCCTTAAAAGGCCGTCTTTGTAGGGGGAAGAAATCATCTCTATTATACACAAATTCCTCTGGCGGCAAAGTCATTGATTTATTTTGAAAATTCGCTTCCCAAACGCCCAACCAAGGGAATTTCCAGGATATACCCGGAATGGCGCTCCCGTGGTCCGAATAGATACGATATCCGCAACGTTTTTTTGTTTTTAAAAAGGGTATCCGTCCGCTCATCAGACGGATATCTTGCAAAACCACATAGCCTTTTTCTGCAAATTTTTGTATACATTTTTGTTCGAATTTTTCAAAATCAAAAATAATGATATCCAAATCATCGTCCCAGGGAATGAAATCACCATGGCGCAACAAGCCCAGAAGAGTTCCAAACATCAAACAATAATCGACACCCTCCGAGATTAAAATTTCATCGGCATCCTGTAAATGGCTCAGGGCTGCATCTTTCTCTTTAAAGAAGCCTGTTTTTTTGAAAAACAAGAGTTCATCGTTTTTGTTCATAGTCTTAATTATCAGAAAATCTAAAATTTAACCTAAAAGCCACATCCAAGAGTAACAAAGCGAGAGTAGCGGGTCGGGTCTTAACTTATAGTTTATATTGCCTTACTGAGCATAGCGGGATACTTACTAATAAGGCGAAAAATGGATGGATCGCAAATTTACTCTGAAGTCTCCGACCGGCAACAGTGGGTCGGGTGCCGCCAGTTGAGACTATACCGATGGGTCGACCGTTTCAGGGGGAAAAGGAGACACTCGAATCCAACAGAATTTTGCACTGTCAGATTAGGTTTGAGCTACTACAAATAAAGATCTTGCTAGCGCTTGTCATTCGGGTGGGAATTTCGGGCTTGAGTCATCATTCTATTCCTCCACTAACATCCAGGTTTCATCTGGCTGGTAAATTTCTATACCACCCGCGATCAAGCCAGAATTTTCGCCCAAATCAGCCTGGAATACCTTGCCCTGATGACTGCAAATAAAACTCATAATTCCTGGATATACCATATTCGGCGGGATATGAGATCAATGCAAAGCCGGCGATCATATTGCCGTTAATAATATAATCGTAACGTCCACCGGGCTGCTGTTCTCCCTGACGCGTCAATATTTTGAAGTAATAACCGCGATACGGATCTCCCGGTTCTCTTCCCTGCAAATAACCCCTCGCATCGGCGACTAAGGGTCCGAACGGGCTGATGTCCACGGCATCGTCACTGTCCCAATGCAATCCGTTCTTCTCACCCGGTGTGCTGGTAATTTGCTGCGCGTACTCTAACACCGCATCACCATCCCGGTCCTTGTTTGCGTATTCAAGTTGCGCGCCCGATGTACAGCTTGCACATTTCTATCGCGGTTAATTCGTTTTCTCCAGTCCGTCTTTGGACCACTTCTTCTATGCCGCTTGCGGTATCGAAATGCCAGCGAACACCGCTTTTGACTAGGGGGAACGGGAACGGCCAAGCATTATTTCCGATAATCAAAATGTTCTGGCCATCACCATCGTCACGTAACTTCCATGTTTCCTGTATTGCGGAGAATAATTGCTGCCGGTCATGACGGGATGCAATGGCATCTCCTCCGATTAGTTCGTCTTTATATTGACGCCCAAAGATTTTCAGAATTTCAGTGCCGCTATCTTTTTCTAGTGCTGTCTTCAGCGCTTTGACCGCGGCCGTTGGAGATTCGAAGTCGCTTTGATCAGCAGCAGGCGCTGTCGCCGCCGTCGTTGATACGAAGCAGATAAAAATTCCAACGAGTACGTGTTGCATTTGCGGTAACCAACGAGTTAGTGTTGGGCTGGGGAACCGCAATTGACCGAATACTATCTGTGTCATGAATTTATCCTGTATGCTCAAAGGGCTAATCGCTTTTAGGATTGTGATTAACCCCGGCTTTTCGTAATGATCGGCCTAACGTCTGCGACCACCACCTCTACGTCTACCACCGCCGGAGAATCCACTCCGCGATCGGCTAAATTGGCCGCGCTGACTATTTCGGTAGCTGTTCTGTCCTCGCTTATAACCGCTGAACGAGCTACCGCTGTATCGCCTGCCGTTACCAGACCGGGCGGTTTTCGCTGACAGTTGACGCTTATTGCTAGTTTGGCGGCTCGAAAGTTTTCCCGTTCCACGATCGGCCGGTCGGGTTTTAGGCTTCCCCGCTCCACCAGCAAGTCGATTTCCGGGACGATTAACCGGTTTCGTGCCTGGGTTACGGCTGGGTCTACTGACCGAGTTACCCGGTTTTCTGCTGGTTTGCCAAGCAGTGCCTCCCTTGTTGATGTTCCTATTCGAATTGATGTTTCGATTAACGTTAACATTAGTATTTCGGTTAACCGTAATGTGATTGTGGCCATGGTAACCACCGTAGTTGTGCCAGCTTAGTCCATAACTTATAGCTGCCCCGACAAACATCCCTGTCCAAAATGCAGCCGCCGGCCGATAATAATACGGGTAGGGCGCTGAATAGACATAGGGATAGGGATAAGCTTGATAAACCACAACAGTGGTCGGATTGTAACTCGGTACATAAATAACTTCAGGGCTCGCGGACTCGATTCGGATTATTTCTTTTTCTTGTACAATCACGACTTTGTCGTTCGATGGAAGGTTCCCCGCGGCATGGGCTCTGTTACGGAACTGTTGAATAGCATCCATAACATCGTCCTGCTGGTTGACCACCGCATCTCCAAGCTTTGATGCCCATGCCAGGTCGGCGTTCATCTTGTCTATAACTTCCGGATAGTTGAGCAACCCTAGAATGCTGGCATCCCAGTTCTCATCGGGTTTGATTTTTGGTTCGGATTTGCGCTTCTCCAAGAACCTTGATGCCTGAACAATTTGTATCGGGAAGGTCGAAGCAGGCAGGACAATTGCTACCAATTCATCGGGATACAGCGCAATCGGCGCGATCAGCTCGTCCAACTGCTCCGTAGGTAGCAGATTCACCGACTGAGAATTTTCTTCTTGCGCGGCCACCTCTTGAGCCCACAACGCAAGCGCAAGCAGCAGCAAAAATACCAACGTAGTTGATAGATAGCTGTATCGTCTAATAAAACCCGGCTGCAACATTACCGTTTCTCCAGTGAAAGCTTGATCTGTTAATCGATAGGATTTTCAATTCCTAGCCCGGATTTTTCAAAGCGGGCAATATGAGCGCACGAAAATTTGGTTTCACAAGGGGTTTTCTGACCATGTGGAAATCGGACTGACTTTCCGAGGGAAGAAAATTTCTTGTAGAAACAAAGGTCAAGCGAGAGATTGACATGCTCGTGAGAAATTCGGGGTAGGGCCAATTTGCAAAAGAATACCACTATCTTGAGGTGATGTACTGTCTTTGTTAGGCCTTGGTCAAAGAATTCGAATGTCATTGATTGCGGTTTTCAAAGTGGAAAATACCTCGGTTATTTTTAGCGCCAGCTTGCGTGGTTCAGGTACAGATTAGGGGAATTGTATTAATTTGGCGTTTCAGTTTGGCTGTAGAAAAATTGATTGCATACAGTAACCATGCACAAGGGTATACCCCGGATTTTGGTAGCGTAGCTTCACCTGATCAGTCAAAATGGGATATCACAATAGACTATCGTCCGGAGTTACCGACTCTTAAAGGACTATGGTTGCGTTTTCGAAGAGCAGAAGTTGATCAAGATGGTGTAGGTGCTGTTGATTATAGATTTATCCTAAACTGGAAAATATCGATTTTATA
>CAZVFR010000139.1:0-9435 GCA_964626505.1 uncultured Methylococcaceae bacterium
GTTGCCTGATCTGGCAAACGATCAATGAGTTGTCTCGCGGCTTCTTTGGGTGTCGCCATTATTCTTTACCTCTCATATTGGACCGTGTGTTGTATCCCATCATTACCCTGTTGATTGCTGATTTATCACAGATTGACGGGGTCTGTTCTGATTGACGGGGTCTGTTCTTGCAATGCAACATTGTTGATTACCTTAAATTTATGGGGACTCAATACTTAATTAAAACGGCCATGCCAAAATTTGCTGTAAGCATGACCACTGGTCCTACTCGGACCTTCGGAGGCGAACAGATTTTTTACAAATAGCTTCTTGCATTTGTTATAGGGTACTTTTGTAGCTTCCCGCCCGTTACCTCTAATACCAAAAGATACTATAACAGGATCGATCCTGTGCCAGAATTGTGTCAAACCGCGTTTATAGCAAAACTTAACTAATGGCTCTGTTCGCGTCTAATGTTGGTTTTTCCTATAAGGCCAGTAAATAAGCCATTTAAGGAATCTCTATACAAGGCGTATTTACTGGGTACCAACAACGAACGCGAACAGAGCCTAACTAATTGATAATTCAACTGCGGTTTGATAGAGGCAAGCGCCGCAAATGATTGATATTATAAACAATTAAAAACAACATTTTGATTATCTAACAGCAGGTTTACGGTACGATTCGCCCGTGCCCAGGAGTGCAGCAATTATATTTTTTTGAATTTCCGAAGACCCTGAAAACAGTCGGCTCGCCATGGCGTCCTGTACTAGTTTCGAAACCGGGTTTTCCTCAACTAAACCTGATGCACCGAATATTTGAACCGCATCGAGACTGGACTGCAAAAAGGCTTCACTGGCAAATAACTTAGTTTGAGCACTGGCTAATGTTAAGCGCTGGCCCTTATCTTTTAAAGCCGCGCAATGTTGCACCCAAAGCCGGACACTATCCAGCCGGGTTTTCATGTCCGCGATCCGGTGGTAGATAGACTGCTTGTGTCCCAGTGGATCTCCACCCACCATACGCTGCCGACTATACTCGATTACTTCTTCCAATTGCCAAGCCATAACGCCCAGTATCCCCGCAAAAATAAAAGCCCGCTCTAATTCCATAGCTTGTTGAAGAATGAAAGACCCCGCACCAATTTTTCCCAATAAGCGGTCATCTGAAACTAAGCAATCATTAAGGATCACATCACCCATCGGTGCGGTAACGCAAGCGGATACTGCCGGAGAATCGGTAATACAGACACCCGGATCATCCGATCGAACAATAAAAGCACACAGGTCGTTTTCAACACGAACATAAACGACCACAAAGTCAGCAATCGGCGCATTTGTTATATAACGCTTGTGACATGAAATTCGAAATCCTTGCGTGGTAGCGGTAGCAATGCCCTGCATAGACCCCAGGTCTGATCCGCTTTGAGGTTCTGTAATAGCATGACCGGCAATCAATTTACCATCGATCAATGCCGGTAAAATATTTTGCTTTTGTTCGGCGCTCCCATGGTGCAATACAGGAAATACCGCACCCCATAAGTGGGCATTGATCGACAAAATAGTCCCGGTATCGTGACAGTCTCCCCCCAATTTCTCATGTGCCTGGATTAAGGCAACGAAATTGTCGTTGTAACCACCGTAACTACTCGGTATAGCATGTCTAAAAAGCCCTTGTTTCGCGCACTCAACAATCGAAGGCCCAGTTGCTTTTAAATTGGAAAAGGAGTCAGTGTCAGCCATTACGTTGTTCTGGTCGCAGGGTATTTTTGACAGCGGCGTAATCCACTTTTCCGTTCGGTAAACAGGGCAACGCGGGCAAAACAGATATTTTTGCGGGAACCATATAAGCGGGTAATCGTTTCCGAAGTGTCGATTGCAGCTCGCCAATATTGCACGCGGAAGAAGTTACAACGACCGCCGCCGGCCGATAGCCGCCTACACTGTCTTCAATTCCAACCACGGCACTTTGGATGACACCGTGAATCAAGTTGATAATTGACTCAATCTCTACCGGTTCGATGCGATAGCCTGAGCATTTCAGCATTCTATCCAGGCGCCCGTGGTAGAGCAACTCGCCTTTTGGGTTTAACGAAACCCGGTCACCGGTACGAAACCAGGCGTTTGGATTGACCTTATTGTCCAGTTTCCCGGCCTTCCAATATCCGCTAAACAGTGTTGGGCCTTTGGCTAATAATTCGTTTTGTTGCGGATCTATTCGAAGTTGGGTCTCGCAAGCTGGAAGGCCAATCGGAATCGATTGTTGCGATTGAAATTCACAACGATCAACAGGCCAATAGCAACAGACGTTAGTCTCAGTGGGTCCGAATAGATTGAAAAACTTAACCGTAGGGAGCAATTCAAGTAAACGCATAAGCTGCGGGGTTGGGAAAACCTCGCCGGCAAAAAGTATAGTTCTCAAGTCCGTCAAACTTGTCTGACTCAGATTACCTTTTAAGGCAAGAAAGCAAAGTAATGAAGGGACTGTATACCAAACCGAAATTCTAGTTTCTTTGAGCCACGCACTTAATCGACTGGGATACAGGCTAAGTCCCGTGGGAATGAAATTAACCGTAGCACCGTTGTTCAGCCCGGTAAAAATATCAAAAACCGATAAATCAAAGTAAAACGGTGAAAGACTCGCAATCTGATCGGTTTGTCGCACCTCAAACGTCCGTCCGGCCCACTTTGCGAACGCCGACATTGCTCGACGGCTGAGCGCAACGCCCTTAGGGGTGCCGGTTGAACCGGAAGTATAAAGAATTGCGCTTAGCGTTTCGGGACCAGACGCATAAATTTCGAATTCAATCTGACAGTGTTCCAGCCGGTCTAAATCGAGCCACGCCCCCTTATTCTGGACCCACTCAGGACAATTTCCTCGGCCGATTATCACTTGAGCGTGCGCGTCTTCTACGATAAAGCGCAGACGGGATTGTGGATTATTTATATCCAAAGGAATGTAACAACAACCGCAATAGAGTATGCCGAAGATAGCTATTGTTGCATCGATGCCTCGGTCTAGAGCGATTGCAATAGGAGCTGCGGGCTTAACGCCCTGTTGTGTAAGACGAGCTGCGATCCGACTGGCCGCGATATGTAACTCCGAATAACTCAGCGAACGTTCGCCCTCGACAAGGCAGACTGTTGCGGTTGATTTTTACATTGGGCCAAAAAACCATCCAGCAGGAGCATGGTCAATCCAATTCTTCGAGCAATTCTTTTTTCATGTGATTCAAAAGCAGCTCTAACCAGGCTTCGTTGATCTGTGGTTTCAGATAGCTATAGCTTAAAGTCAGCTGGCCATTGTACTGTCCTACGAGCAACGCGATGGACGGTGGAGACGTCATTTGGCAGAGGTGGAATATGCCACTGATCTTTGTTTCGAAAAATTGTGCATCCGCCAGATCGATTTGGCCGATGTCGGAAAACCAGAATGAACTGCGCTCTCGGCCGCTCGGAGTGAAGCGCAGGATCTGTCCGTATTTCTCCAATGACAACCAGCTTCCCGCCCACATTGTTGGGAGAAATGCGAAATCCATTTTCTGGCGGATTGCATCTGCATTTTGCTGTTTTAAATGTTTAAACAGCGCCTTTCGATTGGCGACAAGCGTTTTACTAGCCTGGGTGAAAAGCACACTAACCTGATTTCCAAAAATCGGGCTGATCGCCCTCTGCCTTCGCAGGTTAAAAGCATAAGGAACGCAATACGCATCCCCGTTAACGGCGACGCCGGATTTATCAATTGCGCGCATGAAACAGCCGATCGTGTAAAGCGTCGATCCAACTAGACCGACATGGCTTCGAACCTGTGCATTGATTGCCGCGGTCTGTTCACTATCAAAACGAACTATTTTGTATGACATGCGTTGCGGCGTAGCCGAATCGCCGCTGGGAAGAATACTAGTGTGTTTATCAATTTTATGAATGTATCGCTTAGCCTTAATAAAATAAAATATTTTTTTCCACCAGGGCCAGATTTTGAGGTATTGATCCACTAACTGAATAGCCGGATGTCCCAAAGCTCTACGTTTCGTGGCATCTGTTTCAATAAGATACCTTAGAATGAGGTCGGCGCCTTTTGCGTCACATAAGGGATGCAGCCAGCGCACTAAAAACAAGTGAGTATTGTCTCCATGAATCAAATGAAATTCCAGCGGAAACATTTGCTCGCGCGTTTCCACCCGGTTCATGATGCTTTCTAAGCAGCTCCTTTGAAAAACGTCATCAGGGCGGCGAGTTTCATTTTTGTGCTCGAAAAATATGTTGGCTGCGGGTCTGGGATCACACCAGTAAAAGCGCCGACCTCGCTGCCGCAGGCAGGCGGTCGATTCGGGAAAACTCCGGACGAATTCCTTGACCCGCCTGGCAAGGGAAGGAATTTCGGGTTGCCCGGATAACTCCAATACTATTCCGCCAAAACTACCCGCGAGTCCTGCCTTGCGGATCTCTTCATCCATCACCAAAGTGAAATAATCGGCGGCATTCAAAGGCCGCATCATTTCTACTTGTGCCTTAGAATCCACTGCTGCAGTGCCTGGATTGTCTGAATATTTTCTGGTTCGATTTCGTTGTCAGGTAGGGTTACGTTGAAACGCTCTTCGATAAACATGACGAGGCGCATTATCGCCATACTGTCCAAGCCGGCCTCAATCAAATTTTCATTATCGCTGAAGTCATCGGCATCCGGCGAAAAAATAAGCTCTTGGAAAATAAATTCGTGCAGATCCGCTTTAATATTTGTCATGATCGATATCTGCGGTTCCGCGTTAGGCTGTTGAGCGGCAACTCGATGTCGCCTGGACTATGGCGCGTGGGCCCTTTGCTGGCAATGGCCAGCCGAGTACGCAGCACCGGTCCTAGCTGCTGTGCTGGCGCAAATTAATACATCACACCCGATCACGGCCGCACGTCGATTTCTTCACCTTCTTTCTCGGGGATTAGCAAATCCGCCTGTGTTACACCCAACCCAAGAACCACGGGGCTGGCAATAAAAATCGATGAATAGGTCCCGATCACAACACCGAAGATCAACGCCAAGGCAAAATTGTGGATAATCTGACCACCCAGGAAAGCCAATGCGATTAATACAATCAGTGTTGTCAAAGACGTCATCAATGTACGACTTAAGGTCTGGTTGAGCGAAACATTCATGATCTTCTCGGATGTGCCTTTACGCATTTTTCTGAAGTTTTCGCGTATGCGATCATAGACCACGATGGTATCGTTCAATGAATACCCGATCACGGCAAGTACCGCGGCCAGTACGGTTAGATCGAATTCCAAACCCAATACCGAAAAAAGCCCCAAGGTGATAATCACATCGTGCACCAACGCTGCCACGGACCCCAACGCGAACTTGTACTCAAACCGCCACGCAACGTAAATCAGAATGCCGAATATAGCATACAGCAGGGCCAAACCCCCATCCTCAGTCAATTCGTCGCCGACCTGGGGCCCGACGAATTCCACCCTGAGTTTCTCACCCTGTTGACTGTCGGATGCGTTTAGAACATCCATCACGCGGTTACTCAAATACGCGCTGCTGACGCCTTCTTGTAACGGAATGCGGATCAGTATCTCTTTGGAATTACCAAAATGCTGGACTACCGCATCGCCAAACCCGCCATTTTTCAAATTTTCGCGAGTCTCGCTCAAGGTAACGGCTTGTTTGTAACCCACCTCCAACAAAGTCCCTCCGGTGAAATCAATCCCCAATTTCAATCCACTGACCACTAGAGAAAACAGAGACGCAATCAGCAAAATACCCGATCCGATCATCGCGATCTTGCGTTTACCCAGAAAATCAAAATTTGCTCGTGATAAATCCACGTTTATGCCTCTTGTGTTCGCCCGTGTTTAGATAGAAAGTTGTTTGACACGGCGATTTCCATAGATGAAATTGATCAGCATACGAGTCCCCATAATCGCCGTGAACATGGATGTTAGAATACCTATGGTCAAGGTTATGGCGAAACCTTTGATCGGTCCGGTGCCAAAACTGAATAACACAATTGCCGCAATCAATGTGGTGATATTGGCATCGAAAATGGTCGAGAAGGCTTTTTCATAACCGACAAAAATGCTCGTCTGCGGGGAGTTGCCGTTGCGTATCTCTTCGCGTATGCGTTCAAAAATTAAGACGTTAGCATCGACCGCCATACCAACAGTTAATACGATCCCGGCAATGCCCGGCAGGGTCAAAGTTGCCTGCATCATCGACAGAAACGCCACGATCAGGACCAGATTCATGGTCAAAGCCACGTCCGCAACCAGACCGAATACGCGATAATAAACCGCCATGAACGCCAACACCAACACAAATCCGACCATCACGGACAAGAATCCGCGGTCGATGTTGTCTTTGCCCAGGCTGGGTCCCACAGTTCGTTCTTCGACGATTTCCACCGGCGCGGCCAAGGCTCCGGCGCGCAGCAGTAAGGACAGATTTCGAGCTTCTTTGGTACTGTCGAGTCCTGTGATCTGAAAGCGCTTGCTGAAGGAATCCCGGATGATTGCCCGGTTGATAACTTCTTCCGTCTTGGTTTTCTTGCGAACTTTCCGGCCATTTTCCATAACGGTCGTGACTTTGGTGTCTATATAAACCACGGCCATGGGTTTACCTATATTGTCTCGAGTTATTTTGGCCATTTTCTTCGCGCCCACACCATTCAGGGTAATAAACACCGCCGGCGAACCGCCTTGCTGATCTATTCCCGAGGCCGCATCAACTATTTGATCACCGGTCACAATAATCCGCCGTTTCAACAGAATTGGGGTGCCATCGCGTTCCTTATACAACCGGGTACCCACCGGAGCGTGGGTATTTATCGCATTTTGAACATCGTGTTCCACATCCACCATGCGAAACTCCAGCGTGGCGGTCGCTCCCAAAATATCTTTGGCCCGCGTGGTATCCTGAACCCCGGGCAACTGCACCACAATTCTGCGGTTACCTTGCTGCTGTATAACAGGCTCAGCAACGCCCAGTTCGTTCACGCGGTTACGCAACGTAGTAATATTCTGCGCCAACGCAAATTTTCTGGTCTCTTGCTTTTCAGCTTCAGAAATTTTGGCAATCAAGCCAATTTCGGAGTCACTTTCTTTTAGCACTAATTCCCTGACTTCTTTACTCAGAACATCTTCGGCCTGATTCAGAATCTCGCGATTCTTAAAGGTGACTGTAATGGCACCCTGTACATTTGATACCGAAGTGTAGCGGATTTTTGCATTGCGCAAAGCCAAGCGTATGTCTTCTGTATAGCGCTCTTCAGCCTGTTTGACCGCGGCTTCCATATCGACATCGAGCAGGAAATGAACACCACCTCTAAGATCCAGCCCCAGATACATCGGATCGCCGCCCATGGAGCGCAACCAATCCGGGGTCGCCGGAGCCAGATTGAGCGCGACGGTGTATCCGCTGCCCAGCTCCGTTTTCAATAAATCAGACGCTTTATATTGGTCATTTGTATCGTTGAATCTTAAAAGAATCGACGCGGCACCCAATTCGTTCGAAATGGGCTTTATTCCCGCATCGGACAACGCTTTTTCGATGCTCTGTAGGACGGAAGCATCCAGAGGAGAGTTACGCTGGGGAGAAATCTGCAGCGACGGATCTTCTCCGAAAAGATTCGGCAGGGAATAGAACAATCCCAAAACCACGACAACAACGATAAGTACATTTTTCCAAATGGGGAAACGGTTTTCCATGAAAGTACCGGGAATAGATTAGTGCGATTTGCTTTTTCTTTGTAGGCTTTTATAGGTGCCCTTGGGCATCAAGCTGGAAATCGCATTGCGCTGGATTTGCACATACGTATTGTCGCCTACCTCAATGCGCACGAAATTCTCATCCATATCGACGACTTTGCCCAAAAGCCCGCCATTAGTAACCACTTCCGCACCTTTATTCAACGCTGTTACCATAGTTTTGTGCTCTTTGCTGCGCTTTTGCTGCGGACGAATAAATAAGAGATAGAATACGGCCAGGATGGCCACAGGAAACAACAATCCCGCATACCCGGGGTCTGGGGCGGCAGGCGCTGCCAACGCGTCTGAAATGAAAAAATTCATTATTTTCTCCGTTAAAACCTTTCGATTTAAAACCCGTTATTATGACATAGATGGAATAGGAATGCCTCGTTGTTCGTAAAAACATTTGACGAATCCGTCAAGGTTGTATTGTTCGATCGCGGTCCGCAAACTCCGCATCAGATTTTGGTAAAAATGCAGATTGTGGATGGTATTGAGCCTAGCCCCCAAGATTTCTCCGCATTTATCAAGATGCCGTAAGTACGCTCTGGAATAGTGACGGCAGGTATAACACTCACATGATTCGTCCAGGGGGCTAAGGTCGTCGACGTATCGGCTGTTCCTGATTTTTATAATTCCATCGCTGACAAACAAATGCCCGTTGCGCGCGTTGCGTGTCGGCATGACACAATCGAACATATCGATACCCCGCCGCACCGCCTCGACCAAGTCTTCAGGCTTCCCAACCCCCATTAGATATCGTGGTTTGTCCGCGGGCATTTGCGGCGCCAGCAGTGCAACCACTCGGAGCATTTCGTCCTTGGGCTCGCCCACCGACAATCCACCTATGGCATAACCGTCAAAGTCTATCAATATCAAGCCCTCGATCGATTCAAACCTAAGATCATCATATACTCCACCTTGCACAATACCGAATAGCGCCGCAGGATTATCGCCGTGACTCTCTTTGCTGCGCTCGGCCCATCTCAACGACAACGCCATTGATGCCCGGGCTGCGTCGATGGTAACCGGATACGGTGTACATTCATCGAAGATCATTACGATATCTGAGCCTAAGGCATGCTGCACTTTCATGGATTCCTCGGGCCCCATGAATACCCGGCTACCGTTCACGGGTGATTGAAATTGCACGCCTTTTTCGACAATCTTACGCATCTTGCCGAGACTAAATACCTGAAAACCACCTGAATCGGTGAGTATCGGTCCCTGCCAATGCATGAAGTCGTGCAAATCACCGTGCTTAGCGATAACCTCCACTCCAGGCCGCAGCATCAAATGAAAGGTATTGCCGAGAATAATCTCCGCGCCCGTGTCGCAAAGTTCCTCTGGAGTCATGGCTTTGACCGTGCCATACGTCCCCACAGGCATAAACGCCGGTGTTTCAACCGTACCCCGCGCAAAGATCATCTGGCCACGCCTAGCGTGCTGGTCGGTATTTTTTAGCTTGAATTCCATGCGACAATGATCGTATTCAGGTAGCAAAGTTATCACAAACTTTGTTTCAAAAGGTGGGGCTTGCTTTAACCAGCAATACGCAGAAAGTCGCGTAGTATATGCGAAATTTCCGCTTTAATCTTTAATCGATAGTCCGGTTGAAGTTTGAATCTACAATCCAAGTAACTACTCAGCGAACTTAAAAACCCCGGTAATTGCTCAGATTGCCCTCAAATTTAGGCGAGTACAAGGA
>CAZVFR010000140.1:0-9396 GCA_964626505.1 uncultured Methylococcaceae bacterium
GATTTGAAAAATCCACCCCCCCTGCCAACACGCCGATCGGAGGCATGATCACGTCAGCGACAAACGATGACACAATCTTCCCGAACGCGGCTCCAATGATAATCCCTACAGCCATATCAACTACATTTCCTTTTAACGCAAAGTCTTTAAACTCTTGCATCATTCCCATGATATCCTCCTCTTGGTGTGGTTAGTACTCCAAACAAATTTTCGCGCATCTAACTAAGATTTCAACAACGGGTGATCAGAAGGAAGTTGCCTTGAGATCCAAAGCGCTAGCTTATGCCGCATATTGGGCTCATTCTCCTGGCCTTTAGCCAAGGGTTGTATCAACTTATCGTGCACCAACAAGCGGTACAGTACTTCAATTTTGTCTTTAGAAGAGTCGGTAGGCTCAAACTTTACCGCACCACGTTTCTCGGCGTAAATCATGCCCACCCGCACCGCTTCTTTGAGCAACTGGGCTTCGTTGTTCACTTTTTTCATCGCGCCCGTCAAATCGCCTGCTTGGATGCCAGATCAATTTATACATGATTTAAAAATTCCGCACAAGCGAACAAATGCAAGAGTCGGGTACGCCCCAACACCACCGCACTGCACTCGCGCAATCTGTTCCGCCGCATCAAAGGCCTTGGCGAACCACTTGTATCTATGATGACTATATTCGCGGGCATGACGATGCTGAAAATTTGGGGTAAAATGACAAAGCATGTTGGTTGATCAACTGCGGAAGCGTGGCCGTATAGAGCATTTTCGCTGCGTACAGTTTTGCAGAACAACGTCTCACGCTGCGCCAGTTTGGCCCTTTTAAAAGTACCAATTAACATACTTTGAAGTGTCAGAATGGTTTACACATTCGCCCCTCCTAAAAACAGTAGGTTAAATTTTTACTATTTTTCAATCATATATAAAAACGGCCCGTTTTGTGCGTATTTGTAGGCACGACATACTGTCGATAAAAAAACATAAAACCTAGTGGTGAGGAAAATGAAAATAAGAAGCATATTATTTGGCTTGATACTTCTTGGTCTGTCCAGCAGTGTCATAGCTATGCCGATCACCGGTTCAACCCTTTTTTTCGGAGTTTATAAGCATAACGGCACCTCTTTATTTAACGCTACCCAGTTCTCTTTAGGTCCAGTCCTCACCATAGGTAGTAAAACCTTAGCGCCTTTGACTGGGTTTCGTGTGATTTTTAACCCTTTTAATCTTAATGTCGGTACTTCACAGGTACTTTGGCAACAGACAATTGGTAACATTCTTTATCAGTATACTTTGTCCGGTCCACTTTATAGCACAAGCACCTCGAATTCGCGTACCATAGCGGGGACCGGCCTGTTGAGTATTACGGGCTATCATTCAACTTCCTATAATTTTGCATTCACAACACAAATTGGCAGTATCGGGAAGTATTCCTCATTTTCCGCCTCTTCCCAAATACCCGAACCTATGCCACTAGCATTAATCGGAATTGGTCTGATCGGAATTGGCTTGTTTAGCCGGAAGAGAAACGAGGTCCAGACCTACACTTGACTCGCGACCTAACAAATTCGACAAAAAACCGCACGCTGTGCGGTTTTTTTTTGCGAAACCTAACCGGGACCGGCTTCATTTGACAATTCCCTGTCACAACTTGACCCTCAGCTAACAGAAACTTGTCCACCCAAGTGTCGACTTTTTGTAGTTATCCCCATAATTCAATTAATTGTAAAATTTTCGACATCCCGCCCCCAAAAACACGCCTTTTTCCGCAAAAAAACCAGTACAATATAAGCGTTTTTATACATTGTATCCCTTAAACCAAGGGATAATTAACTTACCAGTAACAGTGATTTAGAACTGTGGACAAACTGTAAAATTTTCTGACGGCTAACACTGATAACCCCGTAAACCAGGGCACGGGAGGAAAGATAAAACCTTATGTGTTAGGTCTTAAGGAAATTCCAGCACCACATCTGGCAAAACAAGGAGAATAATGAATGGATGAATTGAAAGATGCTAGAGCCCAATACACCGAGTCTGCGCGCGAATCCAATCGCCGATTAGAGAATCGCTTACCGTTTACCGGGCTGCGACTGAAGGTTCGCCGACGCGGAATTTCTCGTTTACGTAAATACGAAGAGTGCTACTCGATAGATCTAAGTAACAGCGGATTGGCGTTTTCTTCTAATACCCTGAAACTTTCCGATTTAGAGAAAGTGGACTTCACCCTGACTTTCCAGAACCAAACCATTCAAGGCACGGCCCTGGTCCGTTACATCCAGGCCTTCGAACACCATACTCAATATGGATTAATGTTCATTCAAGCGCTACCGGAGCTGGATACCGTTCTTGGAGCTGATAACCTGACCACTCCGGAAATACAGCATTTGGCCGGTTCTATGGCGGAACACCTGGCCTATTCCATTCGCGAAAAGAGTGACGGCCGGTTGCGGATTACGCGCCAGCGTCAACAACTGTGTGACGCACTGAGTGCGTATTTTGAGCGGCTTACTCAGATGGGTATTCGACTACCAGACGTACATCATTCTGGCAAACAATGGACCGATGCACAGGCAGCCGTAGAAATCGACGAAAAATACGGAAATATTATATTTTATCACTATGTCGCTGCAACCGATGAGTTCAAACAAGAATCCATAAGCGCTTCGGCTAAAAACGCAGACGAAGTGTTTGAATACTAAAGCTGCGACGGCACGTGCTTTAGAACGTTATTCGAAATCCTGACCTATATCAGCGACGAAATCTCACTCGTCGCCAAACTTTCGCATCTCTATTACGAATAGGAAACGCATTAAACAGCGATCACGGCATTAAGAGCCTGATTGATCTCTCCCAGAAACTGACACCTATTCTGACACCTATTCGCTATAACCTTTGGTCGTTGCAGAGGAAGCCCCAGACGGTTCAGAATTATCTGCCTTGTCGTCCGACATATCCTCGTAGAGTCCGGTCAGCTTCCGTTTGAATTCATTGGTAATCAATGCACTGTCGATACGATTTTGAACCACACGCGGGGTAATCAATATGACCAACTCTGTGCGATCCAACAGTTTGGTCGTTTCGCTAAACAACCAGCCAACATAAGGAATCTTACTCAGAAACGGGATGCCATTGCCTGCTCTTGTTCGCCTGTCCTGTATTAACCCACCCAAGACTATGGTTTCACCGCTCTGTACCGCAATTGTACTTTTAATTTTCCGCTGCGAAATTGTAGGTGAATCAATATCTGAAGTCGTGGTGACATTAGCTTCATTAACTTCTTGCTCGACCTCCATAATCACCAAGCCACCCGCATTAACACGAGGCGTGATGGTCAGGGATACGCCCGTATCCACTAATTGGATTTGGTTAGTAATCACATTGCTCGTTTGATCTCCCGATGTTACGGTACTATTGAGATTCGTAGCTTGTGATGTCGCGATGGGTACTTGATCACCCACGTTAATAAACGCTTCCTGGTTATTGAGCACCATCAACGACGGCGATGACACCACGTTTACTTTGTTATCGCTCGCCAATGCTGTAAGTACTGCGCGTACAGTCCCAACGTTATCGAGTAACGAATAGCTAAATCCGCTGCCAGCACCAGCCAATGGCTGTCCTCCGGCGCCTATATTAGGGGTAGCATCACTCAATACGGCAGTAGCGCCATAGGGCCCTATCGAATGCCTAAAAAACCATTGCAGGCCATATCTCAATTCGTCGGTCAAGGATACTTCTATCACCGTAGCATCAATCAACACCTGCAGCGGTGGAATATCCAGCTGGCCAATGACTTTTTTCAATATCTCGTAGGCCTGCGCTGTAGCCACAATAACCAGAGAGTTATTCTTCTCGTCAGCAATTATCCGCACATCCGCAACCCCACCTACATCGAACTGGCTGGCAACAGCTTTCGCTTTAGCGGTGTCCCCGGGTTTTTTATCCCCGCTTATCTCCGCGGCCCGACTGCCCGGCGCCAGTTGGGCACGAGGCGTTGAGCTCTTCTTGCTATCGCTAAAAATCTCGTTAAGAATGCTGGCAAGATCAACTGCTTCGACATTTTGGACACGGTAAACATAGACCCCGCCAGCACCGGCACCGGTTTCCTCCGCACTGCGATCCAAGCGGTCCAACCACACTCTTGCCTCGCGAAGATATCGGGGTTGAGGCGTGATTACCATCACCGCATTCATCCTTTCTATCGGCACCAAACGAAACATACCGGACAAGGGCGTTTCAGCATCCGCCCCGAATATACCCTCAAGTTCCCCCATAATCGTCGCAACATCCACGTTCTTGAGCGGGTATAGCAATACCGACTTACCCTTCATCAGGTTTACATCAAATATTTGGATGGTCTCCAGAAGATTGTCAAGCTCAGCACCGGTACCGGCGACCATCAACATATTGCGGGAAACATCCGCGCGTATGATCGACTTAGGCGGCAGCAGCGGCTCTAAAATCTTTTGCATTTCCTGAACACCGATGTATTCCAGCGGCACGATGCGTATCTGGTAGCCGTTGGGCAAACGGGTATTGACCAAGCCCAAACGTGGAGAGCTGGCGCCTTGCAGTGCATTAGCTACCGGCTCGATCCGGTAGCCACCGTCACCGTTTATCAACACTGCTCCGTTCATACGCAGCAGCATTTCAAGTGTCGGAATAAGCTCTTCGCGGGTTAACGGCCGGGTAGTCTGTAGCGTAACCCGACCGGATACGGTAGGCGCCAAAACATAGTTTTCACCCAAAGTATCGCTGAGAATTACTTTCGCTACTTCACCCAAATCCGCATCGTCAAAATTTAAGGTGTATTTACCCGTGCCCGGCCCGCGGCCTTTTGCGCGTCTTGCCGCACCCGAATTAATAAAGGCTCCAGTACCCGGATACATCTCAACTGCGGGTTTTTTGGTTGCTTTATCGCCATTAGCATCATTCAACTGCGTAAAGTGGGAGTCATGCTTTAATTTATCGTCGTCATTGATAATCGCAACCGGTTCCAGCGGTAATTTATCCCGCATGGAAGGCCCTAACGATTCACAACTTGATAGAAAAATCGCGGCCAAACAAAAAGCGATGAGCCTGGTTTTAGATATTTTCATGTTTTGGATCCACCCTTCTTTGCATTCGCTTTATTTTGGTTCTGCCGATTTTGTCTTGGTTTTCTGGAGACCGGCGCAACCTTAGGTTTAGGTTTGCGCAACATTAATTCATGGCTGTCGCCGCCCTGGTTTACGATAACCTTATCTTCCTGCAAATCAACGACCGACCACCCATCGACTGATCCATCCAGTTGCACCCTTTGATACTTCCCTTGATTATCCTTTATCAAGGCTGTCATACCTTGTGGCGTCATTACTACCCCCATCAATACCATATTCATTTTGGTATTAGATACAACATCGTTCGAGGACGGCCCAGTATTTTCCGAAATTGGCCGTCGGCCTTTTACCATCAGTGGGCGCTCGATGATTTCTTCATAATGTTCTTGAGCAGGTAAGCTAAAATCGCGCTCCTGCCCAACATCAAAAACAGCTTTCGCCCCACTGGACTGCGCCATTTTTTGCCTGGATTGGTCGATACTATAGTTCAAGTAAGCCCACTCCATCGCGCTGATTACGGCGAATATGCCACATAAGCCAAGTAATAAATGCGTCAATCCCGGCTCTTTCTTCATCGGAATCAGCTTCGTACCGCACGCATATAACCGCTCACGTCAAAATTCACGCTCAATTCGTTGGAGGCCATCACTTTGCGAGTTCTGCGGTTGCGTCTTCCTCTAACCGAACGAATCATCAAATTATCAATCATAAGCATAGGCTTAGAGGTCTCAATTGCATAGAGGACATCACGTAAAATTACCGCATCGCCAGACATGCGCACCTTGATCGAAATACGGATAAAATTGTCTTCGACATGTTCGGGAATGACTTGCGTACTGGTTAATCGGCCACCCGATTCGACTATTGCCTTTTTGACGAATTGCTGCAAATCCGCCGACGCCAAGGCAGACGTTTCCCGATTACTGAAATGATTTGCCTCCCGTTGTCTTTGCTTAATCCCATTGGCTTTGGCAAGAATTTCATCTTTTCCAGCCACAATGCCTTTATACCGCTGGAATCGGAATTGCAGATCTTCGATTGATTCATCGCTTGAATTTGCCATGCGGATCAACGGCAGGGTCACAGCCGATAACAACAAAATCACACACAAGAGAAATAGCCCAATCGCAAGAGAACGCTGTTGTGTTTTACTCAGCTGACTTATCAACTTCCCCCCCACTTACGATATCGGTCGCGATTTGAAATCGTTCCAATCCAGTATTGCGGTCCTGATTGACGGGTGAAACGAAACTCGCATTTTCAAACAAGGGTGACGCTTCTATAATCTCGATCAATTTAGACGCCGAGGGAGACTGCCCGTTTATCTGTAATTTCCGGTGTCGGTAGTTGATATTGGTTAACCAAGTGTCATCCGGGATACGGATCGACAGCTCGTTAATCAATTCCACGACCACCGGTTCATTGGACTTTTTTTCCAACAAAAAATCGGTATCTCTCAATAAATCTTCCGCGTCTTTTTTAAGCGCCTGAACTTCTGCCGCAGCTTGGCTTGTCTGTTTTACCTCTCGCTCGAGTTCTACACTGTATTGCTGCTTCATCCAAATAGGCAACACAGCAATTAATACTATAAACCCCAATAACAATAGTATCAAAAAGCCATTAACCATTCTTTTCAATCGATTAGGCTGATCGTGTAGCTGCTGTGGAAGATGGTTACATTTTAAGGTGGGGCGTTTTTGGTCATGCTCAAGATGTCCTCCCACATCCACACGACTTGGCAACAAACCCAAACCCACCATTTCTTTTAACATTGCATCCAATTTGGTACGCGGAACCAGTAACAGTTCAGCTTTAATCTGATTGGTCTCGTTGACCTTCTCAAGTAGCTTTACATCATAGTAAACTTGTTCGGCTTTGAAAGGCGTAAGTCGTTCCATTTCAAAGCCTACCACTTGACGTATATTTTCCAACGCCGCCGCGGGTAAGGTAACAACTTTTTGAAGCGCCTGCCCGGGTAGTAACCTAAAGACAATCTCGGCTTGCTGCAGATCAGCTTTTCGCGAAACCAATCGATACCAGATCTGACGGCCCTCTTCGTTGAGTATAATTCGCCCAAATTCATCCTTGCTTTGATCCGCGACCAGTCTCAAATCGTAGAATTCATCTGGCTTGGACACCAAAAGATAATCGCGGGTATCGACGACCATTCTTCTGAGCCAGACAGGAACCAGACGCGATAGCTCTGCGAACCACCATTTCAAAAACCCTTTTACATCCAGCTCTATCGGTGTATCAAGTTTTACCATGCGCTATAAACTGAGACTCATTTGTTTTATGACCAAGCAATCCAATTAGATGAAAGTCAAAAGCCCAGACAGCCTCTTAGTCTTTTCTCACCAAAATGGCAATCCCCCGCTTGATCTTTGCTAAAAAATACAGACTTGGGGTACATTTGAATAATAATCCAATCCCTTACGAACAGAATTCTGTAGTTCCACCATCCAAAACTCATTGAATATCGGGCACACCCACAACATCCGCTATCTCGAATAGTGAATCTTCTTCCGCAAAGGACCGCTTCCATTCAAGAAAGCCAAAAGGACTAATATTCTTGGCTCCCCGCTGGATAACTGCGTTAACTGCCGCCTTTCCCCCATTCAGTAACAGTGACTCCGCCCGCACACTATAAGTGCTTCCAGTATCACCACCGACAACCGCCCCTTCGACCTGGGCCGGAAACGGTGGGGCCGGCAGATTGTTCAATGCACTTTGACTACGTTGTTCGAGATAATTGTCAATAATCTGCTCGTTAACATCCGGCAAAGCCTTAAGTGCCTGTTTCGACGATTTAGTGGGGTCTATCCCATCCTGCCCCGAATGAACAGTTATCAATGGTTCCAACTTTGCATATAATCCGGGCGGAAAGCCTAACAATAACTGCATTTCCTCCAAGGTTTGAAAGGGTCGGTTGCGAGGCCCATAACTAAGCCCCGCATCACGGTAATCATTCTCCTCCGCACCGTTGGGACGCTTGAAAATATCACCGTCCCTCCAGTCAAGTATAACATCTACCAAGCTTGCGGCTTCATCGTAGGAAATATCAAGACTTTCAATTAAACTGCGCAAGGCCGAATCGGTCGCATTATTGATATCAAATTTACCCGCTTCTTCGTAAAGCTGAATGCGCACACGCCCTTGCCCAAACGGAATCTCGTAAACCGTCCCATCACCACGCCAACGCTTTTCCAGTTCCTGTTGTGCAAGCATAAACATTGCATAATGAATACCCGCATCCGCAATTGCAACAGCTTCGGCCCGATCTTTTGCATTTCGCACAATCTCAGATTGGCGGCGCATACTCAATGAAAAGCTAGCACTCATTACAGTAAGCAGCACCAGGACCCACAAAACCAGAACCAAAGCAACGCCCTGCTGTGAATACAGTCGGTTTTCCCTACGCATCGTGGTCGGCAGCCCAAATATCGTACCCGAGGGCAAACTGAAGCCACAAAGAGTAGTTTTCACAAAAGATTTTCTAAGCGGGCGGCATGCGGTCTTGCTTTGCAAAGCAAGAAAACTGCTGGAGGGAACTAAACTTAAGCGAGGAATTGTCATTTTAGCGCGAAATCCGGGCCAGAACTTGCTTAGTTCACAAGCTCCGCTGACGCAATTCGCGGCCTCACTACCAAAGGTGGCCAGCGGTTTTCATCCTGCATTACTATGACCAGTTTTACTAATTTTGGCATGGCATCCTTATCTTTCCATTCATCGAACCATTGCCCTTCATCTTCATCTTCGTCTTCGCCTACTCCTACGCCTCCGAAATCCGAGTCAATCCCGAAATACGAAAGTTCGATCTCCTCAACACCGCTAAGTAATCGGACATCTTCAATCTTACTTTCCTCGCCCTCTAACACAGGGTAAAACGGTTTAAGCTCCAGCATCAAATGTTTGACACCATTTTCTTTGTCGACTTTCAATTTGTAAAAATGCATGCCGCCCCGACCTGCACTGCTCGGCAACATTGAGACAAATCCTAACGAGTCTTGCGTACCACTGAACGCAAATTCGGTTTCGTCCCCGGAAAAATCATCGAACACAGGTCTTGCCCGTATTAATTGATCCCTGATAAAGCTATGAATGATTAACACCTGATTAACTTCCGAAGCACGACGTTCACCCACGTCCCAAGCCCTGGCCCCCATGCGGATACTCGAAAATAACAACAACATCATAACCCCCAACAATGTGGTACCAATGAGGATTTCGAGCAGAGTAAATCCCTTAACGGCCCGAGGTATCGCTCCGCATTGATTTCGTTGCACCACGTTAAAATGTGTCCTCAGCAGGG
>CAZVFR010000141.1:0-9389 GCA_964626505.1 uncultured Methylococcaceae bacterium
GCATACATATAGAGACTGGATTACTAGTGGCATTAGAATCCAGATTATTGGCCGACTTATTCTGTTTTCTGAGCGCTGCTAATTCCTTTCTCAAGGATCGAATTAAATGCTTATTATTAATAACTCGTTCTTCTAAAAGTTTAATTTTTTTTTCGATATCATTGAATGACTGCGAACTATCTTGTGATGATTTCGAGCCGTTTAGTTGCCTATAAATAATCGAAGTCGAAATAATAATTATTATTGAAATAAGTACAAAGACAGTTATTGGGCTTAATGTTGGTTGTTTAGAGGCAGGAATGATCGTTTTTTCGCTCATAATATCACCGTAGGGTGTCCTCTAACCGAAGAGCCAACTGTCTTTCTTAAGCGAATAGGTTGAGGTATACAAATCACAAATATGGCGCGTAGCTTGGCTTAGCCTGCCTGCATAGAAAAAAGGACGGTGTCTTCGGTTACGATTCATGACGGGGTAGAAAGAACTTTCGTATTCGTTGCGCAGTGGCCGGAACATTGCTTAACGATATCTTCGTTAAAAGACGAGGTCAAGATTTGACCTTGTTTTAAGCCGCGACTTTAAGAGGCTGTCTGGTCAAAAGTGATATTGGCTGCAATAGACATGCTATTTCACGACTAGGTAGTTGCAACAGTGGTCATCCTTCACTGAATTTTTCGGTTTTGGTATTGAAAACAAAATTTGATTACTGATTTTGTCCTCGTACTGTAAGATAATAGATCGTTTAATTTGACTTAGGGTCTCTAGGAAACCGCGAATGCAACAGCAGCACAGCTATAATCGGGAAGAACTTCATCAATGTGGTGTAGGAAAATTGTTTGGCCCCGGAAATGCACAATTGCCTCTACCGAATATGTTGATGTTCGATCGAATTACCAAAATAAATAAGGATGGAGGGATTTTCGGGAACGGAGAAATTGTTGCGGAATTGGATGTAATTCCGGATTTGTGGTTTTTTCAATGTCATTTTAACGACGATCCAGTAATGCCCGGTTGTCTGGGTTTGGATGCCATGTGGCAGTTAGTCGGATTCTTTTTGGGCTGGATGGGTGGTCCCGGTAGAGGGCGAGCGCTAGGCGTCGGAGAAGTTAAATTCAGAGGACAGGTTTTGCCCACTAGTAAGTTGGTGACTTATCGGCTAAGTCTCAAACGGGTCATCATACGTAAATTAGTCATGGGAATCGCGGATGCGGAAATGGACGTTGACGGAAAGGTAATCTATGAAGCGTCGGATTTAAGAGTTGGTTTGTTTACTTCAACAAAAGATTTTTAGCGGCTACCCAGCTTAATCTTAAAGTTATCCGATTACGTTGCTGCGGGTTTTCTTCTAGTCCTCGAATAATTTTAAGGATGGTCCGGCGAGTACGTGAATTTTTAAGATTATTGAGTAGTTACGATTATTAATGGTAAAAGCTATGAAACGTGTAGTCGTTACAGGACTGGGGATTGTCTCCAGTATCGGAAACAACAAGCAAGAGGTGTTGACCTCGCTGCAACAAGGTCGTTCGGGCATCGAGCATTGCGAAGAGTATAAATCACTTGGATTTCGATCCCACATTCACGGGCCGATTCATTTGGATCAGAGCGAACTGATCGATCGAAAAGTCAAACGTTTCATGGGGGATGGTGCGGCTTTCAACTATATTGCAATGCAGCAGGCTATAGCTGATTCCGGTCTCGAAGAGGGCGATGTATCAAATATTCGAACCGGTTTGATCATGGGCTCTGGGGGACCGTCCACGTCTAATTTGCTGCATGCATTTGACACATTGCGTGAGAAGGGGCTCAGAAAGGTGGGGCCCTATATGGTCACGCGTTGCATGTCTAGCACCAACACCGCAACGTTAGCCACGCCGTTTAAGATCAAGGGTTTGAACTATACGATTAGTTCGGCATGCTCGACCAGTGCGCATTGTATTGGTAGCGCTATGGAACAAATTCAATTCGGCAAGCAGGACATTGTGTTTGCCGGAGGCGGGGAAGAAGTTCATTGGACCATGACGGTCTTATTCGATGCCATGGGTGCATTGTCATCAAAATACAACGATACACCGACTACGGCATCGCGCCCTTACGACGCTACCCGAGATGGCTTTGTAATATCCGGCGGTGGCGGCGTGTTGGTGATGGAAGAATTGGAACATGCTAGGGCAAGAGGTGCGAAAATAGTTGCGGAACTGGTCGGCTATGGCGCAACATCCGACGGTTACGATATGGTGCAGCCTTCAGGCGAAGGTGCTGTGCGCTGCATGCAGCAAGCATTGAGCACCGTAGATGGCGATATCGATTACATCAACGCGCATGGGACCAGTACACCGGTAGGCGATACTCGCGAACTGGAGGCAGTCAAGACTGTATTTACTGATAAAATTCCGTACGTAAGTTCTACCAAATCATTATCGGGGCACGGATTGGGCGCGGCCGGTGTTAATGAAGCGATCTACACCTTGCTTATGATGGAATCGGATTTTATTAGCGCATCCGCAAATATCTCCGAATTGGATCCCAATGCTACAGACTTTCCCATCGTTACAGAAAGGCGCGATAACATTAAGTTGGATACGGTCATGTCAAATAGCTTTGGCTTTGGTGGCACCAATGCGACATTAGTGTTCCAGCGGTATAACGGATAATAATTTTATTCGGCCAAGCGGTAGCAGTTTGAACGAATTCATTCCAAAAAATAAAAAAAGTAAGATCGAATTCAATAAGGTACAAAAACGGCTGCGGCGTGAAGTCGGCCGGGCTATAGCCGATTTTGGAATGATTGAAGACGGTGACCGGGTTATGGTTTGCCTGTCTGGAGGTAAGGATTCATTTACCTTGCTGGAAATTCTGCGTAATCTGCAGCACAGCGCTCCCATAAAATTTTCTATAAAAGCGGTCAACTTAGATCAGAAGCAGCCCGGATTCCCCGCGCACGTTTTACCCAACTATCTTTCCGAGAGGGAAATCGATTACGCAATTATCAACCAGGACACGTATAGCGTCGTAAAACGCGTTATTCCTGAAGGAAAAACCACCTGTGGTTTATGCTCGAGACTGCGGCGCGGCGCCTTGTACAATTTTGCGGCCAAAAACGGCATGACTAAAATTGCGCTAGGCCACCATCGTGACGATATCATAGAAACGTTTTTCCTGAACCTTTTCTATGGCGGTAAACTCAAGGCTATGCCGCCTAAACTTCTCAGCGACGATAAAAAGCACATTGTAATAAGGCCATTGGCGTACTGCCGTGAGAAAGATATTCTACGCTTTGCCGAGACACGCCATTTTCCGATTATTCCGTGTAATCTTTGCGGCTCGCAGGATAATCTTCAACGGAACGCCATCAAAGAAATGCTGACTGTTTGGGATAAGCAGTTTCCGGGGCGATTGGAGACGATTTTTACCGGGCTTCAAAATGTCGCTCCGTCCCAGCTTGCCGATACTGATTTTTTTGATTTCTGGAGCTTGAATGCGGTTACGCAGATGAATACGGCTCAAGCCAATCCGGTATTAGAATGCCAATCCCAGGAACCAATGATGTAATGATCGGTTTATTTACGGATTTTGGAGCTAACGGTCCGTATCTTGGTCAAATGGAGGTGGTTCTTAGACAGAGCGCCCCCGGTATAGACATTGTTCATTTAGTAAATAACGCGCCGCTTCGCGATCCACGGTCGAGTGCGTATCTGTTGGCCGCGATTCACGCTGATTTTCCCGATAACAGTGTTATTTTATGTGTAGTAGATCCAGGCGTCGGTGGTGATCGTTTGCCCATCGTTTTAAGCGCTGACGGAAAGTGGTTTGTAGGCCCTGATAACGGTTTGTTGAATACCACGGCAGTGCAGGCCACAGATACACGTTGGTACACGATAGAGTGGAAGCCGCAGCAGCTTTCTTCGAGTTTTCACGGGCGGGATTTATTCGCGCCCATCGCCGCCAGCATCGCCATAGGTGAAATTTCCGAGGAAATTCAACCCTACGCCGGACCTGATTTAACGGGTTGGCCAGCTGATCTCTCAGCGGTTATTTATATTGATACTTATGGTAACGCGGTCACGGGCTGGCGTTATACTGCCAATATGGACCACAAGACTTTGTGTTTAGCCAACGGCACACGCATACAGCAGGCGAAAACTTTTTGCGCGGTCGAGGAGGGTCTGGCGTTTTGGTATTGCAATTCTAGTGGTTTGGTGGAAATCGCGGTCAATCAGGGGCGTGCTGATAGGGAGTTGGGGTTAATGTTGAGTGATGAGTTTTGGTTTGAATAAAGATTCTTTAAAACCAACGGGGTTAGTCTCGATAGAAAAATCAGTTTTCTAATGACATTAGGTTGCTTTCCGAACTTTACCAATCGGTCGCAAACCGGCCATTTCCAGCACGTCGAGAAATTCAGGAAAATGACCGGTTTTATACTCAAAGCCGCAATTAATTTGTTCGAAAAAGGCGTTAGGCTTTTGACGGTCAATGTTAAATTGCCTTTTTACGCGGCAGCTTTTTGGTATAAGAACTCTGGAGCAAGATCAGCTCCAGTGGGCCAAACGATTGTCTTTAATTCCGGGTCCAATCTGAATGATCGGAAAGTTTCAAGTTTCTTGAGCGGTTCAAATACCTCACCCCAGAGCTCACCTTCGAGATCAATAACACCAGACATACCATCGATGAACGATACTTCGATTTTGTAGCCGTCTATGTACTTTGCGCTTTTTAGTCTTGGTGTCATTAACTACTCCAATGGCTCGATCTTCTGGAGAGGTTTCCTTTCTTCCGCCAATGCCCAATCTGCGGTTAGTTCATCCTTGTGCAGTTCATACCATTCAAGTACAAGTTTCTCGGCGCGACGAGGAAAATCCCCCGACATTACTTCGCCAGTAAGAATGTTTACTCTCATTTCCCTTTCTCCATACTGAGCATGGAAGTGCGGTGGGATATGATCGTTGTAATACATGGCGATTATAATTCCTAAGAATCGACTAATTTCTGGCATTTCCGTTACCTTTTTTCTGACGCTAACCAGTTATTATCTAGATCTGGCTATCTTACCTTTACCCGGTCTCAGTTGACAAAGACTATCATTCAATCCTCATTCTTCAAAACTGGATAACATGTAAATTACTCATGAAAAACGGATCTAGATAACATCTGGTGGAAACTAAATGGTAGCTCATGGTACACACCGGAAATTCAACCTGATTTCCTGAATGACCGCTTCGGAGCCGATTTAGACGTTCAGATATTTATCTTTAATGATCGTGTTGCCAAGTATAAAGTGTGGGGTCAAAAATAAAAAAGCCCGCGAAACGCGGGCTTTTTCGTAGCTAGAAGAAAAGCTTAGGCAACGGCTTGCTGAGCTTTTTCCAATCTTTCTCTGAGTTGGTTAACTTCGTCACGCAACTTACTCGGCAAGCGGCTACCGAATTTATCGTAATATTCGTTGATCAACGGGATTTCCTGTAACCAACCGTCTATATCGACCCGCAGCAAGTGTGCCTTGTCGCTATCGCTTACGACAAGATCACCAAAATCGATTGCGTCTAGAGTCGGCAAGTAACCGATGGGCGTTTCCACAGCTTCCCCAGTGCCTTCGCAGCGTTCGAAGACCCATTTCAAAACACGGCAGTTTTCACCGAAGCCAGGCCACATGAACTTGCCGTTTTCGTTTTTGCGGAACCAGTTAACGCAGAAGATCTTCGGTAATTTAGCGTTCGGCGTTTCGCCCATTTTTAACCAGTGACCCCAATAGTCGGCCATGTTGTAGCCACAGAATGGCAACATTGCCATGGGGTCGCGACGCAATTGACCTATCGCGCCAAAGGCCGCGGCGGTCATTTCACTGGCGATAATGGTACCCATGAAAGTACCGTGCACCCAATCGCGTGCTTCGTGGGCTAAGGGCACCACCGAGGCGCGACGGCCGCCAAACAAAATAGCACTGATCGGCACACCCTTAGGATCTTCCCAGGCGTCGGCAATAACCGGGCACTGTGCGGCTGGCGCGGTAAAACGCGCATTGGGGTGTGCTGCCGGGGTATCGGAATCAGGTGTCCACGGTTTGCCTTTCCAATCGGTCAAAGACGCGGGCGGCTGGTCGGTCATTTCTTCCCACCAAACATCGCCGTCGTCGGTTTCGGCGACATTAGTGAATACAGAGTTTTCGGTCATCGACAACATGGCATTGGGATTGGAGTGCATGTTCGTACCGGGTGCGACACCGAAGAAGCCGGCTTCGGGATTGATTGCATAGAGTTGGCCGTCGGCGCCAAACTTCATCCAGCAAATATCGTCGCCGATGGTTTCGACTTTCCAACCTGGAATAGTGGGTGTGAGCATCGCCAGGTTGGTTTTGCCGCAAGCGCTCGGAAACGCGCCCGCAACGTATTGAACCGCGCCTTCGGGATTAGTCAATTTGAGAATCAACATATGCTCGGCAAGCCAACCTTCGTCACGAGCCATGTTCGAGGCAATACGCAAGGCAAAACATTTTTTGCCGAGTAGCGCGTTGCCACCATAACCCGAACCATAAGACCAGATTTCACGGGTTTTGGGGAAATGTACGATGTATTTGGTCGTGCTGCAGGGCCACGGGACGTCTTGCTGGCCCGCTTCCAGCGGTGCGCCGACGCTGTGAATACACGGGACAAATTCGCCATCCGCACCAAGCGCGTCAAGTACTTTAGATCCGACGCGGGTCATGATGTGCATATTCGTAACCACATAAGGCGAATCGGATAATTCGACGCCAATATGAGCGATTGGCGATCCTATCGGGCCCATGCTGAACGGAATCACGTACATCGTGCGGCCTTTCATGCATCCCTCGAACAGACCATCTAAAATGCCGCGCATTTCAGTCGGTTCCATCCAGTTATTGGTTGGACCCGCATCTTCTTCTGAATCGGCACAAATATAAGTGCGATCTTCAACGCGTGCTACATCTTCGGGGACGGAGCGGACATAGTAACTATTCGGCCGTTTACTATCGTCGAGCCGCTTCGCGGAACCGGCGGCGACTAATAGATCCCACATACGGTCGTATTCTTCCTTGGAGCCATCACACCAGACGACATCATTTGGCTGCGCGAGCGCGGCCATCTTGTCCACCCAGGCTTGTAAACTCTTATTGTTCGTACTCATGTAATTTTCCTCACTGTAGTTCAAGGTTATAAGGCACTTAGCCAAATCAGGTTACGAGCGTCTGCGAATCCTGTGTACGTAATGTGCATGACTGGAATAGAAATCCAGCCGCAAAGCTAGTAATTATAACGCAATATATTGCACCGAACAAAACTGCGTCGCTACGCATTGGATTCCCGCATCCTGGCGGGATGACGAAGCGATGGCAGAGTTTAGATAGTTGCGCTGTTTTTTTGGTTATTCGATGAGTTGCCAATTTCGCGGGTGTGTGTTGTACCGAGAACAATCTGGCGGTGTCTAAATGCGCAATATTGCCACGCATTTACTATATTTCAACACAGCCCGGAAAAACCCGGACTACTCAGCACTCGCTAAAAACGCCTCAAGATGTTCTTCTCGCAACATACCACTAAACGCAGCGCGTTGGTGACCGGCAATGTAGAAATAAGTCCGCGGTATTTCGCCGTACCAGATCGGATCGACTTCGTAGCGTAATTTTTGTTGGTTGGCGCCCGCAAAAATCCATGATTCAGCCTTTTGCAATCCATTTTCGGCCAAAACACGACTGATTTCGGCTTCAGCCGTACTTGCATCATCGGTTGAGATAAGAACCAGCTTCAGATCAGGATTGTCGCGGCAGGTTGCCGCAAGCAGTCCCAGTTCTTTGCGACAGGCGGCGCACTCCAGTGACCACATCACCAGCATAAACGAACGACCTTGATAGGCGTTCAATATGCGTTCGAAACTTCCCGAAACAAATGAATTAGATGCTACGGCCTCAGCATGAACCGCACCGGTTGGCAGAGCGGCGAACAATAGGCCGCTAAATCCGATTATAAAAGTTAATATTTTTTGTTTTAGTTGTTTCATCGGATAGGTACCAATTGATAACCATCATCTTGTGTATTCCAAGACAAATAAGCTGTTTCTTGATCCCTAATCAACAGCGGATGGTCTGAACCACCCTTCGTAGCGGCCAAATCTTTGGGTGTAGTCCAACTTTGACCCTGATCACCTGAATGAATGCCGAGAATTCGGGTCGTTTCGCCATCGAACTCTTTCCACACCAAGGTCACTCGATCGCCCAAACTGAATACATCCGCATGGGAGGCCAGGCGGTTAAAATCGCCGAACTGCATTGGCGGCGTGAAATTTCTACCTTGATCGTCCGAATGCGCATAAAACAGCCCTTTACGCTTCGATCCATTCGTAAACCACGTGATATGGTAACGTTTATTGTCGCTAATGGATAGAGCCGGGCCGTGTTCCGGGCAGGCTTCGATGCGCCAATCATCATGCGTTACCCGCCATGAGGTCCAGGTCCCGTCCGCGGTCATTTTCACGATCCCGTGGTCTCGGGTACTACCCGGATAGACCATGCGTTTAAATAATACCGGCAGTCCATCTGAATCGAAATCTACCGCGCTGCGGCAGCAATCGCATACGGATTCCATAATTTTACGATCAGGATGGTCATCCAGGGCCGCCGCATAGGATACTTTATAGTAAAGTGCGATATTCTCTTTACCACCACCGCGCTCGTCATGCCAGAACACATAGATTTTTTCATCCGGACCGATGTTTAAGACATCCTGGTAGTGGGCCGCAGTTTCAGATTTCTCGCTAGCAGGTTGTGGTGGGGTAAATGTGCGCCCCCCGTCCGAAGAATGGCTGAAGAATGTCGTCCATGGCAATTTGGCATCGGCAAAATAAATTACAAAGATGCGTCCCTGGCCGTCTACCTCGATTGATGGCCGGTCTTCGGGCCGTGCGCGAATTTTCTGCGCGTTCGGATTTACCGCTACGGGTTCACTGAACGTTGTGCCCTTGTCCGAGGAATAATCGACGAATACAAAATTCTTGGTAGGTATAAGCCGCCACAAACGGCCATTGGGGCCGAACGCTGTAGACACCACGTGTCCGATCGGCTTGTGTAACGCGTCTTTGGCAGTATCGCCGGACAAGGTCGGTTCTGTGCCGCAGCCCGATAACACATTCAGGAACAGCCACATGCAGAAGAGTGCTGACCTTAACCTTATGCTGCTACACATTTTTCGATCGATACTTTAACAACGTTTAGCCACAGATGAATTATGGATTAAACGAGAGTTCTATTCACTACTCCCGATGAAAACGCGTGTCATGCTTTGTGTATTCAGAAAAGTAACTACTCAGCGAACTGAAAAACACCCGTTACTGCTCAGATTGCCCTCAAATTTGTTCGAGTACAAGGAGAAAACGCGCAGTGTACGTG
>CAZVFR010000142.1:0-9297 GCA_964626505.1 uncultured Methylococcaceae bacterium
ATGCAAGCGCTTGCCGATACGGAGCAGACGCTTTCTGAAATACACAGACTCAAAGATTATATTAGCCAAAAAATAATAGGGCAGACGGCCCTGGTAGACAGTATGCTGATCGCGCTGTTAGCGGACGGACATATTCTGGTTGAAGGTGCACCCGGGCTGGCGAAAACTCGCGCGATTAATGTGTTGAGCCAAGGTATAGAGGCGGATTTTCATCGAGTGCAGTTCACTCCGGATCTATTGCCCGCGGATTTAACCGGTACCGAGATTTACCGTCCCCAAGATGGCTCGTTCCATTTTCAACGCGGACCCTTGTTTCATAATCTTATTCTTGCCGATGAAATTAACCGTTCACCCGCCAAAGTGCAGGCGGCGCTATTGGAAGCCATGGCTGAACGTCATATCACAGTCGGTAACGAGACTTACCAATTACCCGAGTTGTACATGGTGATGGCAACGCAAAACCCGATTGAGCAGGAAGGTACTTATCCATTACCCGAAGCCCAGCTGGATCGATTTATGCTCTATTTGAAAATCGATTATCCGGCTGCTGAACACGAAAGGGAAATTCTAAAACTTGCACGCAACGAGGCGCGCCAGATTGATAAGACTTTGGAAACTGCATTCAAAGCAGTATCCCGGCAAAGCATTATCGCAGCCAGAAACGAGGTATTGGAAACCTATATGGCGGAAAACCTCGAGGAGTATTTGCTGCAAATTGTGCTGGCTACGCGCAATCCGGCCAGTTATGGTAGCGATCTGGCTCAGTGGTTGCTGTACGGGGCAAGCCCACGCGCGACCATTGCATTGGATCGCTGTGCCAGAGCCAAAGCCTGGTTAGACGGCCGGGATTTTGTTGCACCCGAAGATATCCAGTCCATGGTGGGTGATGTGTTGCGGCACCGGATCATTTTGTCTTATGAGGCCGAAGCCGAAGGCGTAACAACAGATCGCTTTATTAACGAGTTGATTGCGCGCATCGCGGTGCCTTGAAATTGGTCGGATTTAAGCTTTCCCGTGGTATTGACCGGAGCCCGGCGGACAAATCGTTTTCACAAAACAGTGGCGACGGTATCGTACAAATCAGTTTGCAGGAATTGGTGCAGTTGAGCCGTTCCGCGGGTAACGTTGCCATGGACAAGCTTTCCATCCGTTCCATACTCAGCGGAAACTATCTGTCAAAAGTTAAAGGGCGCGGAATGGAGTTTGACGAAGTCCGCATGTACATGCCGGGCGATGATGTCAGAAGTCTGGACTGGCGGGTCACGGCCAGAACCGGTAAGCCGCACACCAAGCTCTATCGCGAGGAGCGCGAACGGCCCGTGTTTATCTCGGTGGACTATCGCTCGGCAATGTTCTTCGCGACACGTGGGGTATTTAAATCAGTGCTCGCAGCGAAACTTGCGGCGTTGATCGCTTGGGGCGGCAATCACCATAGCGACCGGGTTGGCGGTCAAATCTTTACCGATACAGAAACGCTGGAGTTCAAACCCCGCCGTGGTAAACAGGCAATCTTGCACTTGTTGAAACACCTGGCTGAACTTTCGTCGTTTTCCCGGCAACACGAAGCAACCGATGGCCAAGCACTAAACACGTCTAGTGCTGCGTTGAATATCGCGCTAAATCGCCTCTATCAACACGCCCGTCCGGGCAGTCTGATATTCATGATTGGAGATTTCCGCGGAATGAATGTTGCTGCTGAGGCTGTACTCGCGCGTTTGTCGCGTCATTGCGACTTGGTACTGGTGTTGGTTTATGACCGCTTCGAAAGCGATCTGCCATCCAAAGGTAGGTATCGAATCAGCTTTCGTGATCGCAAGTTCACGTTGAATACGAGGGATTCCGGTCTCGTATCGGAATACCACCAGAAGTTTCAGGATCGATACACTAAGTTGAGGTCCGTGGCTTTGAAAAACCGCATGCGGTTTCTGGCTTGTACGACGACCGATGAACCCCTGCAGGTTTTGCAGGGTTTGTTAGCACCGCCCACACAAGCGGCTTAGTTTGCCATGGAAGCACCGCCGCTGCCTTTGCGCGATATTCATTTACCTGTGCCTCCGGGTTGGTGGCCGCTCGCGCCAGGCTGGTGGCTGTTGTTAAGCTCTTTGATTGTTGCAATGGTTGCTGGGATTTGGCTGAGGCGTGCGCTGAAATACAAATCGGTCAAGAAACTCGCGCGGCGAGAGTTTGCGGGCTTACGCCAAGATCAGCAATTATCGGATCGGGAAAAATTGCAGCAGGTATCGATTTTACTGCGCCGGATTAGCATCAGTGCTTTTCCACGTATCGATAGCGCCAGCCTAACCGGTATCCGCTGGCTGGAGTTTCTAGACCAGTCGCTGGACGAGAAGCCATTTTCGCAAGGCCCTGGAAAAGTGTTGCTCGATGGACCCTACCGGCCGGCGGCGCAAATCGACCTAAATCCGGTATTCGACGCCTGTGAGCGATGGATCAAAGTATTGCCTAATAAAAAGCTTGGCCCGTCCTGAGTTCATGAAGACGTTGACGCTGAACCTTGGAATTCTCGACCATGCTTGAGTTCGAATGGCCTTGGATGTTCGCGGCTACCTTTTTGCCTTGGTTAGTGCGTTGGATGTTGCCCGCGGTGAGCGCCGAGAACGCCGCGGCATTGAAGGTCCCGTTTGCGGAGGGTCTGGAATCCCTGGATAAAAACCCTAGGGATTTACCGATGACGCGGTGGTTATTTTGGTTGGCGCTATTGGTTTGGGTTTTGTTGATTCTAGCCAGCTCGCGGCCTAAGTGGATGGGTGAACCCATACAACAAGCGATCAGCGGGCGTGATTTGCTGATGGCGGTTGATTTGTCCGGAAGCATGCAAGTCAAAGATTTTGTCGTTGAACAGCGGCAGGTGGATCGTTTGTCCGCAACCAAACAGATTGCCGGCCAATTTATACACCGGCGGGTTGGCGATAGAATCGGGTTGATCCTTTTTGGTGACCAGGCCTACCTGCAAACTCCATTGACATTCGATAGAAAAACGGTAATTACACTATTGAATGAAGCAGTCATCGGTTTGGCGGGAGAAAAGACCGCCATAGGTGATGCGATCGGTTTGGCGGTGAAGCGCTTGCGCAAGAACGACACCAACCAACGGGTCTTGATTTTGTTGACGGATGGGGCCAATACGGCCGGTTCTGTATCACCGTTGAAAGCAGCGGAACTGGCTGCCAGTGAGGGGCTCAAAATCTATACTATCGGGATCGGTGCCGACGAAATGATCGTGCGCAACTTTTTTGGCGCGCAGCGTGTTAATCCCTCTCGAGATCTCGACGAAAAAACCCTAACCTCAATTGCAGAATTGACCGGAGGACGTTATTTTCGTGCCCGCGATACTAGTGCATTGGCCACGATTTACGCTTTGCTGGACACTTTGGAACCCGTGGAAAAAGATAAGCAGTATTTTCGCCCGCAGAAAGAGTTATATCCATGGCCATTAGCGATAGCCATCGGGATTGTATTAGTGATTGCTGTTTTTAAATTGAGTCCGAATATACCGCGCTTTGGTGCACGCAAGATAAATGATGCAACAGCAGACCCCGCAGGGTTGAATTAAATGACTATGGGCGACTTTAATTTTGCCGCGTTTCACTTCCTAAGGCCGGGTTGGTTTTGGGCGCTGATGCCGTTTTTGGTAGTGGCCATCATATGGGCACGGCAGCGTTTGTCGCGGGGTAGCTGGGTTTCGGTTTGCGACGACCGATTGTTGCCGTATATCCTCGAAGACAGCAATGCCCAGGATGCGCGTTGGCCATTATGTGCGTTTTTGTTTACCGGTACTTTGTGCGTGGTAGCATTGGCGGGCCCAACTTGGGAACAACGCCCCTCCCCCGTGTTCCGTAACGAATCCGCTGTGGTGATCGTGCTGGATTTATCGCGCTCCATGGACGTAGCTGATATCAAACCCAGTCGCTTGCAGCGGGCACGTTACAAGATTTCGGATATTCTAAAACTACGTAAAGACGGCCAAACGGCATTGGTGGTTTATGCGGCCGAAGCATTTACGGTGACCCCGTTAACGGACGATACGGAGACGATCCAGAACCAATTGTCCGCACTGACAACTCGCATGATGCCGGCTCAAGGTAGCCGCGCGGATATTGCGTTGCGTCGCGCTGGAGACCTATTGAAACAGGCTGGAATGACAGAAGGAAGTATCTTGTTAGTTACCGACGGAACAGATACTTCCGTGCGCCAGGTTGCCAAGCAATTGAACGCTGAGGGTTACAAGGTATCGGTACTCGGTGTCGGAACATCTGAGGGTGCGCCGATTTCTGAATCCAATGGAGGATTTGTAAAAGACGCTTCCGGCAATATTGTCATTTCCAAATTATTGGATGTAGAGCTGGCCAGGCTTGCTGGTGATGGCGGTGGTATCTATCAATTGCTCAGCGCCGATAGCCGAGACGTTAAGACACTGATCTCTGTGTTCGACGTAAACCTGCATCGGGAACGAACGCAGGCTGGCGATTTACACATTGACCAATGGGAAGAAGCCGGGCCTTGGCTTTTACTTGCGGTGCTTCCGCTTGCATCCCTGGCGTTTAGGCGGGGTTATTTGCTGGTGTTGGTGTGTTTGTTATTCCCGCTTCCGAATCAGGCCTATGCCTTGGAGTGGGCCGATTTATGGAAGACTCAGGACCAACAGGCCTACGACGCTTACCAAAACGGAAACACCGGTAAAGCGGCTGAACTATTCCAGAATTCGGAATGGAAGGCAGCGGCCGAGTACGCCAACCAACAATACGAAAATGTGCTGCAATCACTGGCCGAAAAGGATGATGCGGTAAGTCACTATAACCGTGGAAATGCTCTGAGTCGGCTTGGGCGATTTCCTGAAGCGCTGGACGCTTACGGTAGTGCTCTGGACAAAGATTCAGGCGACGAGGATGCGCGTTATAACAAGGAAATTATAGAAAAATTATTGGAGCAGCAAAAACAGAAGGGTCAAAGTCAGTCAAAAGATGGGTCTGATGAAAATAACGAGTCGAATAAGACCGGTAATCAGAACACCAATAATCAGTCGGGTGATGATCAGCGTGATGCAAACCCGTCAGATCAGCGGCAATCCGGACAAGACGCTCAACATTCACAGGATAATACGAATTCCGGACAAGAGCAGGAGCCGCCTTCGCAACAGTCCCAGGAAAATGACGATGGTGGTGATGAGCAGGACGCCCATCGCGCGGAAAACCAAGAAAGCGCCGAACAAGGCGATGAAAATGCACCACAAGCCGCAGCGGGAGAAACCGATTCTGAAAAGGAAATACAGCAGGCAAATGAGCAATGGTTGCGCAGAATCCCGGATGATCCGGGCGGGCTTTTACGGCGTAAATTTAAGTATCAGTACAAACAACGCGGGGCCCGTTCACCCAGTGGAGCAGACTCTTGGTAGAATCCTGGGCGGAAATCCGAACATGAGTAGTCATAAATCGATCCACACCTTAAATTGTCTACAGCGTGGTATCTCCACAGCTAGAATGCGTCGGTTGCTGCTAGCTATGTGTTTGCTCATATCTTTTTTAGCACCTGGATTAATGGCAGCGGAAATTCGGGTTTCCGTGGATCGCAACCCGGTGCAGCTGAACGAATCGTTCAACCTGATATTCTCGGCATCCGAATCGCCGGACGATGACCCGAATTTTTCGGTGCTTGGAGCCCAATTCGAAATACTTAACCAAAGTCAGAGTAACAATATATCGGTGATAAATGGCAGCTATACCAGATCAATTACTTGGACATTATCGGTAATAGCGAAACAAGCCGGCAGTCTGGTTATTCCGTCTATCCCATTCGGCGATGACATGAGCACGCCAGCTACGGTGAGGGTATTGGTATCTGTAGCGCCGCAGTCGGGCCACGACGAAGAAATATTCTTGGATGTTTCTGCCGAACCGGATGATCCGTATGTGCAGGCACAAGTAATATACACAGTACAGATATTTCGCCGGATTGATTTTGCTCAGGCCAACTTAAACGAGCCGGTTCTGGCTGGCGGCGTGGTCGAAAAGTTGGGTGAAGACAGTAATTTTTCTACTGAGCGCAACGGTGTGTATTACTCTGTTACGCAACGGAAGTATGCGATATTTCCGCAGAAAAGCGGTCCAGCGACCATAGAACCTCTGGTGATGACCGCGGATATTTTAATGACCAGACGTAGCGGATTCTTCAATCGGCAAATGACCCGCAGTAAACGCATTGTATCCAAGCCTGTCGAGCTGACTGTCAAATCGGTTCCAGCCGAATTTACCGGTAAACACTGGCTTCCCGCGGAAGAAGTCCACCTTAGCGAAAGCTGGTCCGAGGAACCGCCGTCCGTTAAGGTTGGCGAACCGATAACTCATACGGTAACGCTTTTGGTCAAGGGTACTCAGCTCAGTCAACTGCCGGAATTGCCAAGCCTCCAAATAGACGCAAAAGATCAACGTTTCATGAAGCAATACCCGGATCAACCGGTGCTGAAGGATAAAAAGGACAATGATGGAATAATCAGTTTTCGAGAGCAAAAGACCGTTCTAATACCATCGAAGCCCGGTGAGTTTAGCGTGCGTGGTATAGAGATAATTTGGTGGAATACTAAAACCGACCGCATGGAAGTTGCGAGATTAGCTGATTCGGTCATACACGGATTACCCTCAGCGGAGCAGAATCGCACGCAAGCGCCCGGTATTCCAAATGACACTCCTAGTGCTGAATCAGCACCTAAACCTAGGGCCAATAACTTGCCTAATGACACCGAAGTCGAGTCAGTATTGTGGCGATGGGTGGCGTTGTTTCTGGCGCTGGGTTGGGGGGGAACCTTGGTTTATTTATTCGTGTCCAGTCGCGGTACAAAGCAAAAATCGATCGATTCACCCGTGTTGGAAAATAGTAGCAGTTTCGTTCGCCAGCTAAAACAAGCCTGCCGTGAGAAGAATCCGGATCAAGCCAAAGATGCCCTCTTGGGATGGGCGAAATATCGGTGGCCGGAGACACCACCGGGAAGTTTATCGGCGTTGGCGTTTCGTTGTGATGGCAGGTTGAGCGAAGAAGTTCAGCGCCTTAGTCGCTTGCTTTACAGCCGCGTTGACGAGAACTGGTCGGGAACCGCGTGCTGGGATGCGTTCAAAATTTTTCAGGCGAACAAGTCGCAACGGTCGGTAGCTAATAAGGCTAGCTTAGAGCCGCTGTATAAGGTTTAACCACGCCGATTTGTAGAGATTATTCTGGTGGGATGCAGTTGAGAAATTCTTTAATCGCCGTAGCGGTATCCGCAGTGTTTCCGTAACACGATAACATTCCATAAAACCCACGTAGCGCCTGTTCTTTGGAATACGGCGTCTGCTGGGCAATTTGGGTTGCTAATTCACTAGGAAATTGATCGATTCTTGTACGGTTTGGTGTAGACATGGGCTCAACAATTCTTCGCGTTGTGTCAGAGTTGCTATAAGCGTAGTCGAAAATGCCCCCAGGTTTAGGCACCTATGCGTTGGATTGACGATCAGCCCGCGTATTGCGACCAATCTTTGGTTTTATCACCGAATACCAGGAAATAAGGATTTAGATAAGATTCTTTTGCATTGTATTGCAGTGGTCTACCGTCGATTTCGGTGACCCTACCCCCGGCCTGTTCGACGACGCATTGCGCAGCGGCCGTATCCCATTCACATGTAAGCCCCATTCTCGGATAAAGGTCGGCTTCTCCTTCCGCGACTAGACAAAATTTCAGCGAGCTTCCAACGGATTTAAGTTTGTGTCGTCCCAAGCGCGCCAAGTAATCCGCCAGATCGCCGGTTTTGTGGGAACGGCTACCGACAACCGTGAGCGGCTCCGGAACCTGATGTCTGACCGAGATCGGCTTGGGATCGGTGGTTCCAGTCTGTTTGAATGCACCGAGTCCTGAAGCCGCAAAATAGCATTCGTCAGTTACGGGTACATAAACAACCCCTAGAATCGGCTTGTTTTCATGTATCAACGCGACATTTACAGTAAATTCCCCGTTTCTTTTGATAAATTCTTTGGTGCCGTCCAAGGGATCAATCAACCAATAGTATTCCCATGACTTGCGTTCCGTGTAGCTAATTTCGCTGGATTCCTCGGACAAAATAGGAAATTGCGGCTGAAGTTTTTCCAGCCCGGCGACTAGACAGTGGTGAGAAGCCATGTCGGCTTCGGTCAGCGGGGAATTATCGGATTTGATATCTACGCGGAAATCCTGAGCGTATATTTCCAGTATTTTTTCGCCAGCCTTTCGGGACGTAGCTATGACAGGTTCAAGTAACGCGCTTAGCTCAGAATTTTTTGCCATTCAAATACTCCTTGGTCATATACAATGCAGCAATACTTCGGGCTTCGGTACAATCACCGGTTGCGATTAAGCCTTCAATGTTGTTTATTTTCCACGGAATTACTTCCAGCTCTTCCGGTTCGTCGCCGGGAAGCCTTTCTTCATAGAGGTCGCGCGCCACGATAATATTGGTCGAGTGTTCCAAGTATCCGGGTGCAACCGTCAACGAAGACAGCAGCTTTAAATCTCTAGCGCCGTAGCCGACTTCTTCCTTGAGTTCGCGTTCTGCCGCGCTCAATATGGGTTCGCCGCGTTCGGTTTTACCTTTGGGTAGTCCAACTTCGTAACGTTCGACCCCGGCGGCGTATTCGCGTATCAATAGTACGGTTTGATCGTCGAGCATCGGTACGATTAGCACAGCACCGCCAGATGAACCGCGAGCGAGTCGTTCGAAGGTACAGCGGGTACCGTTACTGAACTCCAAATCCAGCGATTCTATGCGGAACAGTCTTGTCGATGCGAGGATTTCCCGGTGTAGGATTTTAGGCTTTACGGGCATGCGGGTTCCTTACGACTGTTAGAGGCTGCCTGGTTAAAATGTTTTGCAGCGAAAATGATCTAGAATGAGGCAATTTTATCGATTATTTGAGGCGAATAGTCGAACTATTTAACAACAAATCCGGTAGGAGGGAATTTGGACAGCGTAAGTGCCGCACCGAAGGGGTGAAATACTTGCATGTATTTCATCAACATAATCGAATATTTCGGGTCGTTTGCAGTCAATAGCACTTTTAACCAAACCGCCTCTTAGTGCCTCGATTCAATGTAATGCAGGGTAAAATTGAATGGTATTGATTGGATTAATGCTAGCCTGCTCGCCTGTTTTTGTGTTGGTGGTACTGGGTATTTTTGGAATGATTGGGTTTTTTGCCCCGGTAACCACTGGATTTTCGTTTTGGTGGTTTTTCGATCTTGGGCAGAAGCTTCTCGGTGATTGGCAGCATCGATAATTTATG
>CAZVFR010000143.1:0-767 GCA_964626505.1 uncultured Methylococcaceae bacterium
TGATTTCGAATCAGGTCGTTAGTTTGAAATCTCTCCCGAGCAAACTGTTCTGCATGCGACTTCATCCCGATTTCACATCGAATTCACGAATCCCTCAAATTAGATCCGTCTTGGATTATTAGACTGCGATTAACGGTGTTGTTTTGCAACGCCGTATTCACACTCAATAATCAAGAGGAGATCGATATGTACAAACTTAAGTCATTCAGGAATAGGCGTATTTTAGTCTGCCTGGTTCTTCTTATGTTGCCCAGCGCATGGGTTCACGCTGCTGGCGCGGATAAAACTTTGTCGCCTTATTTCCAGGTGATTTCCGAAAATATGGCGGGTATCGAAGCGCTGCCTTTGCAGCAAACTTCAGCCGAAGTTGATATTGCGGGGGTGATTGCTGACGTAAGAGTAACCCAAACGTATCAAAACAGGGGTAGTCAACCTATTGAGGCCATTTATGTCTTTCCAGGTTCGACTCGGGCGGCGGTCTATGGCCTGCAAATGACGATCGGCGAGCGGGTTATTAAGGCCAAGATTAAAGAGAGCCAAGCAGCGCGGATCGAATATAGGCAGGCTAAACAACAAGGGAAACGGGCATCTTTGCTGGAACAACAGCGCCCTAATGTATTTCAAATGAATGTGGCCAATATTATGCCGAGCGACAAAGTTGTTGTTGAGCTCGCGTATACCGAGTTACTGGTGCCGGAAGAGGGTGTTTACGCGTTTGTCTATCCGACCGTAGTCGGTCCACGTTATTCCAACCAACCGGAAGATCA
>CAZVFR010000143.1:777-1513 GCA_964626505.1 uncultured Methylococcaceae bacterium
TTGTCGTCTAACAGTAGTCGGCCCGCGCTATTCGGAAACACCGGCCCGTGGTGCGTCGGACAGCGAGCGTTGGATTGCGAATCCGTTTTTACAGCAGGGGCAGCCCGTACCTTATGCGTTTAATATCAGTGTCGGTTTGGCGACGGGCATTCCAATTCAGGGTTTAAGCTCGCCGTCGCATGTTGTAGATATAAACTATTCCGAGCAAAACACCGCCCAAGTTCGATTGAAGAGCGGCGAAACCAATGGCGGTAACCGAGATTATATTCTGCGGTATCGCTTGCGCGGAGACGAAATCGAGTCGGGTTTGCTCCTTTACGAAGGTGAAGACGAGAATTTCTTTCTGCTTTTGTCGCAGCCGCCAAAACGTGTGCGACCACAGGAAATTCCACCACGCGAGTATATTTTTGTCGTCGATGTATCCGGTTCCATGCACGGGTTTCCGCTGGATACCAGCAAAAAACTCATGCAGGAGCTGTTAACCGGGTTGCGGCCTAGAGATTCGTTCAATATTCTATTTTTCTCGGGTGGTTCATCGGTCTTGGCCGAGTCATCTTTACCAGTAACTGCGGCCAATATCAGGCAAGCTATCGCGATGTTGGAAAACCAGCAGGGCGGTGGCGGAACACGGCTGCTGCCGGCGTTGAAGCGCGCCATGGCGATGTCGGCCGGAGACGGCACGGCGCGGAGTTTTGTGATTGTGTCCGACGGTTATGTTTCGATTGAAACCGATGCT
>CAZVFR010000143.1:1523-9239 GCA_964626505.1 uncultured Methylococcaceae bacterium
ATGCTTTCGAATATGTTCGTGAACATCTGAATCAGGCTAACTTTTTTTCGTTCGGTATTGGCTCAAGCGTCAATCGTTTTCTAATGGAAGGTCTGGCCCGTGCGGGTCGTGGAGAACCCATGATCATTACGTCGCCTAGCGAAGCGGCCAAAGCCGCGGAAAGATTTCGCCGCTATATTGAGACGCCGGTATTGACGAATATCGAAATCGATTTTGACGGCTTCGATGTCTATGACGTAGAGCCTAAACAAGCACCGGACTTATTTGCACAACGGCCTCTGACGGTATTCGGAAAGTGGCGTGGTAAAGCGCAAGGCCAAATTGAGATCAGTGGCTATCAAGGCGATACACGGACTATTCAGCCAATTGACGTGGCGAAAGCCGCTAGACCGGATTCCAACCGGGCTTTACGTTATCTTTGGGCGAGGCAACGTATTGCTGATTTGGGCGATTTTGAGAAGCTTGCGCCTGACTCTGAGCGCCGTGCCGAAATTACCACATTGGGCCTAAGCTACAATCTACTCACCAAATACACATCATTTATCGCTGTGGATGAAGTTATCGCCAATCCAAGCGGTCAGAGTACATCCGTAAAGCAAGCGCTTCCACTGCCGCAAGGTGTTTCGAATCTGGCTGTGAGTGGTGTGGTCGCGACCGCGCCCGAGCCCGAAATGGTCGGTTTGTTGGCCGTGCTGGCGGTTGTCTTGTTAGGGTCGGTTTTTAGTAAAAATGGCCGAGTGTATGGCAAGCGTAGATCTGCATGTTGAGGTTAGCATATGTTTAAGTCTCGAAAATTTGTAATCGCGCAGCTACTTTGCTTTTGGCCCGTTTGGTCTTGGTATATCCAACGCATAGCCGACGGGTCGGATGAACCCTGGGGTGTATTGGCCTTGAGCACAGTTGCTGTCCTGCTGTTGATGCGAGGACGATTCGGTGCAAGCACCGGTTCGGCGGTATTGATCTCGTCGGGGATTGTCTGCGTCTACGTTCTCGGGTACAACTTTCTACCGCCCTTAGCGAGGGGGATGATTGCGATGGTGGCGCTTGCTCTGACTTTGAGTTCAATGTGCTATGGCAAATTATTGCAACCGGGTGTGTTAGGTCTTTTGATACTATCGCTTCCGGTAATCGCATCCATCCAGTTTTATGGAGGCTTCCCGGTACGCTTCATAACGGCTGCCGTAGCGGCGCAGATTTTGGGGGTGGTGGGTTACGAGGTTCAGGCTCAAGGTACTCTGTTGCACTGGATGGGGGAGATAATCGTTGTGGATGCGCCGTGCGCGGGTATAAAGATGCTGTGGGCGGGCTTGTATCTTAATTTTACCTTGGCGATGCTGCGCAACTTCGGGGTGGCGGCCTGTTGGGTCAGTACAAGCTTTACGCTTACATCGGTATTTATCGGCAATGTGCTGCGAGCAACACTGCTGTTTTTCACCGAAAGTGGCATCATCAAGGCGCCGCCGGTGGCCCATCAGGCTATCGGTCTTTTGAGCTTTTTGTTGGTGACCGTTGCGGTACTGTCAATACATAAATATTTACAAGGTCGAAGACTATGCGCAATGGCTTGATTTTATTTATACATATCTGCGCGGCCTTGGTTCCATTCGCTGTGTCTGAGTCGTCGATCCAGGGCAATAATTCGGAATTTCCGGGTTGGCCGGAAGAATTTGATGGCCAGGTCCTGGAAAAACTTGATTTGACCGAGCGGGAACGTGGATTTACGAACGGGTTTCCAGGTAAAATCGCGCGCTTTACGGACGGATCGCGCGAAATTGTCATGCGCTATGTAGAACGTGCATCGCGGAGTGTGCATCCGTCCGCGGATTGCTTGCGCGGATCCGGTTTTCGGCTTGAAACTCAGCCTATACGCCGTGATAACAACGCAAAATTGTGGGGATGTGTTCTTGCGGAACGCGAAGGTCTGCGGTATCGGGTCTGTGAAAGGATCTACGATCGTTTTGATCAAGACAGTTGGTATGACGTGTCATCGTGGTACTGGGCGTCCCAGCTGAACCGTACTCAGGGGCCATGGTGGACCGTCACGGTTGCCGAGCGGATTTAGAGGCTGTCTGGTCAAAAGTGATATTGGCTGCAAACGTCCCAAAATGGTCCATTTTTCCGATTATTCTCGTTAAATAGGCCAACTATTCGCCTTAAATAATCGATAAAATGGCCTCATTCTGGATCGTTTTCGCTGCAATACATTTTAACCAGACAGCCTCTTAGAGTTCTATCGGTATAATAAACTTCTGAGTTAGCGGGATCTTGCTTTGAGCCAGGGAATGGCTCAGGGCGTGTTCGACAACAGGTTTGATAGGTAAATATTGATGTTAGAGTTTGATCATGAAATTGACGCTTGTGGGTTAAATTGCCCATTACCGCTACTGCGATTAAAAAAGGCGCTGATTTCAATGCAGAGCGGTGAAATCGTGCGCGTTTTGGCGACGGATCCGGCTGCCCATCTGGACATAGGCGTTTTCTCGGATCAGACTGGAAATACCATACTTGAGTATTTTGAAGAAGACGGAACGCAGCATTTTTATATTCGGAAGAAATAGATTTGGGCTGGTGTCTTTTACCGGCCCGTGCTTTTCTGTTCAGGTAATTTTTCGCCGCGTAGGCTGATAACGGGCCATTGTTTTTCTCGCGCAATGCGTTCGAGGGTTTCGTCCGGATCGACCACGATCGGGTTGTTGACTTTCTCAAGCAATGGCAGATCGTTCAGTGAGTCGCTATAAAACCAACTGTCGTGCAGCGTTAAACCGGTTGCTTCCAACCACGCATCCAATTGTTTGACTTTGCCATCCTGAAAACACGGGATACCTTCAACCCGGCCTGTGTAGCGGCCGTCAATCATTTCCGGAACCGTGGCGAGTATATTATCGATACCGTATAAAGCGACAATTGGCTCGGTGACAAATTTATTGGTTGCCGTGATGACCAATAGTGTATCCCCGGTGTCGCGATGTTTACCAACTAAGTCGGTAGCCGCGGGTAACACAATCGGTTTAATCTTTTCTTGGATAAATTGGTCGCGCCATTGATGCAGTTGTTTGAGTTCGTGGGCCGCGAGTGGTGCTAATGCAAAATTTAAAAACTCGAATATATTAAGCGTTCCCTGCCGGTAATCCGCATAAAATTCGGCGTTGGTTCTTGCGTAATATTCGCGATCGACAATGCCCTGATCGACCAGAAATTGCCCCCACAGATAATCGCTGTCGCCGTTTAGCAAAGTATTGTCTAAATCAAATATGGCAAGGCCCACACAATCTTCCAGATTAAATTAAAGGTCGCTAAGCATAGCGGGCTGCGATTAAATGTAAATGCTTTTCTGGCGAAAAACTCTTGTTTATGGAACAATTGGCCCAGGCAAAACATTCACATCACTGTATTGAATTAAGCGTGAATAATTTAAAACCAGGTAGCTGTTCTATACTGTTTCAACCGTTTTCGTGGCGCAGTTATAGAGCCAGACAGTAACGCACAGAATAGCTACGTAACCAGATTGTTCGGAATCGGAATATGATCGACTCACAAGGATATCGCCATAATGTCGGAATAGTTCTTTGCAATGAGAAAGGCAAACTTTTTTGGGCGCGTCGTGCTGGAATGGATTCTTGGCAGTTTCCGCAGGGCGGAATCAAGCGCCATGAAGACCCTGAAGAGGCTATGTATCGGGAGCTCTATGAGGAGGTTGGGCTACGCAAGGAACACGTTGAAATTATCGGGCGAACCCAAAGTTGGCTGCGCTACGATCTGCCAGATAAATATATCCGTAAGCATTCTTTTCCGCTGTGTAAAGGCCAGAAGCAGTTGTGGTTTATTCTGAAAATGAAATCCAGCGAGCGTTGCGTGCGCTTCGACTGTTCCGCCCGACCCGAATTCGACGGCTGGCGCTGGGTTGATTTTTGGTATCCGGTCGATGAAGTGGTTTTTTTTAAAAGAGAAGTCTACCGCAAGGCCTTGACTGAATTGGGAGGCTACTTGGTGTCCGAATCGGTCCCTGTCAACGCGGGTGGTTTTTTGTCCAAAGTATCGATATAAAGAGCGCGAGTGCTAGAGAGCGTTGAGATGTGTGGCTTTTGTTTAAGCTTGTTATGCCGCTTTGGATAAGACTGGATGAATCAATACCCATCGAAATTCTTTGTGCAGTTAGTATTGATTCTACTGTCATCACTTACCGGTTTGACAGCTTGCGAAAGTAAACCGTGGAATGATCCCTATCCTCCCGAAGCAGGTTCGAAAAGCATTTTGTATAGTTCATTTTCGGAGCGGCCCAAACATTTGGATCCGGCCGTAGCCTACAGCTCAAACGAATACGCATTGTTGGGGCAGATTTACGAACCAGCGTTACAATACCATTATCTGATACGTCCCTACACATTGATTCCATTGGTTAGTGAGGCTATGCCCGAGGTTTCGTATAAAGATAAGCAGGGCCGGCTTTTGCCGAACGATGCGGACGAGGCGTTGATTGCGTTTAGTGAATATGAGATTCGCATCCGCCAAGGTGTGCGTTACCAGCCGCATCCGGCATTCGCCAAAAACTCCGCAGGCCGGTTTTTGTATCATCACTTAAATACCGCTCAGCTTGCGCGAATTCAGGAAATCAGTGATTTCGAGTCGACCGCTTCGCGCGAGCTGATTGCTGATGATTATGTTTATCAGATTAAGCGTTTGGTGGATCCCATAATCCACTCGCCAATTGCGGAGTTGATGAAGCATTATATCGTGGGACTTGACCAACTGGACGTAGAACTTAAAAATCGGCAAAAATCAGCCGAAAGCGAAGCGATTGATTTGAATGATTTTAGCTTGGACGGCGCTGAGATTATCGATCGATATACCTACCGGGTTCGCGTGCGTGGTAAATATCCACAATTTCGTTATTGGTTGGCCATGCCGTTTTTTTCGCCCATGCCCTGGGAGGCTATTGATTTTTATGCCCAACCGGAACTTCGAGAAAAGAATATTACACTGGATTGGTACCCAATTGGCACCGGACCTTATATGTTGGTGGAGAACAATCCCAATCGGCGCATGATTTTGGCCAAAAATCCAAATTATCACCCGGAAAGCTACCCGGTACGTGGAGAGCCCGCGGACAAGGCTAATGGATTGTTGGAAGATGCGGGTAAGCCTCTGCCGTTTATCGACAAAGTGGTTTATACGCTGGAGAAAGAAAATATACCGTATTGGAACAAATTTTTACAAGGTTACTACGATGCCTCAGGAATCGCATCCGATAGCTTCGATCAGGCGGTTCAGTTTACCGGGCAGGGCGATGCCGAATTGACGCAAACCATGCAGGACAGGGGGATTCATCTACAAACAGCTGTTACAACGTCGATATCCTATATGGGGTTTAATATGCTGGATTCGGTTGTTGGGGGTTATTCGGATCGATCCAGGCAACTACGCCGAGCAATTTCGATCGCGATCGATTATGAGGAATATATCTCGATTTTTCTAAATGGCCGAGGCGTAGCCGCGCAGGGTTTACTACCGCCTGGAATCTTCGGAGCTCAAGACGGAGAGCAGGGTATTAATCCGTATGTCTATGATTGGGTACACGGCGCGGCGCGGCGAAAAGTCTTGGATGAAGCTAAGCGCCTACTGACATCGGCCGGATATCCTGGCGGTCATAATCCGCAAAACGGAAAGCCTTTGGTTTTGTATCTGGATACCGTGGCCAGCGGGCCCGATGACAAGGCCCGGCTGAATTGGTATCGAAAGCAGTTCACCAAGTTGGGAATTCAGCTGGTTATACGTACCACGGATTACAATCGCTTCCAGCAAAAAATGCGTAACGGGAATGCGCAAATATTTATGTGGGGGTGGAATGCGGATTATCCGGATCCGGAAAATTTCTTTTTTTTACTGCATGGCGCGAATGCCAAGGTGAAAACCGGCGGGGAAAACGCGGTGAACTATGAAAACCCGGAATTTGACGAATTATTCGAACGCATGCGTAATATGGATGATGGTCCTGAGCGCTTTCAACTCATTTTGCAGCTGCAGGAGATCATCCGTCGGGACGCACCCTGGATATTTGGGTTTCATCCCAAAAGTTTCAGCTTATTTCACAGCTGGTATAAAAATCTTAAGCCTAACCTGATGGCTAATAACCGCTTGAAATATACCAAAATCGATTCGTCGATGAGGAAGATGCGGCAGCGGCAATGGAATAATCCCGTGGTTTGGCCGTTAATCGTATTCGCGGTATTGGTTGTGTTGATGCTGATTCCGGCGTGGCTTCAGTATAAGCGCAAGCAAGGCGCCAGAGCGTTTTGAGTCATGCTTAATTATATTTTACGACGCATGCTGTACGCTTTTCCGTTGTTGATGGGCGTGAATATATTAACCTTCATGTTGTTTTTTGTCGTAAATACGCCCGATGATATGGCACGCATGCAGCTGGGCCAGAAACATGTGACCCAGGAGGCGGTGCAAAAGTGGAAGTCCGAGCGTGGATACGATCTGCCGCTGCTTTGGAATAAGCAACAGTCCGGCACGAAAACATTAACCGAGACCATCTTTTATCAGAAATCGGTAGGCTTGTTCTTGTTTAAGTTTGGCCGTTCGGATAGCGGCCGCAATATCGGGTCGGATATCCAACAGCGTATGTGGCCCAGCCTGGCCATCGCGATACCGTCGTTAATACTGGGGCTACTGGCCAATATCAGTTTTGCGGTGATGATGGTTTTTTTCCGCTCGACTTATCTGGAATTCTGGGGGGTGATCGGCTGCGTTATATTGATGTCGATCTCGGCGCTTTTTTATATCATCGCGGGCCAGTTTCTGGTGGGTAAGCTACTGCAAATGGTGCCCATATCCGGCTACGATACCGGGTTGGAGGCGGTTAAATTTTTGATTTTACCTGTGCTCATCGGTTTAGTGTCGGGCATCGGTTCGGGCACTCGCTGGTACCGGACGCTATTTCTGGAAGAGGTCGAAAAGGACTATGTTAGAACGGCTAGAGCCAAAGGTTTGCCGGAAACTCGCATGCTGTTTACGCACGTGCTGCGCAATGCCTTAATTCCAATATTGACGGGTGTGGTGGTGATTTTGCCGACCTTATTTATGGGCAGTCTGATTACTGAGTCTTTTTTCAGTATTCCGGGCTTGGGGAGCTACACCATTGACGCGATCAACCGACAGGATTTTGCGATTGTCAGGTCGATGGTTTTTCTGGGATCGGTACTCTACATTCTGGGGTTATTGCTTACAGATATCTCGTATACCTTGGTTGATCCCCGGGTAAGGCTTTCCTGAACGATGGATAGATGGGTAGTATTTTGGACCGACGCACTGGTGTTTTTGTTGTTATTCGCGGTTATTGCTCTAATCTTTAGGACGCGTTCAAAAGAGCATCTAAGACGCCCTTGGCGTAAGGTTGTAACGCATAAAGTCGGTATGGTATCCGCCGTCGTACTGAGTGCCTTTTTGCTGATAGGCCTGCTGGATACAGTGCATTTCAGACCCTCAGCCGTCGATAACGGTCAAAGCCAAAACGGCTATGCAAGTGAACCGCTAAGTCTATTCGATTGGTGGGTTACTTCGTTGCGGACGCAGGATGAAAAAACTTATTCCGCGCCGTTCGCGTGGCATTCATACGCGAAAGAAACCATCGTGCACGAGGATGGGACCAAGATTTGGGGTTATCCGCGTTTAAACTATGGTGGCGCTGATCTTAACAATCCCGAGCGTGATCGG
>CAZVFR010000144.1:0-9219 GCA_964626505.1 uncultured Methylococcaceae bacterium
ACGCAGCCTGGCACTAAAGACCGATAAACGCTACTCTGTTTCGAAGCGATCAATCGAAGGGAGGCCAATATGAAAACAATTCTTGCCATGGATCAGGGAACTACAAGTTCTCGCGCAATTGTGTTTGATGCGACAGGGTCAATCCTGGGGCTGGCTCAACAGGAATTTCAGCAACTTTTCCCGCAACCCGGCTGGGTGGAACACGATGCCAATGAAATATGGTCATCTCAACACCAGGTTGCCATGCAGGCCATTGAAGCAGCAGGCTCACAGCTGCACGATATTGCTGCCATTGGTATCACGAATCAGCGCGAAACCACTGTAGTTTGGGACCGCCGCACAGGGCAGCCCATCTACAATGCGATTGTGTGGCAAGACCGACGTACCAGCGAGTATTGCGAACAACTCAAAGCTGATGGCCACGAGACTTCGATTCGCGTAAAAACCGGTTTGTTACTGGATGCTTATTTTTCCGCGACCAAGATTCGCTGGATACTTGAAAATGTTTCCGGAGCCAGGGCGAAAGCACAAGACGGTAGCCTCGCGTTTGGAACAATCGACTCATGGTTGATCTACAAGCTGACTCAAGGCCGACTGCATATCACCGATGCCAGCAATGCATCCCGCACACTGTTATACAATATTCATGACGGATGTTGGGATGATTCATTGTTAGATCTTTTTGACATTCCGCATTCACTGCTACCCGAAGTCCGATCTTCAAGTGAGATTTATGGCGAATCCACAGCGGAGATATTCGGCAAATCGCTGCCCATCGCGGGTATCGCCGGGGACCAGCAAGCCGCGCTGTTCGGCCAACAATGCACCCAAGCCGGATCGATCAAAACCACCTACGGAACCGGCTGTTTCATGCTCCTCAACACGGGAAATAAGCCGGCGGAATCGACCAACAAATTGTTAACAACGGTCGCCTGGCAAATCGGCAAGCGTTTAACTTATGCCTTGGAAGGCAGCGTCTATACCGGTGGCGCTGTCATACAATGGTTACGCGATGGGCTGGGCATCATCCAATCCGTGCAGGAAAGTGAAACGTTAGCCGCCAGCGTGAACGATAGCCACGGAGTTTATTTTGTACCCGCATTTACAGGACTCGGCGCACCGCATTGGGATCCTTACGCACGCGGAGCCTTGCTGGGATTATCCCGTGGATCCAACCGCGCCCATATCGCCCGCGCAGCGCTCGAAGCCATTGCGTACCAGGTCGCGGATCTTCTCGACACCATGAAACAGGAAACCGGCATTACAATTGACGAGATGCGCGTCGATGGTGGTGCTTGTACGAATAATTTACTCATGCAGATTCAGGCCGATATAATTGGTGTTTCCGTATTCCGCCCACAGATCACCGAAACCACTGCTCTGGGCGCGGCGTACCTTGCCGGACTCGCAACCGATGTATGGCCTGATCTTGACACCCTTGCGAACCAGCAAACAACAGAACGGCGATTTGAACCCGAAGGCAATGCAGATCAAATTCGTTCCCGTCGAGCCTATTGGGAAAAAGCCGTTCAACGAACGAGCCGGTGGCTCGAATGATAATTCCTCAGGCGAATCGCCAGCCGCTAATCCAAATTTCGGGAGAGAAATATGGACCGTGATACCATGATCGGCAGGTTGTCAAAACAGACTGACGTATGGGACCTGATTATAATCGGGGGTGGAGCCACGGGACTCGGCTGCGCGGTAGACGCTGCGTCACGTGGCTATAAAACCCTGTTACTCGAACGAGGAGATTTCGCCAAGGGCACATCCTCTCGCTCGACCAAACTCGTCCACGGCGGCGTCCGCTATCTACAACAAGGTAATTTTTCCTTAGTCTTAGAAGCCTTAAAGGAACGCGGCATACTGCGCCAAAACGCGCCGCATCTAGTCTCTGATCTACCCTTGGTGGTACCTAATTACGATTGGTGGGATGCTCCCTGGACCGGCATCGGATTGAAAATATACGACCTGATGGCAGGCAAGCTTGGCTTCGGCAAATCCAAGATCTTATCGCTGGAAGAAACCGTCAGCATGATTCCAACCATTGAACAACAAGGCCTGCATGGCGGAATCGTCTACCACGACGGCCAATTCGACGACGCCAGGCTTGCCATAAACCTGGCCCAAACAGCGGTTAACCAAGGCGCAACCGTCATCAACTATATGAATGTGACAGCCTTGCACAAAACACAAGGCATTATCGACAGCTTGACAGTACAGGACCTTGAATCCAACCGGGATCACAATTTGCAGTGCAAAGCCGTAATCAATGCAACCGGGGCATTCTGCGACGCAGTGCGCGAAATGGATGAACCCGGCATTCAGAGTCTAATCGTACCCAGCCAAGGCGTACACTTGATGCTGCCGGGATCTTTTCTACCCGGCAAAACCGCGATACTCGTACCGCACACCCACGATGGACGGGTTATTTTTCTGATTCCGTGGCACGATTGTGTAATGGTCGGAACCACCGACACACCGATTGATGAAATTTCAATCGAGCCACAACCGCTGCCCGAAGAAATAGATTTTCTTTTGGAATACGCCGCACAATACTTGGACCATGACCCTACCCGCAAAGATGTGTTGAGCGTCTTTGCCGGAATCAGACCTTTGGTCGGGAACAGCCAGGAAGGTGACACGGCAAATCTTTCACGCGACCATTGCATTGTTATTTCGCACTCCGGACTCATGACTGTGGCCGGTGGGAAATGGACGACTTATCGAAAGATGGCGGAAGACGCAATCGATCAAATCCAAATTTTAGCCGAGTTGAACAATAAGCCCTGCGTGACCGAAAACCTGCAGATTCATGGCTTTCACCACCATGCGAACGAGTTTGGAAATCTCGCCTGGTACGGCGCGGATGCAAACAATGTTCGCACATTAATTGCTGAAAACGCGGAATACCAGCAACAGATTCACCCGGCACTTCCAACGATTGCGGCGGAAGTGATTTGGGCCGAACGCAAGGAAATGGCACGTAGCGTAGAAGATTTTCTGGCGCGACGCACACGAGCACTGCTACTGAATGCACGTGCAAGTGTCGAGATGGCCCCTAAGGTCGCCGAACTGATGGCAACTGAATTGGACCGCGATGCAGCCTGGCAAACTGCGCAGATCGAAGAATACACGGCATTGGCCGATGGGTACATTCTTAATTGATCCGATATTAGCATTCACGCGAATCAAGTGAGTACCGACCCAAAAGCTGACAACAAACTTTTACGCGAACTAACCCATGGTTTTTCCAAAGAAGACGCCGAGCAAATCGAAAAAGCCTTTGCTACACCTATCGAAAATACAAAGCCGATTATTAGACCCAAAGGCAGCGATGTAGCGCTGATTCTTCACGGTTTGGGAGTAGACGCGACCACGCTAGTAGCCGCATTGCTGAGCGACCCACGCCTTAGAGACCAGCTCGACGAAAATACTATCGAGGAGCACTTCGGCAAAACAATCGCGAGTATGGTCAACAACGTCAATTGGCTGAATACATTCAATGTCTATTCGCCGGAATTTATTTTCAAACCGGATCAAGCCGAAACACTGCGCCGTATGCTATTAGCCATGATAGACGACGTACGCGCGGTCTTGATCAAGCTGGCCTATAGAGTCCAACGACTGCGTATTCTCCCCCATGAAGATTACGAGGTTCGCTTAACCATATCCCAAGAAACGCTCGACATATACTCGCCGCTTGCAAACCGCCTTGGAATCGGACAGTTAAAGTGGAAACTCGAGGATTTAGCCTTTCGGTATTTAGAACCTCAGCTGTACAAAAAAATCTCGAATTCATTAACCGAAAGCCGAGCCGACCGCGAAGCCTACCTGGTAAATTTTATTTCTGAACTGAGTTCGGAATTCGACAAGCATGGCATACAAGCCAAAATCCAAGGCCGCCCTAAGCATATCTACAGTATTCGGAAAAAAATGCAGCGTAAAAAAGTAGACTTTGTCGAAGTTTACGACTTGCGTGCCGTGCGCATCATCGTGGACAAAGTGGCCACCTGCTACACCGCACTGGGGATTGCGCACGGGCGCTGGCAATATGTACCGCAGGAATTTGACGATTATATCGCCAACCCCAAACCCAACGGCTATCAATCCCTACATACCGTGATTGTCGGCCCCGATTCCGCCATGGTGGAAATCCAAATCCGCACCCGAAATATGCATCACTTTGCCGAACTCGGTGTAGCCGCGCATTGGCGCTACAAGGAAGGCGGAAAACAAGATACCGCAACGGAAAAAACCATCGCGTCTATTCGTCGGCTGTTGGAAAATAAAGATGACGATAATAGTTTGTTGGACGACTTTCGAACCGATCTGTACACCGATCGTATTTTCGTGTTGACACCCAAAGGTGAACTGAAAGACATGCTAAAAGGCTCCACGCCGCTGGATTTTGCTTACGCGGTACACACCGAGGTTGGACACCGCTGCCGCGGCGCCAAAATTAATGGACGTATTGTGCCACTGACTTACGCGCTGCAATCCGGTGAACAAATTGAGATATTGACGGCAAAAGAAGGTTCGCCCAGCCACAATTGGCTAGAACCCCATCTGGGTTACCTAAAAACCTCCCACGCGAGAAGCAAAGTCCGCCATTGGTTTCGCGAACAAGACCACGAAAAAAATGCCCGCGACGGCAAAACAATATTGGAAAAAGAACGCCAACGCTTGAATATCAACGAAATCGATCCCGATAATTTGCTGAACCATTTTCATCTTTCCAAATTCGACGATTTACTAATTCGTATCGGGCGTGCGGATATAACAGTAAACCAGCTTGCGGAAGCACTAGACCCCAGGGAAAAACACGATAGTTTCTTTAATATTCAAGCTAGCAAAAAGCCCAAAACACAAATCCACCATGATGATATTACAGTGCAGGGCGTCGGCAATTTGATGACAAATTTCGCGCAATGCTGCAAACCCTTACCCGGTGACCTCATCATCGGGTACATCACGGTAGGGAAAGGCATCGCCATACATCGGCAGGATTGCACCAACATTCTGCAAATAACACAAGACAAAGAAAACCGATTGGTCGACGTTACTTGGGGACACATACCACAGGCTTACCCCGTTGACATCAGCGTCAGAGCCTTCGACCGCCAAGATTTACTCAGGGATATTACCCAAATATTGTCCAACGAGCACGTGAACATTCAAGAAGCCAGCACCCACTCCAATATTCAAGACCAAACGGTCAATATGACAATGACCTTGGAGATTAAAGATACCACGCAGCTCAGCCAAATCATTGCCAAAATAGGCCAATTGCGTAATGTCTTGGAAGCAAAGCGCCGGTGATAAACCATAGCCCTTTCCAACAATATTTGAATATAAGGTATTCTTAGAGGCTGTCTGGTTAAAATGTATTGCAGCGAAAACGTTCCAGAATGAGGACATTTTATCGATTATTGGAGGCGAATAGTTGGCCTATTTAACAAGAATAATCGGAAAAATGGACCATTTTGGGGCGTTTGCAGCCAATATCATTTTAACCAGACAGCCTCTTAGACCGCCGCCGCGAAAATTCTCGTCCCAAAACTAACGCGACCGCAGTCCAAACAAGCCCAAGTAGAGCGCCAAACACTGCAATGAGCCCCAGGTTATGGCCCGAAGCCCGTAGAAAACTGAACAACCAACTGCTTGTTACATCACCCAAACGATAGATTACAGTATCGATAAAGTGCTTGGCTTTGTAGCGCTCCTCCGGTGTAACAACGGTAAACAATGTATTCACCGTCGGCACGGCAATTGAAAATGCCGTCGCCCGGCGCAGCACCTGTACAACCAAAACAACCCCTAACAGCGGCGAGAAACCTAAGATCAACATACCCAGAAACACCAAGATCGGTAAAATTCGAATTGCGTTGGTAATCCCAATGGCGCTTATGATCCGGCCCGTCAGGAAAACCTGAATCAATACCGTTAAAGTATTCACGCTCAAATCCACCAACGCGAACATTTGGGTCCGTTGCTCAGGTAGATCAAAGGCCCTAGAAACAATGTCCGCTTGCTGTAAATACAAGATTGAACCGGACATGGTCGCTACAAGGGTATAAACCGCGATCAAAAACAAAAATCGCGAGCGCAAGACCAACCGGGCTCCCGCAATTATAGAACCCCCTATTGGCTTGGGTCTCATCGCGCGTCGCACAGCCGTTCCGCTGCGCTCCATCCAAGCTATCAAACGCCCAATACTGACAACAGCAGCCGCCAGCATAACCGCGGATATTAATAACAAAGCATCGACGCCAATTGATTTAACCAAGCTTGCGGTTAATAACGGTCCTGAAATCGCGCCGGCACTGCCGCCAGCCGCAATAATTCCAAAAAGGCGTTCTGCTTGCTCCATATTGAAAATATCGGTCATAAAACTCCAGAACACCGACACCACAAACAAATTAAAAACACTTACCCATACAAAAAACGATCGCTCAGCCCAAAGCGCACGGTTAGTCACTCTAAACACCACATAGAAAACCAGCAGATTACAAATGAAAAATACATACACCCAAGGCACAAACTTCCGCCGGGTAAAATGGCTGGTAATCCACCCATAGATCGGTACAATCGCCAACATAACAACAAATACCGCTGTAAACAGCCATTGCAACTTATCTACACCGCTGGCAACCCCCATTTCTTCTCGCAAAGGTCGGAGTATGTAATAACTGGCCAGAACGCAATAAAAATACACAAACGACCACAAAATTGGGGTCAGTTCGCCCGTCTTAATTCTTAGCAAGAATTTTATTTTGTGGCTTAGCGTCATTTACGTCGGATCGAGAACAATACGAACTTTGCCTCTTTGGGCAAACCCTTTGTGTTCGTCATCCATGAATTTGGTGGACGATTATCATCTGAACACACTACTTTAGATTACAAAAAAGTACCGTATTTTATTCAATCACATTCGAACAAATACAATATTGACACTTCAATCTTAGAACTAAAAAAACTGATAATAAACCGAATTTACTACACAAATACGTCCCAATAACATCTTTAAAAAGCCCCAGAACGGTAATTGACTAATTCTAAAAATATTTGTTAAAAAGCGACGATAATTCATACACAAACTGTCGGAAATGCATTAATATAAGGCGTCTAGTGATTCTAAGCCTGCAAAGTTTGTTGCTTTTTCACAACACCTCTTACCGTACACAAAGACATGGAACTATCGACAGACTATCCCTTGCTGAGTGGAATTGATTCACCGGAAGATCTTCGAAAACTGCCGGAAGACCAGCTGCAGGCACTAAATGACGAACTTCGGAATTTCCTGCTGAACAGCGTAAGCCAATCCGGGGGGCATCTGGCAGCTGGACTTGGAACTGTAGAGTTGACTGTAGCGTTACACTATATTTTCGATACACCGAAAGACCAAATTGTTTGGGACGTAGGGCACCAAGCCTACCCCCACAAAATTCTTACGGGTCGGCGCGATAGTATCCGCACTATACGTAAAAAAGAAGGCCTTTCTCCATTCCCGAAACGCGGAGAAAGTAGTTATGACGCATTCGGTGTGGGTCACTCCAGTACGTCAATCAGTGCGGCGTTGGGCATGGCTATCGCGGCGGCTCAGGATAACCGGGATCAACAAATGATCGCGGTTATTGGTGACGGTGGCATTACCGGCGGTATGGCGTTTGAAGCGCTCAATCACGCCGGCACCTTGGACGCGAATCTGCTGGTTATTCTGAATGACAACGACATGTCGATCTCGCCCAATGTTGGCGCGCTGAATAACTATTTGGCTAAAATACTGTCCAGCAAAATGTATTCGACCGTGCGCGCAGAAAGCAAGAAGGTTTTAAGCCGCATGCCCAGCGTGTGGGAGCTTGCGCGCCGAACTGAAGAACACATGAAAGGCATGGTCGTTCCAGGCACTTTGTTCGAAGAGCTCGGGTTTAACTACATAGGGCCTATCGATGGGCACGATTTACCGAGCCTGATTACAACCTTGAGAAACCTGCGTAATTTGCCCGGACCACGCTTTTTGCACGTGGTAACCCAAAAGGGTAAAGGCTATCTACCCGCTGAAAAGGATCCGATTGCCTACCATGGCGTATCAACTTTTGACCCTGAAATGGATCATTTACCTAAAAGCGAATCAACCCAGCCTACGTATACCCAGGTTTTCGGTCAATGGTTGTGCGACATGGCTGACAAAGACCGTAGATTGCTCGCGGTAACGCCAGCGATGCGAGAAGGCTCTGGTTTGGTCAAGTTTTCACAACAATATCCGGAGCGTTATTTTGACGTCGCAATTGCGGAACAACACTGTGTAACGGTAGCTGCGGGCATGGCTTGTGAGGGCTATAAACCCGTCGTTGCTATCTATTCAACATTCCTTCAGCGAGGCTACGATCAACTGATCCACGACGTCGCAATCCAAAATCTTCCCGTCCTGTTCGCAATTGACCGGGCCGGGCTGGTAGGGCCCGATGGACAAACCCACGCGGGTAGTTTCGACTTTGGTTATATGCGCTGCATTCCTAACATCATCATTATGGCCGCATCGAACGAAAACGAATGCCGCCAGATGCTGTACACCGGATTTTTGCACGACGGCCCCGCTTCAGTCCGTTACCCTAGGGGCAAAGGTCCGGGTACCGAGGTCAATACGGAAATGACGGCTATACCGATCGGTACGGCCGAAGTGATACGTGAAGGCAAAAATATTGCGATTCTGGCCTTTGGTGCTATGGTTACACTCGCCCTGGAAGCCGGGGAAGCATTGAATGCAACCGTTGTAAACATGCGCTTTGTCAAACCATTGGATGAAGCTACCATTATTCAAATGGCCGATACGCATGAAATCTTGGTTACGCTGGAAGATAACGCGATTGCCGGGGGCGCTGGCAGCGCCATCAATGAATGCCTGCAAGCCCACCAGATACTGATCCCGACGTTGAATTTGGGACTTCCCGATCATTATATTAACCACGGCTCCCGAGAAGAATGCTTGTCAGAAGCCGGATTGGATACAGATCAAATCATCGCGAATATCAATACTTACACAACGAACTGGGCATCGCCAGCCCACATTTCTCACCAGAGGGCAAGATGATCGCGCAGAGATTTGTTTTCACAAGGAATTTTCTGACCGAGCGGAATACGGACTGTATTTCCGAGAGAAAAAAATTCCTTGTGGGAACAAAGATCAAGCGAGGGCTTGTCATTCTGGTGAGAAAT